>JBGPDL010000008.1:0-51702 GCA_041482275.1 Gemmatimonadota bacterium | reverse complement strand
GTCGGCCGTCACCGCGGCGCGGGCCTCGGCGGCGGGCACGACGAGCGCGAGCAGACGCTCAACCAGCTGCTGGTCGAGATGGACGGCTTCGAGTCGAACGAAGGCGTGATCCTGCTCGCCGCCACCAACCGGCCGGACATCCTCGATCCGGCGTTGCTGCGCCCGGGACGGTTCGACCGCCAGATCGTCGTGGACATGCCGGACGTGAAGGGACGGGAGCAGATCCTGCGCGTGCACACGCGCAAGATTCCGCTCGGCGGCACCGTGAACCTGGAGCTCATCGCGCGAGGCACGCCCGGCCTCGCCGGCGCCGAGCTGGCCAACGTGGTGAACGAAGCGGCCCTGCTCGCCGCCCGGCGCAACAAGAGCGCCGTGGACATGCAGGACCTGGAGGACGCGAAGGACAAGGTGATGCTCGGCCTCGAGCGGCGCAGCCGTGTCCTGTCGGACGAGGAGCGCCGCCTGATCGCCTATCACGAGGCGGGGCACGCCCTGGTATCGCTCAACCTCCCGGGCTCGGACCCGCTGCACAAGGTGACCATCATTCCGCGCGGCCGCGCGCTCGGGATTACGGCGTATCTGCCCGAGGAAGAGCTCCACAAGTACACCAAGCAGTCGATCCAGGCACGCCTCGCCATGGCGTACGGCGGGCGCGTCGCCGAAGAGCTCGTGTTCGGGCCGGAGAAGGTGACAACCGGGGCGGCGCAGGACATCCAGCACGCCACCGACGTCGCCCGCCGCATGGTCACGCAGTACGGCATGAGCGATACGATCGGGCCGATCGCCATCGGCGATCGGGAAGCGGAGATCTTCCTGGGTCGCGAGGTGGTGCAGCGGCGCGAGATTTCCGAGCGCACGGCCGAGCTGGTGGACACCGAAGTGAAGCGCATTCTCAACGACGCGTACGAGCGCGCCAGGACCGTGATCACCGAGCACCGCGACGCGTTGGACCGCCTCGCGGCGGCGCTGCTCGAGCGCGAGACCCTCGACCGCGAATACGTCGAGTTGGTCGTGGCCGGCAAGCCGTTGCCGCCGATCCCGCCGCCCCCGGCAGCGCCGGCCGCGCCGTCGGCCGAAAGCACCACGCGAGAGAAGACGCCCGCGCGTGGGCCGGTGCTGGGCAGCCCGCCGCCCGAACCTGCCGGCGCGTGACCGTCCCGGCGGCCGGGGCGCTGCGCGATCCCGCCGTCGCTCGCTAGATTCCACGCCGACCCGATGGCGACCGTCTCCGACCTCGCCAAGCTGCGCATCGACCGCGATCAGCCTCCCCCGGCGCTGCAGCGCGCCTTCAAGCGCGCGCTCTGGCTCACCGGGGCGGCCGTCGTGGTCATCGGTGCTGCCGTCCTGTGGCTCAAGCGCGGGTCGCCGACGCCGGTCCAGGTCGTGACGGCGTCCTTGAGTGGCGGTGCCGGGGGGGGTGGGGGCGGGGGAGGGGGGGGCCGGAACGTCAGCGTCGTCGCCAACGGCTATGTGGTGGCGCGCACCAAAGCGGCCGTGTCCGCGAAGATTCCGGGACGCCTCGCGTTCCTGGCCGTGAGTGAGGGATCGTCCGTGCAACAGGGCGAAGTCATCGCCCGTCTGGACAACGCGGACTACGCCGCCGCCGTGGCCCAGGCGGCGGCGCAGCTCGCGAGCGCGCGGGCGACGCTGATCGAGCTCCAGGCGGACCGCGATCAGGTGCAGCGCGAGTTCGCCCGGGTGGAGGACATCCGCGCGCGGAACGAGAATCTCGTGTCGCTGCAGGACGTAGAAGCCGCCGACAGTCGGGCGCGGCAGGGCGAAGCGCGTGTGCACGCGCAGGAAGCGCGTGTGGACGCGGGCGTCGCCGGGCTCAACTTCGCGCGGGCCACCCTCGAAAACACGGTCATCCGCGCCCCGTTCACGGGCACCGTGCTCCGCAAGGAGGCGGAGGTCGGTGAGGTGGTGGCGCCGTCGGTGGGCGGCGGCCTCACGCGCGGTGCCGTCGTCACCATGGCCGATCTGCGCACGCTCGAGGTGGAGGTGGACGTGAACGAGGCGTACATCGCGCGCGTGCGGAGCGGCCAGCGCGCGGCGATCACGCTCGATGCGTACCCCGACACGGCGTTCCGCGGCACGGTGCGGCAGGTCGTGCCCACGGCGGACCGCCAGCGCGCCACCGTGCAGGTGAAGGTGGCGATCGCCGACCGCGACTCGCGGATCCTCCCCGAAATGGGGGCCAAGGTTGAATTCCTCGAGGAGGCCGCGCCGGCCATGCCTGCCGGCACGCCCGTCGCGCCGGCCCGTATCACCGTGCCGGCGGCGGCCGTGCGCTCCGAGGAAGGCCGGGCCGTCGTCTGGATCGTGCGGGACGGTCGTCTCACCCGGCGCGACGTTGACGCTGGTCCCGTGAGCGGTAACTTGCGCGAGATTCGTTCGGGGCTCGCCGGGGGCGAGCTGCTGCTGGTCGGCGGCCTCGACAATCCCCGTGAGGGGCAGCGCGTGCGAGTGTCGCCCTAACCTCCACCTCGTCACCGGTTCAGATCCGTTATGGCACTCGTCGAAATCCGCGACGTTCACAAGTCGTTTCAGCGCGATACCCAGCGCATCGACGTCTTCACCGGGCTCACGCTCGACATCGAGGCGGGGAGCTTCACCGCGCTGATGGGTCCGTCGGGCTCCGGGAAGTCCACGCTGTTGAACCTCTTGGCCGGGCTCGACAAGCCGACGAGCGGCGTGGTGCGCGTGGGCGGGGCCGAAGTGAGCGCGATGCGTCCGGCGCAGCTCGCCGCCTGGCGGGCGCGCAACGTCGGGTTCGTGTTTCAGTCGTTCAACCTCCTGCCGGTGCTGACGGCCTACCAGAACGTGGAGCTGCCGCTCCTGCTCACGAACCTCTCCAAAAAGGATCGGGACGAGCGGGTGCGGATCGCCCTAGGCGTGGTGGGGCTGGAGGATCGGATGGATCACTATCCGCGTCAGCTGTCGGGCGGTCAGGAGCAGCGGGTCGCCATCGCTCGCGCGATCGTGGCGGACCCGACGCTGATCCTGCTCGACGAGCCGACCGGCCAGCTCGACGCCAAGAGCTCCCAGGAGGTGCTCAGCCTGCTGCAGCGGCTCAACGCGGAGTTCCAGAAGACGATCGTGATCGTGACGCACGACGCGCATGCCGCGGACCGCGCCACGGCCGTGCTCCACCTCGAAAAGGGCGACCTGATCGAGAAGGCAGCGGCCTCGTGAAATACCTCCCGCTGGTGCTCGCGAACCTGGGCCGCCACAAGCGGCGCACCTTCCTCACGATCGCGAGCGTGGCGCTGGCCCTGTTCCTGTTCGCCTCGCTCCGCACCGTCGTGACGACGCTCGCCGCGACGGCGCAGTTCGGTGGCGCGCGGCGCCTCGTGGCCACGAACGCCACCGGCATCGTCTTTCCCCTGCCGCTCGCGTACGCCAACCGGCTCAAGGCCGTGCCCGGCGTCGAGGCGGTGAGCTGGGCCAACTGGTTCGGTGGCCGCTACGGTGACGGGAAGCGGTTCTTCGCGAACTTCGCCGTGGACGCCGAGTCGTACCTCGCGATGTACCCCGAGATCGTCATCCCGCCCGACCAGCGGGACGCGTTTCTGCGCGACAAGTCGTCCGCGCTCATCGGCAAGCGGCTGCTGACCCAGTTCGGCTGGCGCCTGGGCCAGAACGTCACGCTCCAGGGCACCATCTTCCCGGGCGACTGGACGTTCACCGTGCGGGCCGTATACACGCCGACCGATCCCGTCATCGGCGACGACGTGCTGATCTTCCACCACGCGCTGTTCGACGAGCGCATCGGTCGGGCGGGGATCGCGGGCTGGTACATCGTGCAGATCGACAACCCCGATCACGCTGCCGGGATCGCCAAGGCCATCGACGACCTGTTCCGGAATTCCAGTGCGCCGACCAAGACCGGGACCGAGCGGGAGTTCCAGGCGAGCTTCGCCACGATGTGGGGCAACGTGAGTCTGCTGATGGGGACGATCGGCCTCGCGGTCGTGTTCGCGATCCTGCTCGTCACCGCCAACGCCATGATGATGGGCGCGCGCGAGCGCACCGGCGAAGTGGCCGTCCTCAAGACGATCGGCTTCTCCGACCGGTTGCTGTTCACCCTGGTGATGCTCGAGGCAGGGGTGCTCGCCCTGACGGGAGCGGCGATCGGGCTCGGCGGTGCGAAGCTCCTCTACAAGGCCACGAACTTCAACGGCATGGGCTTCCTCCCCGGGTTCAACGTCACCTCCGCCACGCTCCTGCTCGGCGCCGGCGTGGCCCTCGCCTTGATGCTCGCGAGCGGGCTAGTCCCGGCCGTCCGCGCCGCACGCCTGCCCGTGGTCCAGGCGCTGAGGCATGTCGAATGAAGATCCCGATCCTCTATAACGTGCGCAGCGTCCTGCAGCGTCCCTACTCCACGGCGCTCACGGCGCTGGGCGTGGGGCTCGTGGTCGCGGTGTTCATCGGGATGCTCGCGTTGGCGAACGGGTTCCGCGCAGCGCTGGCGCGCACGGGATCCGCCGCGAACGTGCTCGTGCTGCGGCGGGGGGCGGACTCCGAGCTGTCGAGCGGCCTGGCGCGCGAGGCCGCGAGCATCATCGCGGCGTCGCCGCACGTCGCCACCGGGGCCGATGGGCGGCCGCTCGTCTCCCCGGAGGTGTACGTCCTGGTCCCCCTGCCCAAGATCTTCGACACGACTCAGGTCGCGAACGTCGTGGTGCGCGGGGTGAGCGACCAGGCCTGGACGGTGCGGTCCAACCTGCGGGTGGTGGCGGGCCAGCGCCCCGCGTCGGGGCGGGCGGAGATCTGCGTCGGCCGGCGCATCGCTCTGCGCTTCCCGCACACCGGCATCGGCGAGACGCTGCGCTTCGCGGGTCGCGACTGGAGCGTGACGTGCCACTTCACGGCCGGCGGGTCCGCGTTCGAGTCGGAGATCTGGGGCGAGAACGAGCAGTTCATGCCGGTGTTCCGCGGTGAGGTGTTCCAGTCGGTCACGTTCCGCCTCAAGGACCCCGCCGCCTTCGAGGACGCGCGGCGCGCGCTCGAGGCCGATCGCCGCATCACCGTGGATGCCCACCGTGAGTCGGAGTTCTACACGCAGCAGTCCCAGCTGCTGGGCACCATCCTGGGCTACCTCGCGTGGGGGATCACGAGTATCATGGCGGTCGGGGCCGTGTTCGGCGCGGTCAACACGATGTATGCCGCCATCGCCGCGCGCGGGCCGGAGATCGCCGTACTCCTGACCCTCGGCTTCAAGCCGCTGAGCATCCTCTCGAGCTTCCTGGTCGAGTCGGCCATCATTGCGTTCGTGGGCGGCGTGGTGGGGTGCCTGCTCGCCTTGCCCATCAACGGCATCGTCACGAGCACCACCAACTGGGCGAGCTTCAGCGAGATCGCGTTCAGCTTCCGCGTGACGCCCGGGCTGCTCCTGAACGGCCTCGGCTTCGCGATCGTGATGGGAGTGGTGGGTGGCTTTTTCCCCGCGTGGCGCGCCGCCCGGCTCCAGGTGGTGCAGGCGCTGCGGTGAGAGTGACCGCGCTCGCCGCGCACACCCCGGAAGCGGTGCGCGCGGCGCTCGCGGCGCGCGGCTGGGACGCCCAGCCTGCCTGGTTCGCCGCGACCGGTGTCCAAGCGGTCATCGTCCTCCTCGACGACATCACCGCAGCCGAGCGCGAGGGCCTCGTGCATTGGGCCGCGAAGGCCGGCGCCGACGTCCTCACCGGCGAGGGCTGGGCGCTGGTGAGCGCCGCGGTCAGCCGGCTCGCGCCGCTGGCGCGTCCGGACCGGCTGCCGCCGGGACTCGAAGGTCTGGCTCCCGAGTTGGGCCGCTTCCTCGCGAGCCACGCCGATCCGCCGGGCCGCTGGGAGATCGCGGGAAGCGTCGGCGCCTTGAGCCTCGATCATCCCATCCTCATCGGGATCGTGAACGTGACGCCGGATTCATTCTCGGACGGCGGGAGGTTCGCCACGCTGGACCGTGCCGTGGCGCAGGCGGAGCGGCTGGCGGCGGACGGTTGCGACCTGTTGGACGTGGGCGGCGAGTCCACCCGTCCCGGCGCCGCGCCCGTGTCCGACGCGGACGAGATCGCGCGCGTGGCGCCCGTGGTCGAGGAGCTCGCACGCCGGGGCCTGGGGCCCGTGTCGGTGGACACGCGCAAGGCCGCGGTGGCGCGTGCCGCGCTCGCTGCCGGCGCGGTAGTGGTGAACGACGTGTCGGGGCTGGCGTTCGATCCGGCGCTCGCGCGGGTCGCGGGCGACGCGGGGGCGGGGATGATCGTGATGCACATGCGCGGCACGCCCGATACGATGGACTCGCTCGCCGTCTATCGCCACGTGGCGGCGGAAGTGGTGGCGGAGCTCGACGCCGCGGTGGGGCGGGCCGAAGCGGGCGGGGTGGCGCGGGAGCGCATCGTGGTGGATCCGGGCTTCGGTTTTGCCAAGACGCCGGAACAGAACTTCCGGCTGCTCGACGAGCTGGCAACCATCGTCGGCTTGGGCTATCCTGTAGCTGTGGGGCCGTCCCGGAAGCGTTTCCTCGGGGCCGCGACGGGGCGGCCGGTGGAGGATCGCGACCGCGCGACGGCGGTGGCGTGCGCGCTTGCGTGGGAGCGGGGGGCGCGCCTGTTCCGGGTCCACGACGCGGCGCTCGCGCGCGAAGCGCTGCGGGTGGCCGGCGCGACGACGAGCACACGGTGAACTTCGAAGCCTACGGGTTCCTGATTCCGCGCTTCTGGCCGGACGTGGTCGAGATTCTGCTCGTCGCGTTCGTGATCTATCGTTTCCTCCTGTTCCTCGTGGGGACGCGGGCGATGCAGATCGTCGTCGGCGTGATGATCCTGTCGATCGCCTACTTCCTGTCGCTGCTCGCGAAGTTCACCATGATCAGCACGCTGCTGGCGTACGTGTTCACGTTCGGCGCGTTCGCGGCGGTCGTCGTGTTCCAGCCGGAGCTGCGGAACGCCCTGGCGCGCCTCGGTCAGTCCCGCTTGATGCGCCGCTTCTCCCAGAGCGAGCGCCAGTCCGTGGCCGAGGAGATCGCGGAGGCATTGGACCGCCTGTCGCGCGCCGGCACGGGTGCCATCATCGCCGTGGAGGGCGACATCGGGCTCGAGGAGTTCATTTCGTCGGGCGTGCCGATGGAAGCGAAGGTGTCCGCCGACTTGTTGACGACCATCTTCACGCCCTATTCTCCGCTGCACGACGGGGCCGTGCTGGTGCGGGGCGACCGCATCATCGGCGCGGGCTGCGTGCTGCCGCTCACCCAGTTCAAGGTCACCGACAAGTCGCTCGGCACGCGTCATCGCGCTGCGCTCGGGCTGTCCGAGGAGACCGACGCGACGGTGCTCGTGGTGTCGGAAGAGACGTCGACCATCTCGGTGGCGAGCCACGGCCTCTTGCACCGTCACCTCACAGCGCCGCAAGTGCGCGATCTCCTGTCCGGAGCGATCTCGCACCTCGAGGGCGGCGAACGAGTTGGCGCTCCCGCCAACTGACCCCCCGATTGTTTCAGGGTGGGCCCCCGGCTAACTTCCGCGGTTATGAATTTTGCAGCCCTGCCCGAGCGGCTGGCCCACGTACGGGCCGAGGTCGCTCGCCGGCAGGGGGCCGCCGGGCAATCGCAGCCGGTGACGATCGTCGCGGTGACGAAGGGCTTCGGGCCGGAGGCGGTGGCGGCGGCGCTCGCCGCGGGGCTCTTCGACCTGGGAGAGAACCGGGTGCAGGAGGCACTGCCGAAGCTCGAAGCGCCGGCGGGCGCGCGGGCGACGTGGCACCTGGTCGGGCACCTGCAGCGCAACAAGGCGAAGCACGTGCCCGGGCGCTTCGCGCTGGTGCACTCGCTGGACTCAGGCCCGCTCGCGGTCGAGCTGGACCGGCGGGCGGCGGGGCAGGGCGTGCGGCAGCGGGTGCTGCTGCAAGTGAACGTCGCCGGGGAGGCGCAGAAAAGCGGCTGCACGCCAGCCGAGGCGCCGGCCTTGGCACGCGAGGTGGCGGCGCTGCCGCATCTCGCGCTCGAGGGGTTGATGACGATCGCGCCGTTCACGGACGACGAGGACGTGTGGCGGCGCACCTTTCGCGGGTTGCGCGCGTTGCGCGACGCGCTGCAGGAGGAGGGCCTATGGCTGCCGACGCTCTCGATGGGGATGTCCGCCGACTACGCAATAGCGGTCGAGGAGGGGGCAACGGTGATCCGCCTGGGTACCGTCCTGTTCGGACCGAGGGAGATGGGAGCGGCGGCGACGTGAGCGGCGCGGCGTTCCATCTCACCCCGCTCGACGTGCGCAAGCAGGAGTTCCGCCGCAGCCTGCGTGGCTACGAGCCGCTCGGCGTCGAGGATTTTCGCGCCCGCGTGGCCGATGAGCTGGAGCGGATTCTGCGCGAAAAGTCGGTGCTCGAGGAGCGGCTGGCGGCCCTCGGCGAGCAGCTGCGCGTGTATCGCGAGCGGGAGCGCGCCATGAACGAGGCGCTCGTGGCGGCGCAGCAACTGCGTGAGGAGACGCGCACCGCGGCCCAGCGCGAGGCGCAGGTGATCGTGCGCGAAGCGGAGGCGGAAGGGCGGCGGGTGCTCGACCAGGCCCGGGCGGCCGAGGGCGAGGTGCAGCGGCAGAGCGCGGAGGTGCAACGCCAGTTTCAGGCCTACGTGGCGGGCTTCCGCGCCCTGCTCGAGCGCCAGCTCGCCGAGCTGCGCGCACTGGACGGCCAGCAGGGCGGATGATCGAGGCCGCGGTCCGCGCCGTGCGGGCGCGGACGACGCTCGTTCCCGACGTCGCGATCATCCTGGGCACCGGGCTTGGGGGGCTGGCCGACGAGGTGGCCGTGGAGACGCGGATCCCCTACGGCGAGATTCCCGGCTTCCCGCTCTCCACCGTGGAGAGCCACGCGGGACAGCTGCTCGTCGGAACCCTCGCGGGCCGGCGCCTGGTCGCGATGCAAGGCCGGTTTCACTGCTACGAGGGCTACACGCCCCAGCAGATCGGGTTTCCCGTGCGGGTGCTCGCGCGGCTCGGAGCGCGGACCCTGGTGGTGTCGAACGCGTGCGGTGGGATGCACCCCTTGTGGAGCCCGGGTGACCTCATGCTCATCGCGGATCACATCAATCTCCTGGGCGGGAACCCGCTGGTGGGGCCCAACGACGACCGTCTCGGGCCGCGGTTCCCCGACATGTCGGCGCCGTATGACCCGGGCCTGCGCGCTCTGGCGCGCGCCACGGCGCTCGCGCTCGGGATCACCCTGCGCGAGGGCGTGTACGTCGCGGTCACGGGGCCGAATCTCGAGACCCGCGCGGAATACCGCATGCTGCGCGCCCTCGGCGCCGACGTGGTGGGCATGAGCACCGTGCCCGAGGTCATCACCGCAGTGCACATGGGGCTGCAGGTGCTCGGCGTGTCGATCATCACGGATCAGTGCCTCCCCGACGCGCTCGCGCCCGCCTCGCTCGAGCGGATCATCGCCGTGGCCCGCACCGCCGAGCCCCGGCTCACCGCGCTCGTCCGCGGCGTGCTGGAGCGCCTGAACTGATGGCCTATCCTCTGTTCGACGCCAAGCTCCCAGCCGACGGGCTCGAGAAGCAACTGCTCGCAGCGTGGAAGCACGAGCGCCTGTTCCAGAAAACGCAGGACGCCGCCCGCTACGGGCCGCCTTTCGTGTTCTTCGAAGGGCCGCCCACCGCCAACGGGCGTCCCGGCATCCACCACGTGTTCGCGCGCACCATCAAGGACATGGTGTGCCGCTATCACACCATGCTGGGGCAAGGGGTGACGCGCATCGCCGGCTGGGACACGCACGGCCTCCCCGTCGAGATCGAAATCGAGAAGACGCTCGGCATCTCGGGCAAGAAGCAGATCGAGGCCTATGGCGTCGAGAAGTTCAACCGGCTGTGCCGCGACAGCGTCTTCACCTACAAGACCGATTGGGAGTCGCTGTCGGAGCGGATCGGCTACTGGCTCGACTACGAGCATCCCTACGTCACCTACACCAACGAGTACATCGAGACGGTGTGGTGGCTCCTCAAGCGGCTGTACGACAAGGCGCTGCTGTATCGCGGTCACAAGGTCCTGCCGTACTGCCCGCGCTGCGGCACCGCGCTCTCGTCCCACGAGCTCGCGCTCGGGTATGAGGAGGTGCAGACCAACTCGGTGTTCGTCACGTTCCCGCTGGCGAGCGATCCCAACCGCCAGCTCGTGATCTGGACCACCACGCCGTGGACGCTGCTCTCCAACATCGCCGTCGCGGTGCACCCCGACCTCGAGTATGGCGAGTACGAGGTGAACGGCGGCCGCTACATCGTGGCCACGGAGCGCGCCGGCCACGTGCACGTGGGCGGGAAACCGCTGGCCGCTGCGCCGCGCGTGGCGGCCTACGCCGGACGCGAGCTCGTGGGGCAGCAATACCTGCGGCCGCTCGAGGTCGTGCCGCTGCCGGAGGAAGGTGAGCGGGCGGTCGTCGTGGCGGGGGGGTTCGTGTCGGCGGAAGAGGGCACCGGCCTGGTCCACATGGCCCCGGCCTTCGGGGCGGACGACTACGCGGTCGCACAGCAGTACGGCCTGGCGTTCGTGAACCCCGTCGCCTCCGACGGCAGGTTCCAGGAGACAAGCTGGCAGGAGATCAACGGCAGGCTCGTGACCGACAAGGAGACGAACCGGCTGATCATCGAGCGGTTGAAGCACGAGGGGCGCTGGCTCGAGACGCTGCCCTACACGCATACCTACCCGTTCTGCTGGCGCTGCGACTCGGCCCTGATCTACTACGCCCGCAGCTCGTGGTTCGTGCGCACCACCGCCGTGAAGGCGCGCATGCTCGAGGTCAACGCGCAGGTCGGCTGGCACCCGCCCGAGGTGGGAAGCGGGCGGTTCGGCACGTGGCTCGAGAACAACGTGGACTGGGCGCTGTCGCGCGACCGGTATTGGGGCACGCCCCTCAACGTGTGGGAATGCGATGCGGAGGCGGAGCACCGCGAGCTGATCGGCTCCTATGCCGAGCTGGCGGAGCGCTGGGGGGGGGGCAAGCGGCTGCCGCAGAACTTCGACCCCCACAAGCCGGAGATCGACACGTACACCTGGCGTTGCCGTCAGTGCGGCGGCACGATGCGGCGTGTGCCCGAGGTGATCGACGCGTGGTTCGACTCGGGGGCGATGCCGTACGCGCAATGGCACTATCCGTTCGCCCACCAGGCCGACTTTAAGGCGCACTTCCCGGCGGACTTCATCTGCGAGGGCGTGGATCAGACGCGCGGCTGGTTCTACTCGCTCCTGGCGATCGGGGTCGCCGCGTTCGACGCGCCCGTGTACAAGAACGTGATCGTCAACGAGCTGGTGCTCGACGCCCAGGGACAGAAGATGTCGAAGAGTCGCGGCAACGTGGTGAACCCCTGGGAAGTGATCGAGGCGTACGGGGCCGATGCGGTGCGGCTGTACCTGCTGGGGCAGAGTCAGGTGTGGCTGCCGAAGCGGTTCGACCGCCGTCAGGTTCCGGACGTCACCGGCGGATTCCTCAACGCGCTCCGCAACACGTACGACTTCTTCCGGCGCTATGCTGAAGATTGGACGCCCCCGGCGGACGCCGCCGCCACGCCCTTCGAGAAGCGTCCGGCGGCTGACCGGTGGCTGCTGGCACGGCTCGACGAGGTGGTCGAGGAGGTCCGCCGCGCCTGGTCGGACTACGATGTGACGGCGGGCGTACGGGGCATCATGGATTTCGTGGGCGAGGACCTGTCGCGCTGGTACGTACGGCGTAACCGGCCCCGCTTCTGGGCGCCCGACCGGGCCACCGACCAGGTGGCACTCGAAACGCTGCACGAAGCCCTCGTGACGGCCGCGCGGTTGCTCGCGCCGGCGGCCCCCTTCCTCTCCGATTGGCTGCATCGCGCGCTGGCGGGCACATCGGTGCACTTGGCGCCGTTCCCGGTGGATCAGGGGCGCCGGGCGCCGGACCTGCTCCAGGCGATGACTGCCGTGCGGAAGCTCGCGTCCCTGGCGCGCGCCGCGCGAGAAACGAAGCAGCTGCACGTGCGGCAGCCGGTGGCCAACATTCAGGTGGTGGTGCCGGCGGCGGTGAAGGGCCCGGCCTTGGCGGACCTGTTAGATATCTTGGCCGCGGAAGTGAACGCCAAGCACATCGAGGTCGCGGGGTCGGACCACGATCTGGTGCGACTCAAGGGAAAGGCGGAATTCCGCAGCCTGGGGAAGCGCTATGGCAAGGACACGCCGCGGGCGGCCGCGGCGGTGTCGCAGCTCACGGCGACAGAGCTGCAGGCGCTGGAGCGTGGGGAGCCCGTGCGCGTCGGGGAGTTCGAGTTCCGGCCCGAAGACGTGGCTGTGACGCGCGAGGTCGTGAGCGACTGGGCGGTCCAGGCCGACGGGCCGTACGTGGCGGCGGTGGACCCCCGGCTGTCGGAGGACCTGATCCAGGAGGGCTTGGCGCGCGAGCTGGTGAATCGGGTGCAGCGCCTCCGCAAGGAAGCGGGGTACGAATACACCACGCGCATCGAACTGAGCGTGGCCGGTGCCGAGGAGATCGTTGCGGCTGTGTCCGCGTTCCAGAGCCTGGTCGAGGGCGAGACGCTGGCGCGGAAGGTCGTGCTGGGCGCGGTGCTGGATCAGGCGGACGTGACGCGGGAAATGGACATCGAAGCGCGCCGGGTGACGATTGCGCTGCGGCGCCACGACGGACGAAAGGGCGGTACGCGATAATGCCGGCGAAATCCAAGACCAAAGTCAAACCGACCAGGCTGCTGAACAAGAAGCAGCTCAGCCACCTGGAGAAGCGACTGCTGGAAGAGCGCGCCCGGGTGATGAAGGAGCTCGGCTACTACGGCGAGTCCTTCAACTCGAGCCTGCAGGCGTCCGACGGGGACCTGTCGAGCTACTCGTTCCACATGGCCGATCAGGGGACCGACGCCATGGAGCGCGAGAAGGCGTTTCTGTTCGCTTCGCAGGAGGGCCGCTACCTCTGGCACGTGAACCAGGCGCTGCGGCGGTTGTACCAGGCCCCCGACAAATTCGGCAAGTGCGAGCAGTGCGGCGAAGAGATCGGCTTCGAACGGCTCGACGCGCTGCCGCACGCGCGGTTGTGCATCAAGTGCAAGGCGAAGGAAGAAGATGGCAAACGACGCTGACCGCCGCCTGTTCTGGGGCACCGCGGCGGCCGTGGTCGTGGCGGACATCGTCACGAAGCTGCTCGCCGAGTCGTGGCTCTCGCCGCTGCGGCCCGTGCCGCTGCTGGGCGACTACGTGCAGCTCCGTCTGGTGTTCAATCAGTGCGCGGCGTTCGGGTTATGTCTCGGCGCGTACTCGCGCTGGATTTTCTTCGGGCTGGCGATCGTCGCGCTGTTCGTGCTGCGCTCGATGGTGCGCTCGGCGCGCCCGGGCGACCGCGTCCGTCTCCTCTCCCTCGCCCTGGTGTGCGCCGGGGCGGTGGGCAACGTGATCGACCGGCTGCGCAGCGCCCAGGGCGTGGTGGACTTCGTGGACATGGGTCTCGGGACGGCGCGGTGGCCGACGTTCAACGTCGCCGACTCCGCGATCACGGTCGGGGCCATCACCCTCGCGGTGTCCCTCTGGCTCGAAGGGCGGGCCCAGGAGCGAGCGAAGGAGGCCGGGGCGGCCCGGCCCTGATGGCCGCGGTCAGCTTCTGCGTCTTCGCCACGGAGACGGAGCGCCTCGATCGTTTCCTCGCCGACCAGCTGGCGCTGTCCCGCACCGTCGCCTCTCGCCTCATCGCCGACAAGCGCGTCACCCGCGATGGCCGTGCGCTCCGTGCGTCGGTGAAGCTCGAGCGGGGCGACATCGTGATCGTCGAGCTCCCGGCCGCGGCAGAGACCCCGCGGAGCTACGCTCCCGCCCACCGGGAGCTCACCTTCGCCTACGAAGACGAGCACCTTGCGGTGCTCGACAAGCCCGCGGGCCTCGTCGTGCATCCGGGACCGGGTCACTGGGACGACACCCTCGTCAACGTGCTGACGGAGCGGGGCACCGCGCTCGCTCAGAGCGCCGCGGCAGGCCGTCCCGGCATCGTGCACCGGCTCGACCGCGACACGTCGGGCCTGCTGCTGATCGCGAAAACCGACGTCGCGCACCGCCGCCTCGCGCATATGATCGAGCAGCGCAAGGTCGAGCGCGTGTACGCCGCCCTCGCGTGGGGGCACTTCGCGAAGAGCCCCGTGGACATCGAGGCCCCGATCACCCGAAATCCCAAGAACCGCACGCGCATGACCGTGCTCGCCGGCGGCCGGCACGCGGTGACGCACGTCCGGGTGATCGCACGCTTCGCGCAAACCGATCTGCTGCGAGTCACGCTGGGCACGGGGCGGACGCACCAGATCCGCGTGCATCTGGCGCACGTCGGACACCCGGTGGTGGGGGACCGCGAGTACGCGTTCGGCGGCAGCCGGCGGGTCACGCCCTCGGAACGGCAGGTGGCCGAGCGGCTGGAGGCGGTCGCGCCGCGTCAGGTGCTGCACGCGACCCAGCTTGCGCTCGAGCATCCGGTGAGCGGCGCGCCGCTGGTGTTGCGCTCGGAATGGCCTGCCGATCTCACGCCGGCGCTCGCTGCCGCCGCCGCGGATCCGAATTTGCTTGCTCAACGCAACCCCTTGCAGTATCTTGGCTTCTTCGCATCGGATGAGTGACGCCGGGGTCGTCCGACTGCTGCTGTTCCGGGTGGGCCGCCTCGTCTGTGCAGCCGAGGCGGAGCGCGTTCGCGAGATCCTCCCCTGGCTCGCGCCCACCCGGATCCCGGGAGCGCCCGCGGTGGTGGCGGGGCTCGTCAACGTGCGGGGCACGCTCGTCACGGTCGTGGAGGGATGGCGGGCGCTGCGCCAGCCGGAACCCCCCGCCGACGCCGGACCCGGCACCACGGTCCTGCTCGAGGTGGGCGCAGCGAACAAGGTCCTCGGCTTCACGGTGGACGAAGTGGTGGACCTCCTCTCGGTGGGTGGGGAGGCGCTGGAACGGCGACAAGCGCTTGCCGGCATGGATCCGACGCTGGTGCGGGCCGTCGGGCGCCGCGCCGGTCAAATCTTCGTGGTCCTCGATACCGACGCGCTGCTAACCCCCATTCTGTCTTCCTAGGGAGGCTGTGTGAGCCACACTGTCCTCGTCTGCGACGACGCCATTTTCATGCGGACGATGATCAGCGACATCTTGGGGCAGGCGGGCTTCGAGATCGTGGGCGAAGCGGAGACGGGCTCCCAGGCGGTCGAGAAATACAAGCAGCTCAGGCCCGATCTCGTCACGATGGACATCGTGATGCCCGACATGGGCGGCATCGACGCCGTGCGCGAGATCGTGAAGCACGACCCCGACGCGAAGATTCTCATGTGCAGCGCGATGGGACAGCAGGCGCTCGTGGTGGAGGCGATCCAGGCGGGCGCGAAAGATTTCGTCGTGAAGCCGTTCCAACCGTCGCGCGTGCTCGAGGCCGTGCAGCGCGTCCTCGGCTGATTCCCATGGACCTGTCGCAGTACGCCGAGCTGTTCCTGGCCGAAAGCCGGGAGCACTTGAGCGCCTGCAACCACCTGCTGCTCGAGTGGGAGCGTACCCCCACCAACCCCGCACCGGTGGCCGGGTTGTTCCGCGCCGTGCATACGGTGAAGGGGATGGCCGCGACCATGGGCTACACCCGGGTCACGGATTTGGCCCATCGCTCCGAGAACCTGCTCGATCTGCTGCGTCGGGGCGGCAAGCCCGCCACCGACGAACTGCTCCAGCTCCTGTTCCGCGCGCGGGACGCGCTGGAGCAAGCGGTGGAGCTCTCCGTGGTGGGGCGCGAGGACGAGATCGACGTGGCCGACACGCTTGCCGACCTGGACGGAGCGGCCGCTGCGCTCGCAGGCCCCGGGGTGCGGACCACGCCCGCCCCGGCCCCGGCGCCCGAGGCCGCGGTCACGGCCGGCCGCCTGGTGCAGGTGACGCTCCGCGCCGAGGCGCCGCTCAAGGGCGGGCGCGCGCTGCTCGTATTGAAGAAGGCGCAGGCGTTGGGGCCGGTACACGGCGTGACGCCGTCCGAGACGGCGCTCGAGGCTGATGAATTCGACGGGCGCTTCAGCTTCCGGATCGAGGGACCCGCGGAGCCGGCGGACATCGAGCGGGTGGTACGGGGCGCCGGTGACGTGGAACACGTGACGGTGGGCGGAGAGGAGCAGCGCGCCGCGCCGTCGGGCGAAGCGGTGCCCGCGGAGGCGAAGAGCCGCCATATCCGCGTCGATCTGCGGCGGCTCGACGGGTTGATGGATCTGATCGGCGAGCTCGTCACGGTACGCGGCCGGTTGAACGAGCTCGCCATCGGACGACGCGATCCGGCCATCGACGACATCGCCATTCAGATCTCGCGTCTGTCGACCGAGCTGCAGTCGGAGATCATCCAGGCGCGCATGACCCCGGTGTGGCAGGTGTTCGACCGCTTCCCCCGGTTGGTGCGCGACCTGGCGCGCGAGCTGGGGAAGCAGGTGGCGTTTCGGGTGGAAGGGAAGGAAATCGAGCTCGACCGCGCGATCCTCGACGAGCTGGGGGACCCGCTGCTGCACCTGCTGCGCAACGCCGTAGGCCACGGCATCGAGTCGCCCGCCGAGCGGCGGCGCTGCGGCAAGCCCCCCGAGGGAGAGATCGTGCTGGCGGCGGTACGGGAGCGCGCCAGCGTCGCGATCACCGTGACCGACGACGGGCGCGGGATTGATCGCGCCAAGATCCTGGAGCGGGCCAAGCGGGAGGGTCTGGTGGACCCGCACGCCGAGGCGCTGTCGGACGATCAGCTGCTGCGCGTGCTCGCGCGCCCGGGGTTCTCAACCGCGGACGCGGTGACGAGCGTTTCCGGCCGGGGCGTGGGCATCGACGTGGCGGTGACGCGGATCCGCGCGCTGGGCGGTTCGATCGACATCCGGTCCGAGGAGGGCAAGCGGACCACGTTCGTGCTGAGGCTGCCCGTGACGCTCGCCATCGTGCGTGCTCTGATCGCCGGCGTGGGCCGCGAGCGGTACGCCCTGCCGCTCACGTACGTCTCGGAGACGGTGGAGTTCGGGGTGCAGGCCACCACCACCGTCGAGGGCCGGGAGGCGATCGTGCTGCGCGACCGCGTGGTCCCGCTGGTACACCTGCGCCGGCTGCTGGGCGTCGGTGGAGACGCGCCCACCCGGTGCCCGATCATCGTGCTCGAGATGGGTGAGCGGCGCAGCGGGATCGTGGTGGATGGGATGCTCGGGCAGCAGGAGATCGTCGTGAAGGGGTTCGACGCGCCGCAGGGCACGCTGCCGGTGTTCAGCGGGGCGACCATTATGGGCGACGGGATCCCCGCGTTGATTCTCGACGCGGGCGGGCTCCTGTAGGGGAGGCGGCATGGAAGACGTGCGGGATCTGAAGGAACTGCAGATCGATGCGCTGCGTGAGGTGGCCAACATCGGTGCCGGCCATGCCGCCACGGCGCTGTCGCAGCTGACGAACCGCAGGATCATGATCAGCGTGCCCCAGATCAACATCGCGCGGCTCGAGGAGGTACCCGAACTGCTCGGCAATCCGCAGGACGTGGTGGCGGCGGTGCTGATGCACATGCTGGGGGACCTGACCGGGCGCACCCTGCTGCTGTTTCCGGAGGCCGTGGGGCGGCGGTTGTGCGACATGCTGCTGCGACGCCCGATCGGGACCACGACCGGCTTCGACGCGCTGGAACAGTCGTGCCTCAAGGAAGCCGGCAACATCCTGTCCGGCGCGTACATGAACGCCCTCTCCGACTTCATGGGCATGTTGCTGTTGCCGTCGGTGCCGAGCCTGGTCGTGGATCTCGCGGCGGCGGTGCTCACCACCACTTACCTTAATTTCGGGCACGAGCGGGACTTCGTGTTTTGCGTCGAGACCCAGTTCAGCATCGACTCGGGGGGGGAGCTGCGGGGTGACTTCCTGCTGCTCCCCGACCTGGCGTCGCTCAGGGCGATCTTTGACGCCATCCGCGTGACCTGACCCGTGACGGCGCCGGCGCTCTCGGAACGCGACCTCGCCGTCCTCCGATCCTTCGCCCGCCGGATCGACCCTTCGGACGCCGGGGCGCACAACAACCTCGGCGTCCTCTATTATCAGAAGGGGCTCGTCGAGGACGCGATCGCGGCATTCACGCGTGCGCTCGAGCTGGACCCGAAGATGCAGGTCGCGCAGCGCAATCTGGAAATCGCCTATCACGACACGGGCTATTACGACCAGCGGGTCGCCCAGCTGCGCGAGCGGTTGCGCCAGGCTCCGGACGATCGCGAGGCCCGCTGGGAGCTGGGACGCGCCTACGCCATCCTGGGCGCGTACGAAGATGCCGTCGGGGAGTTCGAGCAGCTGCTCGCGCACCGCGCGAACGACGTGGCCGCGATCATCCAGCTCGGGCTCGCAGAAAAGAGCCGCGGCCGCCCCGAGGCGGCGACCGACTGGTTCCTGCGCGCGGTGGAGCTCGAACCCACATCCACCGTCGTCCACTTCTACCTCGGCGAGATCTATTACAACCGGGGGCTGAACGTGGAGGCGCTCGCCGCGCTGGAGCGCGCCGTGGAGCTCAACCCCGACAACGCCAACGCCCACTACCTGATGGCATTCGTGCTGGGCGACATGGGTCGGCACCAGGATGCGCGGGCCGCCTCGAAGCGCGCCATCCAGCTGAACCCGCCCCTCGCCCGCGCCCAGACCAACCTGTCGCTCGAGCGGTACAACGCCGAGCGCCGCACCGAGGAGCGGCGCCGGCGGCTCGTGCCCGAGCCGCAGGTGGTGGAAGGGAACGCGCTCGCGCACTACAACCTCGGGCTCGCCTTCCGCCAGAAGGGCTACTATGCCGAGGCGCTGCGCGAGTATCGCCTGGCGCTCGAGCGCGGCGAAGATCGCCGTCTCGCGCTGCAGGCGATGGCGGAGCTGCACCTCTTGAAGCACGACTTCGCGGCGGCCGTCGAGCTGTACGACACGCTGCTGCGCGAGGTCCCGGACTCTCCCAAGCTCTGGAACGAACGGGGGGTCGTGCTGCACCAGGCGGGCCGCAGCGTCGACGCGCTGGCATCATACCGGCAGGCGATCGAGGTGGACGCCAAGTACGGGCTCGCGTGGAACAACCTCGGCGTGGTGCAGGCGCACACAGGCGACACCGATGCGGCGATCGAATCGTTCCGCACCGCATTACAGCTGCAGGGCACCTTCACCGCCGCTCGCTTGAACCTCGCGCTGCTGCTCTACCAGCTGCGGCGATTCCAGCTGGCGCTCGAGGCCTACCGGCAGGTGCTGTCGGGCGAGCCCAACTCCGCCCCGGCGTGGAACGGCGTGGGGCTCGTGCTGGTCGAGCTCAAGCGCTTTCCGGACGCGCGCAACGCCTTCGTGCGCGCCGTCGAGGCCGATCCCGACCACGCCGGCGCGCACTACAACCTGAGCTTCACGCTCTCCAACCTGGGCGACTTCGACGCGGCGCTGCGGGCGACCAAACGCGCGCTCGAGCTGGATCCCTACTACGTGTCGCAGAAGTTCGCGCTCACGATCGACCTGCAGTACGAGCGGGCCACGATCGGGATCGCCCCCGAGATCTCGGCCGACGTGACGGCAGAAACGATCGGCGAGGATTTCAACTTCGACCAGCGGCTGCTGGACAACATCTTTCAGGAGCTGGCGCCCCCCGCCGCCGAGCCGCCGGCCTCCAAGGCCGCCGATGACCCGCTCGCGCTGGCGCGTGACTACGTCAGCAAAGGCCTGATGGACGTGGCGGCGGCCGAGGCGGTGCGGGCGGTGCAGCGCGGCGCGAGCCGCGCGGAGGCGGGGGTCCTGCTTGGGGACATCTTCGCGAAGCGCGGCCTGCACGGCGAGGCGCTCGAGCGCTACCGCGAGGTACGCGGGCTCGAGCCGGGCCGCGCCGACGCCCGGCTCGGCGAAGTGAAGGCGCTGTTCGCCCTGGGCGGCCCCCGGGCCGAGGAGGCACGCGGCCTGGCCGAGGAGCTGCTCGCGCTCACGCCGGACAATGTGGACGCGCTCGTCGCCGTGGCCAAGGGGCGCGCCGCCGCGGGTGATGCCGCGGGCGCGCTCACGGCGCTGCAGCAGGCCCAGACGCGCGCTCCCGGCCGCGCCGATCTCCACAAGCTCCAAGGGGACGTCGCGCTCAAGGTGGGCGAGAAGGCCGGCGCCCTCGCCGCGTATCGGTCGGCCCTCGAGCTCGATCCGGGGTTCGTCCAGGTCTGGCTCGACCTGGGCCGGCTGCACGAGGAAAAGGAAGAGTGGGGGGAGGCGCAGCAGGCGTACGAGCGGGGGCTGGACGTGTTGCCCACCTTCCACGAGGCGGTGCTGGCGCTGGCGGATCTGCTGCGGCGCTCGGGGCGCGTGCGCCAGGCCGTCGTGCGCCTCGCCGAGCTGCTCGAGCAGGATCCCTACGACCTCCCGGCGCTGCTGCTGCTCGGACGCGCTCTGCTCGACGACAAGCGCGATGCCCAGGCCCTCGAGGCCTTCCGACGCGCGCTCAAATTCGACCCCGAGCAGGCCGAAGCGCTGTTCCAGCTGGGCGTGGTGCTGGCGCGGCTGCACCGCTACGGCGAGGCGGTGCAGGCCTGGGAGAAGGTGACGCGGATCGACCCCGCGGGGGCGTTCGCGCAGCGCGCGCGCGTGCACGCGCGCACCGCGCTCGACCTGCAGCACATCTTCGCCTCGGACGCCGCCTGAGCCATGGCGATCGAAGGCCCGCTCCGCGAGCTCGGCATCCACGACGTCTTCCAGCTGCTCGACCTGAGCCGGAAGACGGGGGTGCTCCGCGTCACGTCCGAGCTGCGCCACAACGCCGGTACGATCTACTTCGAGGGCGGGGCCATCATCTTCGCCGAGATCCGCTCCAATCCGCATCCGTTGGGAGCGCTGCTGCTCCGCACCGGCAAGATCAGCGAGGCCGACCTGGAGCGCGCCCGGGACATGCAGCAGCGCCAGGGCGACACGCGCCGGCTCGGCGAGATCCTCGTCTCGCTCGGCGCCCTCACGCCCCGCGAGCTGCAACGCCAGGTGCGCTTTCAGATCGAAGAGGTCGTGTTCGAGGTGATGAGCTGGCGCGAAGGGTACTTCTCGTTCACGGAGGGTTTTCTCGCCGACGTCCCGACGGAAGCCGTGGTGCGCATCCCCACCGAAGCGTTGCTCATGGAGGGCGCCCGGCGCATCGACGAGTGGTCCCGCATCGAGGGCCGCATCCCCCACCTCGGCGTGGTCCCGACGCTGGCGCCGCCCCAGGAGGCCGGCGACGGCGAGCTCGACCTCCTGCCTCCCGAATGGGAAATGCTGGCCATGATCGACGGGGCGCGGGACGTGCGGGCGCTCGCCTCGGAGCTGGGTCGCTCGGACTTCGAGGTCGCCAAGACCCTGTTCGGCCTGGAGAGCGCGGGCGTGATCGTGCTGTCGGACCCCGGCACCACTAAGCGCGAGCGGACCACCCTCACCGCCGATCTCGCCGAGCTCGTCGCGCGGGCGGAGGACGCCCTCGCCCGCCGCGAGCTGGAAGAAGCGCGCGGCGTGGCCGAGCAGGCGGCCGGCGTGCATCCCCACGATCCGGCTGTGCACCTGCTGTTGGGCCGGATCGCGCTCGCCGCGGGACGCGGCGCCGACGCGGCAGAAGAGCTGCGCCGCGCGCTGCGGCTCGACCCGCTGCTCGTGGCCGCCCACCGCGTGCTCGGCTACGCGCTCGCGGCCACCGGTCGGTTCGGCGAAGCGGTGGAGCAGTGGGACCAGTGGGAGCGCCTCGCGTCGCGCTCGGACGTCGAGCTGGCGCAGGGCGACGAGGTGGGCCGCGCCAAGGCCGCCGCCCAGACGCTGGCGCGGACCGGATCCGGGACGGGCATGCATGCGTGACGACGTGAAGTCCCTCTCGTCGCAGCTGGCTCAAGACCCGGACAGCCTCGTGTTCCTGCGCCTGGGGGAGTTGCTGCGCCAGAAGGGCCAGTTCGACGCGGCGCATCGGGTCGCCCTGACGGGGCTCGAGCGCCATCCGCATCTCGCCGATGCCCACGACCTGTACGCCCGCATCCTGGCCGACAAGCACGACTATGAGCGGGCCTTCGACGAATGGGACATGACGTTGCGCATCGCCCCCGCCCACGTGGGGGCGCTGAAGGGGCTCGCCTTCCTCTATTTCAAGGTGGGCGACGTGCAACAGGCCGCGGCCCACCTGGAGGCGGCGCAGCGGGCCGCCCCGGATGATCCCGGCGTCGCCCAGGCGCTGGCGCTGGCGCGCGGCGGCGCCGACGCGGTGGGGAGGGCGGAGGACGCGACCGGCGGCGACGCGGGGTCGGCCCCGGACTCGGCGCCCGAGCCGCTCGCACCCGCCGCCCAGCCGCTCGAGGAGGCGCGCGTGTTCGCGGGTCTTGAGGGAGCCCAGGAGGGGCTGCTGCTGCTCGATGCGTCGGGACGCGTGCTCGGAGGTGCGCTGAAGGACCCCACGGGCCGGGACGTCACCGACGCCGTGGCGGCCTACCTTGCGGGGGTGTCGCAGGAAGCGGCGCGCACCGCGAAGCTGCTCGGCCTCGGGGCGTGGACCGGCCTCGCGGCGGAGGGTAAGCTCGGGCACGTGCATCTCACTCCCCCGGCCGCGGACGCACTGCTGCTCGTGGTCCGCGACCGCGCCGTCCCGATGGGGCGTCTCGCGATCATCGCCCAGCGGGCGGCCGTGGCCGCACGCCGCTGGCTCGAGGCGCAGAAATGACGGCGGCCCCGAGCTACGGCCGGGCGCTCGACCTGATCACCCGCGTGCGGGGGGTCCGGGGCGCGATGCTCGTTTCGGCGGAGGACGGCATCGTCGTTGCCGAGCAGCTCATGGAGGGGATCAAGGGTCCGGCGGTGGCCGCGCTCGCGGCGAGCCTCACCAGCCGGCTGCGGCGGGCCATGGAAGCGGCCGGCGTGGGCGCGAGCCTGTTCTGGCACCTCCAGGCGGAGCAGGGAGCATTGCTCGTCGTGCCGACCGCGGGGGGCATTCTCGTGGTGGCGGTGGCCGAAGTGGATGTGAACGTGGGTCTGGTGCGACTCGAGCTGTTGCGCGGTGCGGAGGTGGTGGCGTGACGACGCGCGCCGTCGAAGCCTGGACGCTCGCGCCGCTCGTGAAGTTCGTGAAGGAGGCGGGCGCCCGCCTCGTGCTGGTCATGACGTCGGCGGGCCAGGTACTGGCCCAACACGGCTTCTCGCGGGCGCTGGACGTGATGTCGGCGGCGGCGCTCGGGGCCGCGATCATGGCGTCGACGGAAGAGATCGCCCGGCAGCTCCGACAGGCGCCGTTCGCGGCGTTGAATCACCAGGGCGACCGACACGGGATCTTCCTCGCCGGCGTCGCCACGGGGCGCGGGCGGCTGGTGGCGCTCGTGGTGTACGACCTCGAGGTTTCATCGCTCGGCTTGGTGCAGTTATTCTTCGAGCAGCTCGCGGCCGAGCTGGAGGCGGCGAGCCCGAAGGACAGCGTGCCGAAGCAGGTGCTGGCGGCGGACTTCGAGCGTGAGTTGAGCGACAGCCTGAAGACGCTCTTCGGGAGATAGCCCGTGTCCCTGGTCAACTTCACGACGCGCGAAATCACCTGCAAGATCGTCTACTATGGCCCGGGGCGGTCCGGGAAGACGACCAACCTGCATTACATCTACGGCCGGGTCCCCGACTCGCGGCGCGGCCGTATGGTGTCCCTCGCCACCCAGACCGACCGCACGCTGTTCTTCGATTTTCTCCCGATCGATCTCGGGCAGATCTCTGGATTCTCGACGCGGTTCCAGCTCTACACGGTGCCGGGCCAGGTGTACTACAACGCGACCCGCCGGCTCGTGCTGCAGGGCGCGGACGGCGTGGTGTTCGTGGGCGACAGCCAGGCGCGCCAGCTCGACGAGAACCTGGAGAGTCTCCAGAACCTCCAGAGCAACCTGCTCGAGCACGGCGTCGACATCCGCACCATCCCGCTGGTGCTGCAATACAACAAGCAGGATCTGCCGCGCGAGCTGATCCTCTCGGCGGCGGATCTGGACGATGCGCTGAACTTCCGCGCCGTGCCGAGCTTCGGCGCGGACGCGCTGCACGGACAGGGCGTGTTCGAAACGCTCAAGGGGATCTCCGAGCTGGTGCTCAAGAAGCTCGCGGCGGGGACGGCGGCATGACCAGCGCGCTCAACCCCAAGTACAACTTCGACACGTTCGTGGTGGGCTCGGCGAACCGGCTCGCGGTCACCGCGGGGCGCACCGTCGCCGAGAATCCGGGGTCGGCGTACAACCCGCTCTTCATCTACAGCGGCTCCGGCCTCGGCAAGACGCATGTCCTCATGGCAATCGGCCACGCGGCGAAGACGCTCACGCCGACGCTGAACATCGAGTACCTGACGCTGGACGAGTACGTGGAGGCCTTCCACGCCGCGATCGCCGCGGGACAAGGCGACGCCTTCCGCCGGCGCTTCCAGAACGTGGACGTGCTGCTGGTGGACGACGTGCAGTTCCTCACCAATCGCAAGGAGATGCAGTCGGAGCTGTTGCGGCTCACGGAGGCGCTGCAGGTGGCGGGCCACCAGATCGTGCTCACGAGCGACCGGCCGCCGCCCGAGATCGCGGACCTGGACGAGCGCTTGATCTCGCGACTCTCGGGCGGGCTGGTGGTGGATATGGGCGTGCCCGACTACGAGACCCGGGTCGCCATCTTGCGGCGCAAGGCGGAGGAGCGCGGCGCGCGGTTCGAGCCCGGTGTGCTCGAGACCGTCGCTCAGGCCGAGCTCGGCAACGTGCGCGAGCTGATGGGCGCGCTGAACCGGTTGGTGGCGTTCCAGGCGGTGAACGACACCTCCATCAACGCGGAGACGGCAAGGCAGATCCTCGGCCTCGTCCCCGGCGCAGCGGCGCGCAGCGCCGGGGCGGCCGCGGGGAGGGGCGGGGGCGGGGGTGGGGGCGGCGGGGGTGGCGACGAATTCGGAGCGTTTCTCGCCGATGTGACCGTGACGGTCGGGAAGGCGGTCGAGGCATGGCGCGCGCGCGTGGGCGAGGCGGTGCTGCGCTGGGAGGGAGAGGGCTACCGCACGCACCGGCTCGAGGTGCTGCTCCATCAGGATGCGCCCGCCGCCGTGGACGAAGCGATCGCGACCTTCGCGCAGGACGTGGAGCGCCTCAAAGCGCTCGAGGCGGAGGTGGCGGAGCTCGATCCGCAGGCGGCGGGCGGGAGCGTGTTCCGCGATCCCGAGCGGCTGGCGGAGGCCGAGGAGGCCGCGGCCAAGGTGCGCGGTGGTGCCGCCCCGCCGCCGGGGCCGTCCGCCGCATTCACGCTCGCGGCGTACGCGGTCGGGCCGTCCAACCAGGTGGCGGTGAGCGCGGCGCGCGCGGTGATCGAGCACCCGGGCAAGAAGTACAACCCGCTGGTGCTGGTCGGAAAGAGCGGGCTCGGGAAAACACACCTCCTGAACGCGATCGGTCTCGAGCTGGCGCGCGGGCGCCGCGCCGTGGTGGCGTGCCTATCGACGCAGGCGTTCATCGACGAGCTGATCACGGCGATCGACGGCAACCGCGTGGACTGGTGGCGGGCGCGCTACCGCCGCGCGACCGCACTGCTGCTCGACGACATCCATCTGATCGCGGGCAAGGAGCGCACCCAGGAGGAGCTGTTCAACCTCTTCAATCTGCTCCAGGACAAGGATCGCCAGCTCGTGTTCACCGCGCCCGCGCCCCCCAACACCTTGACCGGCCTCGAGGAGCGCATCGTGTCGCGACTCGAGGGCGGCTTGGTGGCGGAGCTCAACGAGCCGGACCGCGGGCTGAAGCGCGCGGTGCTCGAGCGGATGCTGTCCCAGCAGAACGTCACCCCCGAGCCCGCCCTGATCGACTACCTCGCCGACCGGCCGGCCGACTCGGTGCGCGGTCTCGTGGGCGTGGTGCAACGCGTGGTCGGCGCGGCGGCGGCGCAGGACACGCCGCTCACGGCCGGCCTGGCGCGCGAAGTGCTCGAAGGCCAGGCGCCGCGCGACACCCGACGCTCGAGCGGCTTTCGGACCTCGGGGCTGGTGGTCTCGAGCTTGGGCAGCATCAAGAGCCGCGAGAAGATGGTCTGGGACTGGGCCGACGTGGCGGACCGTGTGATCGAGGAGTTGCGCTAGATGGCCATCAAGGGATCGCTCAAGGAAGCGTCGCTGCCCGACGTCCTGCAACTGCTGGCGCTGGGGCAGAAGACAGGATGTCTCTCCATCGCCGATCGCTCGAACTTCGGCTACATCTACTTCGAGAAAGGCCGGATCTGCTACGCGTCGATCGTCAATCGACGGGACCGGCTGGGCGACATCCTCGCGAAGCACGGCAAGATCACGCAGGACCAGCTCGATGCCGCCGTGCACCGCCAGACCAAGGAGCACGGCAAGAAGCTCGGCGAGATCCTGGTCGGCATGGCGGTGCTCACGCAGGCCGACCTGGAGCGTTATATGCGCGTGCAGATCGAAGAGTCGGTCTACTATCTGTTCACCTGGACGCAGGGGACCTTCAACTTCGAGGCCGATATCCGGCCCGAGCGACAGGACTTCCTGGTCTCGATCAATCCCGAGTCGCTGCTGCTCGAGGGCGCCCGCCGGGTGGACGAGTGGAGCCTGATCGAAAAGAAGATCTCCTCGTTCGATCTGATCTTCGCCGTCGACAAGGACCGGCTGGCGATCAGCGAGGCCAAGCTCACGGAGACGCAGCAGCGCATCCTGCCGCTGCTCGACGGCTCGCGCGACGTGAACCACGTGATCGAGGACTCGGGGATGGGCGAGTTCGAGATCGGTAAGGCGCTGTACGGCCTGATCACGGCGGGGTTCGTGCACCGCGCCGGCCGCACCGCCTCGGCAGCGGACGCACAGATGACCGACGCTCGGGTGGAGGAGCACCGCAATCTGGGCATCGCCTTCTACAAGACGGGGATGTTGGACGAGGCGGCACGGGAGTTCCGGCGCGTGGCCGAGCTGCGCCCGGGGGAGGCGAACGCCCACTTCTATATCGGCCTCGTGGCGCTCAAGCAGGCGCGCTGGCGCGAGGCGATGGAGGCGCTCCGGCTGGCCGCGGAGAAGGGCGGCGGCCGGCCGGCGGTGTTCCACAACCTCGGTTTCGCCTACGAGCAGTTGGGGCGGCTGGACGAGGCGGAGGCGGCGTACGGGGAGGCGGCGGGACGCGCCCGCACCGACGCCAAGATCTACCTGGGGTGGGGAGTGGTGGCGTTGAAGCGCGGCGACTACGCGAGCGCCGGAGGGCGGCTCGACCGGGCGCGCGAGCTGTTCGGCAAGGTGCCGCCGCCCGCCTGGTTCTGGGCGCGCTCGCTCACGGCCGCGGCCGCGGGCGAGTTCGAGCTGGCGGAAGAGCTCGCCGAGGAGGCGGTGGAGGCCTACCCGTCGCACGCGGCGCTGCAGAACAACGGCGCGGTGCTGAAGGAGCTATCGGGCAACCTGGCGGGAGCGGAAGACCTGGTGCGCGTCGCCCGCAAGAACGAGCCGTCCTTGCCGCAGTTGTCCAAGAATCTGGGCGACCTGGCGTACCGGGGCTCGCGTTACGACGAGGCGTGGGATGCGTACAGCCGGGCGGTCGAGCTCGCCCCCGATCTGGGGGACGACGTCTACTTCAAGCTCGGCAACATCGCCTACAAGCGGAACGACCGTGAGCTGGCGGCCCAGCTGTGGCGCAAGGCGCTGGAGATCAACCCGAAGCACGAGCTCGTCAAGGCCAATCTGGACACGTTGAGCGCGCTGTCGTGACGTCGGAGCAGGACGAGCAGGGGTTCCGGGCGCTCACCCAGAAGATCTCGCGGGCGCGGGGCCTGGCCTGCGACTCCTACAAGGACCGCTGCTTGCGCCGCCGCATCGCGGTGCGCATGCGCGCCCGCGGCGTTCACAGCTTCGACGACTACGGCCGGCTGCTCGACCAGGACGCGCGCGAGTACGACCTCCTGGTCGACACGCTGACGATCAACGTCACCAAGTTCTTCCGCAACGCGGAGACGTGGCGCGCGCTCGCGCCGTGGCTCGCCGACGTGTGGACGGCGCGCCGGGGCGAAGTGCGCGTCTGGTCCGCGGGATGCGCCTCGGGAGAGGAGCCCTACACCGTCGCGGTCGCGCTCGCCGAGACGTCCCGGCGGCTCGAACAGGAGACGTTGCTCTCCCGCGCCCGGGTGGATGCCACGGACATCGATCGGACGAGCCTCGAGCGCACCCGGACCGCCGAGTACGCCGAGGCGGCGTTCAGCGAGATGCCGCCCGAGCTGGCGCGCCGCTACTTCACCGCCGAGCCGCCGCGGCGGCCGCTGCCGGCGTTGCAGCGCATCGTGCGCGTCGTGAAGCACGACCTCACGAGCGAGCCCGCTCCCGCGCCCCCCTACGATCTGGTCGTGTGCCGGAACGTCGTGATCTATTTCGACCGGCCGATGCAGGAACGCCTGTTCTCCCTGTTCGCCGACGCGCTCTCGCCCGGCGGCATCCTGTTGCTCGGCAAGGTGGAGACGCTGTTCGGCCCCGCGCGCGAGCGCCTCGTGCTGGAGGAGCCGCGCGAGCGGATCTACCGGAAAGCCGGGCCGTGACGGGGCCGCCGCCCCGGGAGCGGATCGTCAAGGTGGCCGACTGGGCCGCCGAGCGCGGCGACGTGGTCATCGTGACGCTGGGGCTCGGGTCGTGCGTGGCCATCATGTTGCACGACCCACAGGCGCGGGCCGGCGCGATGGCCCACGTGCTGCTCCCGTCGAAGAGCCTCGCGCGCGACGTGACGAACCCCGCCAAGTTCCCCGAGACGGCCGTGCCCCTCCTGGTGGAGCGCCTCGTGGCGCTCGGCGCCGAGTCGCGGCGCCTGGTCGCCAAGCTGGCGGGCGGGGCGAGCATGTTCGCTCAGCTCATGACGCCGGGGTCGGTGCAGATGGGCGAGCGCAACATCGCGGCGGCGCGCGCTGCCCTGCGGCGCGCCGGGATTCCCGTGGCGTGCGAAGCGGTGGGCGGCGGCGCGGGACGCTCGGTGCGATTCCACGTGATGGACGGGCGGGTGGAAATCCGCTCGGTCGGCGCCGATGCCATCGTCCTCTGACCGCCGCGCGACCGTCCTCGTGGTGGACGACAGCGCGCTGATGCGGCGTGTGCTGGTGGACGTGTTGAGCGCGGCGGGCGAGGAGTTCCGCGTGATCGGCACGGCCCGGGACGGCTTCGATGCGGTGCGGAAGGTCCACCAGTTCGACCCCGACGTCGTCACGATGGATCTGGAGATGCCCGAGCTCGACGGGCTCGGGGCGATCGGCTACATCATGTCGGAGTCGCCGCGCGCGATCGTGGTCGTCAGCGCGCACGCCGGGCCCGGCACGGGCGCCGCGATCCGCGCGCTCGAACTGGGGGCGGTGGAGATCGTCGCGAAGCCCGACGAAGCGAACCGCGCAGCCCTGGAGCGGATGGGACCGGAGCTGCGCGCCGCGGTGCGCCGCGCGCTCGCGGCCGACGTGTCGCACGTGTCCGTCATGGCCCGGCCGCCCGCGCCGGCGCGCCGCGCGCCCGATGCGGGGCTCAAGGCCCGCGCCCAGTACGCGGTCGCCGTCGCCGCGTCCACGGGCGGACCGCGAGCGCTCGCCGAGGTGATTCCCCGCCTCGCAGCGGGACGGGGCACGGCAGTGCTGGTGGTGCAGCACATGCCGCCCAAGTTCACCCGCTCGCTCGCGGAGCGGCTCGACTCCCTGTCCGTCCTGCGCGTCGTCGAGGCGGCCGACGGCGCGCCCGTGGCGGTCGACACGGCGTACGTCGCGCCGGGCGATTATCATATGCGGGTGCTCCAAGGTCCCGATGGTCCCGCGATCGCGCTCGACCAAGAGCCGCCCGTGTGGGGCGTGCGACCCGCGGCGGACCCGCTGTTCCGGTCCGTGGCCCGGGTGTTCGGCGCCCGCAGCGTGGCGGTCGTGCTCACGGGCATGGGGCGCGACGGCGCGGACGGCGTGCGCGCGATCCGCGCGGCGGGCGGTGGCGCCATTGCGCAGGACCGCGGCACGGCGGTGATCGCCGGAATGCCGACGGCCGCAGTCCAGCTCGGCGGAGCCGACAACGTGCTCCCCATCGGCGCGGTGGCCGACGGGATTGCCGCCGAGTTGACCGCGCGCGGAGCGCCCACGGGGAAGGCGCCGTGAGCCGGGGCTACCTGCTGGTGCGTGTGGACGGCAAGGAGTACGGGCTGCCGCTCGCCCGCGTGCTCGAGGTCGGCGACCTGGCCGACGTGCTCGACGTCCCGCGCGCCCTGGCCGCGATGCGCGGCCTCACACCGTTGCGCGGGCGGCTCGTCCCGGTCGTGCATTTGGGGGCCTTGCTGGGCGACCGCTCGCCCCCCGATGAACATGGCCGCGCCGCGGTGCTGGTGGAGCTTGGGGCGGGGGAGGGCACCCGCCGCGTGGCGCTCGAGGTGGACGACGCGGACGACGTGGTCCGCGAGCCGGTGCTCCCGGTGCCGCCGGGCGAGTCGCTGCCATGGGCGTCCGGTGTGGCGCGGCGACACGGCACGCTCGTCCCGATTTTGGACCTGGACGCGCTGGGAGACCGGATCGCATGAGCGCCGGCGACGACGTCCAACTGGTCACTTTCAAGGTGGGCGGGCAGGACTTCGCGTTCAACATCTTCCAGGTGGAGCGCATCCTGCGCTACGAGGCCCCCGCGCCCTTGCCCAGAGCGCCGGACTTCCTCGAGGGCGTGTTACGCTACCAAGGAGTCGCCGTGCCGCTCGTCGACCTGCGGAAGCGGCTCGGCGTCGCCGCGCCGCTGCGGGAGGAGACGCGCACCGTGATCCTCGAGTGGGAGGGCGGCAAGCTGGGCGCGGTGGTCGATGCGGTCACCGAGGTGCTGCAGGTGGCCGCTCCCGAGATCACGTCGCCTCCCAAGATCGTGAAGGGCCTCGCGGCCGAATACATCGCCGGCCTCGTTGTGAAGGACGGCCGCACGATCATCGTGCTCAATACGGCGCGGCTCTTGAGCTCGCAGGAGAAGGTCGCGCTCGAAATGGCGGTGAAGGAGAAGGCGAAAGTCTGATGGCCGACACGCCGCTGCCCGCCCTCCGGGCCGAGTACGAGCAGATTGCGCGCCGTCTTGAGACCGTGACGGGCGGCGCCGAGCGCGAGGCGGTGAAGCGCGAGATCATCGCGTACTTCAAGCAGGTCGACGCGCTCATCGGGGAGCTGTCGGCGCTCAAGGAGGAAGTCCGCAAGCTGGTCGACCGCTTCAAGCAGGTGTCCGCGTCGACGGCGGAGGCGTCGGCCCCGGAGTTCACGGGTGCGCGTCCCGCCGTTCACGCCGATCACATCGGCGCCTCGACTTTCATCGAGAAGGGTTGGAGCCTCATCTCGCTGAGTGACTACGCCGGCGCGATCCAGGCGCTCCAGAAAGCGCTCCAGCTGTCGCCGGGTGAGACCCAGGCCGAATCGCTGCTCGGGTGGGCCCAGATGCTGCACGAGGACTACGACGACGCGCTCGCGACCTTCCAGAAGGTTCTAATGAAGGAGCCGGCCAACTCGCTCGCTCGTATCAACGTCGGCTACATCTGCCTGAAGAAGCGCATCTTCGGAGAGGCCATCGAGCATCTCTCCAAAGCCATCCGCCTCGACAACGACAAGAAGGCGACCCTGTACGCCCACTTCTACCTCGGGCTCGTCTACCTGCAGCGCGAGATGTACGAGGACGCCCAGACCTTCTTCCAGAAGACGCTCAAGCTCGGCCCGAACTTGATCGAGGCCCATTACGAGCTGGGGCGCGCCTACTGGTTCGGCGGTGACCACGACGCGGCGCAGCACACCTGGGAGCAGGGGTTCAAGGCGAACAAGTTCAACCCCTGGGGTAAGAAGTGTCAGGATACGCTCGCACTCGTGCTCCGGGGAGAGGAGCCGCCGCGCTCGTAGCGCTGGCGTGGCTGGTCGCGCAGGCGCCCGCCTCCGTGCCCGTCGCCGTCACGGTGGGGCGGGTGACGGCGGTTGCATGGCCGGGCCAGGCCGGTCTCGCCGCGACGCTGGCCGAAGCGGCGGACCGCACGGGGCCGTTCCCGGGCATCGGCCGCATCGCCGACCGCCCGCTCCGGCTCATCCTCGCCCCCACCCGCGCCAGCTTCGATTCCCTCACCCGCGGCCGCCTGCCCGGTTGGAGCGACGGCGCCGCGTTTCCCGCAACCGGCACGATCGTGTTGCTTGCCGTCGGTCCGCCCGACGGCCTGACCACCGCGCTGCGCCACGAGCTCGCGCACCTGGCGTTGCGGTGGCGGGTGCGCCGGCCGCTGCCCTTGTGGTTCGAGGAAGGGTATGCGGCGGTCGCGGCGCAGGAGTGGGATCGGCTCGACGCGCTGCGCCTCAACTGGCAGGTGGCGCGCGGCATGCGGCCTGACCTGGACGAGGTGGACCGCGAGCTGCGGGCCGACCGAACCGACGCCACCACCGCCTACGCGCTTGCCACGACCGCGGTGCTGCAGCTCGACCGCTGGGGCGGCGGCGCGGGACTCGGGCCGCTGATCGAGCGGTTGGAACGCGATGCGACCTTCGACGCGGCGTTGCGCGACACGTATCATCTGACGGAGAGCGATTTCGAGGTACGCTGGCAGCGCGACGTGGGGGCCCGCTACGGCTGGCTCGGCTGGGCGACCGCCGTCGGGCTGTTCTGGGCGGTGTTGGGGCTCGCGCTGGTGTGGTTGGTGCGGTTACGGCGCCGGCGCGACCAGGTCCGCAAAGCATTGCTCGACGAGCCAACTGCTTGACGGCATTGAAATTGCCACGTAAACTCCTGCCCTTATGCCCGACCAGATATTGGCGCGCTCGCGACTGCATTTCGGACCCAGGAACGGGCTGTTCTTGACGGCGGCCGTCTTGGCGCTCGCGACCGGTTACTGGCTGCTGCACCAGGGTTCGACGACGGCCGCGCCGATTCTGCTGGTCTTGGGGTACTGCGTTTTCTTCCCGGTAGGCCTCGCCCTGTAGAAACCGGCGTACGACGGGCGAATAGCTCAGCGGTTCAGAGCGCCTGCCTTACACGCAGGATGTCGGGGGTTCGAATCCCTCTTCGCCCATTGGGGTATCAGACGACAACGTGAGGACCGCGCGCGTGAGAATTGTGCCACTCGTCGCTCTGTTGGGGGGCATCGCCGCCGCCGCCCCGGCACAACTCGCTTACCAGCAACCGACCGAAAAGCTGCTCGTCCTGGCGTTGACCGTGAAAACGCCCGCCGACTCAGCGATGAGCATCGCGGTCATGGATGCGGCGCGCGAGAAACTCGGTCAGATGGCGCGGTCCCGCATGCAGGTGATTCCCAAGCCGAAGCTATGCGAGGCGCTGAAGGCCTCGGACTACCCCTGCGACGTCCTGTTGGACGAGACGCAGGCGAATCAGCTGGCGCGCTTCCTCGCCGTCAACGCGTACACCACGGGCACCCTCGAGCGCAGCGGCGGCACGCTCACGGCGCGCGTCCGCCTGCGGGACATCGGCAGCTCCGGCATGGCGGCCCTGTTCTCCGTGTCGACCGGCAACCCGGGGACCGCGGCGGCGCTGGGAGAGGCGATCGCGCAGCGCACCAACACCGTCATCCGCGCCGCCGAGCAGGCGCGTGAGTGCACCGACCAGCGGCAGAAGAGTCAGTTCGCCAAGGCGCTCGACGCCGCGCGCAAGGCACTGGCGATCGAGCCGAATCTGACGGCCGCGCACCTGTGCATCGCCACGGTGTACGAGGCGCAGCACATGTCGATCGACAGCAGCGTCGCGGCCGCGCTGCGCGCCACGCGGGGCGATTCCCTGAACGCCACCGCCTGGGAGACGATCGGACACGCCTACCAACAGAAGGGCGACACGCTGAAGGCGATCGACGCGTTCACCCATGAGCTGGCCGGCGAGCCCCAGAACGTGCAGTTGCGGCTCGGCATCGTGGAGCTATTGCGGCAGCAACGGCACTTCGAGCGGGCCAGGGCGCTGCTCGACGACGGGCTGGCGCACAACCCCGGCGATCAGCGGATGCTGGATTTCCGCCAGCGGATCTGCATCGAGGGCGACCTGTGGCGCTGCGCGCTCGACGGGTTCGCGGAACAGGCCCGGAACGACACCTCGAGGCTCGCCGACACCACGCTCCTCAAGGCGGCGCTCGGCGCGGCGCAGCAGATCGCCGACACCCAGCAGTCGCTGTTCTTCAGCCGCGCCGGGGTACGCCACTTTCCGAAGTCCGCGGCGTTCTGGAAGGCGCTCGGATCGGCGTACGACCTGAAGGGCCAAAAGGACTCGTCGGTGTGGGCCTACAAGCAGTCGCTCAAGCTCGATCCGACAGACGTCAAAGGCTCGCTGCTCGTGGCGCGCGCGATCGTCGAGGGCACGACCTACGACACCGCGCAGGCGAACAAGCTCAAGGCCGATACGGCGGCGTTGCGGGCGTTGCGCAACGCCTTCGCCGACCGCATCGACAGCGCGAGGGTCTATCTCACGCTGGCCCTCGGGTCGAGCGACTCGACCGACCGGGTGAGCGCCGCCGTGTTCATGCTCACCGCGGGATCGAAGATCGCGCAGGCGGGCGCGTACGATCGCGCTTACCCCTGGCTCGACCAGCTGCTGCAGGTCGTCGCGCCCCGCATTCCCGCGGACACTATCGGCCCGCGCCAGCAAATCCGTCTGCAGGCGAGCTTCTGGTACGGCGTGTCGTCGGTGGCATCGCTCTCGGGACCGTACAGCGCGATGATCAGGTCGAAGGACTGCGCCGAGGCGAAAGCGATCAATGATCGCATCGCCCGGACGAAAGATGCGCTGATCTTCGGCGCTCGGGTGCATCCGCCGACGGCCAACGCCATGCTCCAGAACGTGGCGAAGTTCGAGGCGGTCATGCCGCAGGTGAAGAAGCAATTCAAGTGCAAGAATTTCTGAGGCATTGAATTGACTGGGGCGGCGGCCTATATTGCGACCCTCCGTCGCAGGGGGTTGTAGCTCAGCTGGTTAGAGCGCCGGTCTGTCACACCGGAGGTCGCGGGTTCGAGCCCCGTCAGCCCCGCTTGAACCCGCCTCGCGGGACGACGCATCCGGCCCCGTCTGCCACGGCAGGCGGGGCTTTCGCTTTTTTTGCGCGAGAGGAGCGCCACCGTCAGCTACCATGTCCCCGTCTTGAGCGGCGCCGTGCGGGCCTGGGCCGAAGGGGGACGCCGCGCCGTGGACGCCACGGTGGGCGGCGGTGGGCACGCGGTCCTGCTACGCGAGGCCGGCGCCGAGGTGCTCGCCGTCGACCGCGATCCCGATGCGATCGCCGCGGCGCGCACCGTGTTGGGCGAGGAGGGGATCCGGTACTCGACGGGGCCGTTCGGGTCCGGCAAGGTGCTGGGCACCATCGCGACGTTCCGCCCCGACCGCATCCTCCTGGACCTCGGCGTATCGTCCCACCAGCTCGATACCGACGTGCGAGGGTTTACCTTTCGTCCGGGAGCGTCGCTCGACATGCGAATGGCGGCGGGGCGGGGCGTGACGGCGGCGGACATTCTCAACACGTGGCCGGCCGAGCGGCTGGCCGATGCTTTCCGCGAGCTCGCGGACGAGCCGCGGGCGCGACGCTTGGCCCGCGCGATCGTGAAACGGCGCGCCACACACCCCTTTGCGACGAGCGACGACTTGGTGAACGCGATCCGTGAGGCGCGCGGCTCGCGGGCGGGACCGCGCGACTTCGCGCGGCTGTTTCAGACGCTGCGCATCGTGGTGAACCAGGAGCTCGAGCAGCTCGAGCTGGCGCTGCCGGCGCTGCGCGCCGCCCTCGCGCCCGGCGGTCGTCTGGCGGTGATCACCTACCACTCGGGCGAGGACCGCATCGTGAAGCATGCGTTCCGCGACTGGGGCCGGGCATGCGTGTGCCCGTCGGGGCAGCCCGTCTGCACTTGCCGCGGGCGGCCGCTCGGCCGCGTGCTCACGAAGCGGCCGATCCGCCCCGAGCCCGCTGAGCTGCGCGACAACCCGCGGGCTCGCTCGGCCGGTCTCCGGGCCTTCGAGGTGGCGGACGATGTTTAGGGGCCGCCACTGGGTCGCCGTCTGGCTCCTGGCGTTCCTCGTCACCACGTGGCTGGTGTATGCGCGCCAGACCGCGGCGATCCGCGCCGCGCGCGAGCTGGCCGATCTGCGCGCTCGGCGCGCCGACCTGGATGGACACCGCGCCGACCTCGAGCGCCGCATCCGCACCGCGGAAAGCCGTGCGGTGCTGGTGCCCCGGGCCGAGACGCGACTGGGCCTGCATCTGCCGAGCGACAGCGAGATCGTCCTGATCCCCGCGCCGGGCGGGTCCCACTAAGGCGATGGCGAAGCCCGCGATCCGCCTCCAGGTGGTGGAGGTCGGGGTGTTCCTGAGTCTGGCGCTGCTCGTGGGGCGCGCCGCACAGGTGCAGATCGTCCACGGCCGCCGCTGGGCGGAGGAGGCTCAGGCGCAGCGCACCGAGCGGATCGTGCTCGCGGCCCGGCGCGGCACGCTGTACGACCGCCACGGCACGCCGCTCGCGGTCACCCAGGAGACCTATCACGTCGGCGTCGCGCCCAACGAGCTGCGCGATCCCGCGGCGGACGGCGCGCTCGTCAGCCGGCGCCTCGGCCTTTCGGCCCGGGTCTGGCAGCAGGCGCTGAGCCGCCGGTATGCGTATTTCGCGGGTCCGTACAGCGCGCTCGAAGTGCAACCGCTGCGGAGCATCCGCGGCGTGCACCTCGAGTCGGTGCTCAACCGGTTTTACCCCGATCCGGGCGCGGCGCGGGCCAGCATCGGCCGGCTGGCGGACGATGGCCGCGGTGGGTCCGGGCTCGAGCGGACGCTCGACAGCCTGCTCGCGGGCCGGGCGGGAGCGGCGGTCGTGCTCAAGGACCGCGCGGGACGGGAATACGAATCGCCGGCGCGCGTGATCGCGCCGCCGGCCCCGGGGTTGGACGTGGTGCTCACGCTGGACGCCGAGCTCCAGGAGATCGCGCAGCGCGCGCTCGACGACGCGCTGCGACGTATGGACGCGGACGGCGGCGACATCGTGATGCTCGATCCCGCGACCGGCGAAGTGCTCGCGCTGGCGTCGCGCACGCGGGACGGCAGCGCGCGCCCGAGCGCGTTCACCGACACGTTCGAGCCCGGCTCCCTCGCCAAGATCTTCACCGCGGCGAGCCTGCTCGCGCTGCGGCGGGTCTCGCCCGCGGACCACGTCTCGGGCGAAGGAGGCAAATGGCGTCTCCCGGGCCGCACCATCACCGATGACGAGCCGCAGGCGTCGCTCACGCTCGCGGATGCCATCCGGGTTTCGAGCAACATCGGCATCGCGAAGTTCGCCGCGCGGCTCGAGCCCGAGGAGCAGTACGCCACGCTGCGCGATTTCGGGTTCGGGACGCCCACGGGCATCGAGTTTCCGGCGGAGGCGGCGGGACGCCTGCGCCCCCCGTCCGAGTGGACCCGCCCCAGCGCCGCGAGCCTGGCCATGGGGTACGAGCTCTCGGTGACGCCGATCCAGGTGGCCGCGGCCTACGGTGCGCTCGCAAACGACGGACTGCTGCTCCAGCCCACGTTCATCCGGGAGGTGCGGAGCCCGTCCGGCGGCGTGCGCTACCGTCACCGCCCCGAGCCCGTGCGCCGGGTGGTCTCCCCCGAAGTGGCGGTGGCGTTGCGCGGGCTGCTGCGCGGCGTGGTGGAAAGAGGCACCGGAGCGGAGGCTGCGCTCACCAACTTTCCCGTGGCGGCGAAGACCGGCACGGCGCGGCGCGTGGTGAACGGCCGCTACGCGGCGGGCGAATACACCGCGTCGTTCGCGGCCCTGTTCCCCGCCGATAAGCCGCAGCTCGTGCTGGTGGTGAAGATCGACAACCCGCACAAAGGCAGCTACTTCGCGGCGCAGACGGCGGCGCCCGTGACCCGCTCCATGCTCGAGCAAACGCTCGCGGCCCGGACCGTGGCGCTCGACCGGGCGCGACTCTCCACGATCGCGCCGCGCGCCGCGGCGGCGCCGCTTGAGGATGACGGCGGAGTCGTGCCGTACGTGGTGCCGTGGCCCTATCGCCCCGACAGTGCGGGCCCGGCCCCGCGCCGGACGGTTCCCGACGTGACGGCCCTGGGGATGCGCGAAGCGGTGCGCACGTTGCACCGGCGCGGGTTCCGCGTGGCGCTCCGCGGGTGGGGGGCGGCCGAGCACACGTGGCCTGCCGCGGGCGACAGCGCGGCAGCGGGCTCGACCGTCACTCTGTTCGCGGCGCCGCCCGCGCGAGCGCCCGCTGCCGCGTCGAGGCCCGCGCGCCGCCGGCCCCGGCGATGATCGGTCTCGAAGGCATCGTCGCCGCTCTGCAGGGCGCCAAGCTCCTCGTCGAAGTTCCCGACTTGCATACGTGGCCGGACCTCAGCGGCGTTACGGCCGACAGCCGGCAGGTGACGCGTGGGATGCTGTATTGCGCCGTGCGGGGATCGGTGCAGGACGGCCATGCGTTCGTGGCGGCGGCGCGCGACCGCGGCGCGACCGCCGCGCTGGTCGAGCGCGAGCAGGGCGTGGAGCTTCCGCAGGTGCTGGTGCGCGACGGGCGGCGCGCCGCCGCGGTCGCGGCGGAAGCGTGGTACGGGCGACCCGCGGCGCGGCTCGACCTCGTCGGTGTGACAGGGACCAACGGCAAGACGACGTCGGTCACGCTGTTGCGCCACGTGCTCTCGGCGCTCGAGCCGATGGGGTCGATCGGCACGCTGGGCGCGGTGGATCCGGCGGGAGCCGCGGTACCGAGCGAGGCGGGCAACCTCACGACACCGGGGCCGATCGATCTCCAGGCGACCCTGGCGGCCCTCGTCGAGCGGGGCGCCCGGGGCGTCGCGATGGAGGTCTCGTCGCATAGTCTCGATCAGGGGCGGGTGGAAGGACTGGTGTTCCGCGCCGGCGTCTTCACCAACCTGACCCGCGACCACCTCGACTACCACAAGACCCTCGATGACTACTTCCGCGCGAAGGCGAAGCTGGTGCAGTACCTCGCGCCGGACGGACTCGAAGTCGTGAACGCCGACGATCCCGCCTGGCAACGGCTGCGACGCGAGCACCGTCGGGTGACGTTCGGCGAACGCTCGGGCGACGTGACCGCGCGGCGCGTCACCCTCGACTCCGCTGGAGGAGGGGCGCGCTTCGAGCTCGTCACGCCGATGGGCAACGCGGACGTGCGCTTGCCGTTGCTCGGCCGCTTCAACGTGATGAACGCCCTGGGCGTCGCCGCGTGTGCGTGGGGATTGGGTGTGCCCGTCGAGACCGTGGCCGAGCAGCTGACGCGCGCGCCGCAGGTACCGGGCCGGATGGAGCGCATCGCCCAACGCCCGTGTACCGTGCTGCGCGATTACGCACACACGCCGGACGCCCTCGAGCGCGCGCTCGAGGCGCTGCGTCCGCTCACGCCGGGGCGGCTCATCGTCGTGTTCGGCGCGGGCGGCGATCGCGACCGCGGCAAGCGCGCCCCGATGGGAGAGGTATGCGCGCGTTTCGCCGACATCGCGATCGTCACGTCGGACAACCCGCGCACCGAGGACCCCGAGCGGATTCTCGACGAGGTGGAGGCCGGGATGAAAGGAAAGCCCCATCATCGCGACGTGGACCGCCGTCGGGCCATCGCGCGCGCCCTCGAGCTGGCGCGGCCGGGCGACACGCTTCTGCTCGCGGGGAAAGGGCACGAGACCTACCAGGTCGTGGGGACCGAGAAGCAGCCGTTCGACGAGCGCGCCATCGTGCAGGAGCTCGGGGCGACGTGACGGTCTGGACGAGCACCCGGGTGGCCGAGGTCCTGGGCGCCCGCGAGCCCGCCCGCGGGACGTACGCGGGGATCTCGACCGACACGCGCGCGCTCGCGGGCGGCGACCTGTTCGTGGCGCTCAAGGGAGAGCGGTTTGACGCCCACGAGTTCCTCACCCAAGCGAGAGAGAAGGGCGCGGCGGCGGCCGTGGTGCAGCGTGGCACCCCGCCGGTGGATGGACTGCCGAGCTTCGAAGTCGCGGACACGCTCGTGGCGCTCGGCCAGCTCGCCCGCGCGCGGCGCCGGCTGCTGCCGCCCGGCAGCCCCGTGGTGGCGGTCACCGGCTCGAGCGGGAAGACCAGCACCAAGGAGATGATCCGGGCGGTGCTGGCGACGAGTTACCGCGTGCACGCGACCGGCGACAATCTGAATAACCTGGTGGGTGTGCCGCTCACGATCCTGGCCGCGCCGGACGATACGGAGGCTCTGGTCGTCGAGGCGGGAGCGAGCGTCCCCGGCGAGATTCCGCGGCTGCGCGACGTGATCGAGCCCACCATCGCCGTGATCACCAACGTCGGGTATGCGCACGTCGAGGGGTTCGGCTCGCTCGCCGGCGTGATGCAGGAAAAGCTGGCGCTGGTGGACGGGGCACGCGTGGCGGTGGTCGGGACCGATCCGCCCGAGCTCGCCGCCGAAGCGCGGCGCCGCATCCCCACGGTGGTCGCCGGCACCGCGCTCCAGGCGGACGTCCGGCCCGACACCGCCGAGCTCGACGACCAGGGGCATGCCCGGGTCGTGTGGCGGGGGCACGCCGCCACGCTCCCCGTGGCGGGGTTCCATCAGATCGAGAACGCGATGCTCGCGCTCGCGGTGGGGCGCGAGGCGGGCGCCGATCCGGCGCGGGCAGTCGCGGCACTCGGCACGGTGCGTCTGCCGGGGGGCCGCGGCGCGGTGCTCACGCTCGGCGGCCTCACCGTGATCGACGACACCTACAACGCGAACCCCGGCTCGCTGCACTGGGCGGTGAAGCTTGCCCACTGGCTCGCCGGAAGGCGCCGGCGGCCGCTCGCCGTCGTCGTGGGCTCGATGTTGGAGCTGGGACGCGAGAGTGCCAGATTGCATGCGGCCGCGGCGGCGGAGATCGCGGCGCTCGGGCCGGCGCTCGTGGCCGCGGTGGGGGACTTCGTGCCCGCCTTCGAGCCGCACCGGGCGGCGCTGGGCGAGCGCCTGCTGACGGCGTCCGATGCCGAGGCTCTGGGACCGAAGCTCCGGGCGGCGCTCGGCGGCAATGAGGTCGTGCTGCTCAAGGCGTCGCGCGGGGTGGCGCTGGAGCGCGTGTTACGGCACCTCAACTAACTCGGGGGCTCTGGGATCGGACGTGCTCTATCACTTGCTCGCGCCGTTCGCGAAGCAGCACATCCTGTTCAACCTGTTCAACTACATCACGTTTCGCGCTGCCGGGGCAACGGTCACGGCGCTGCTGCTCGCGTTCGCGCTCGGCCCCGGGATCATCCAGCGGCTGCGCGACCGCAACATCGGACAGGTGATCCGGGCCGAGGGCCCCGCCAGTCACCACGGCAAGCGCGGCACGCCCACGATGGGCGGGCTGATCATCATCCTCGCGACGGTCGTGCCCACCTTGCTGTGGGCGCGGCTCGACAGCCGCTACGTGGTGGTGGCGGTGCTGGCCATGCTGTGGGCCGGGGCGATCGGGTTCATCGACGACTACTTGAAGATCGTGCGCGGCAAGTCCCAGGGGCTCGTGGCGCGCTGGAAGCTCATCGGTCAGGTCTCCTTTGGGGTGGTTCTCGGCATCACGCTGTTGTGGTGGCCGCTCGCACCGGAGCTGCCGGCCGCCTCCACCCAGCTGCCGGTGTTCAAGTACATCCTGCTGATCCTGCCGGCACCCCTGTACGTCCTGTTCGTCACGGTGGTCGTCACCGGCAGCTCGAACGCGGTGAACCTGACCGACGGCTTGGACGGGCTCGCGACCGGCCTGACGGCCATCGTCGCGGGAGCGTTCGCGATCTTCGCCTACCTGTTCGGGCGGTTCGACGCGTCGCACTACCTTGGGGTGTACTTCCTGCCCGGGGCAGGCGAGCTCGCGATTTTCTGCGGCGCGCTCGCGGGTGCGGCGCTGGGATTCCTGTGGTTCAACGCGCATCCGGCGCAGGTGTTCATGGGCGACACCGGGGCGCTCGCGATCGGCGGCGCCCTCGGCACCGTGGCGATCATGCTCAAGGCCGAATTCCTGCTACTCATCGCCGGGGGCGTGTTCGTGGCCGAGGCCGTCTCGGTGATGCTCCAGGTGTGGGTGTATCGCTGGCATAAGCAGCGCCGCGGCAAGGAATACGCCGACGCCCATCGCGTTTTCCGTATGGCGCCGCTGCACCACCACTTCGAGAAGCTGGGGTGGGCGGAGCCGCAGGTGGTGGTGCGGTTCTACATCCTGGGGGTGCTGTGCGCGGCGATCGCGCTCGCGACGCTGAAGGTGCGATGATCCCGGAGGAATGGCGTCGCGGCGTCGTCGCCGTGATCGGCCTGGGGAAGAGCGGCGTCGCGGCCACGCGGCTGCTCGCTCGCGAGGGGGTGGGCGTGTATGCGAGCGACGCGTCCGACCATCCCTGCGGCGGCGACGCGCTGGCGGCGCTCTCGGCGCTGCCCGGCGTGACGCTGGACGTCGGCCGGCACGACCTGGCGCGGATCCGCGCCGCGGCGGCGGTGATCGTCTCTCCCGGCGTGCCGCCGGAGGCTCCGCCGCTCGCGGCCGCGCGCGAGGCGCGGGTCCCCGTGATCTCGGAGATCGATCTCGGCTTCCGCGCGCTCGCCCGGTCGGGGACCCGCTGCATCGCGATCACCGGCACGAACGGCAAGACCACCACCACCGCGCTCGTGGCGCACCTGCTGCGCGCCGCGGGACTGCGCGCCGTGGCCGCCGGGAACATCGGTCGTCCGCTCGCGGACATCGCCCTGCAAGGGGACCCCTATCAGTGGCTCGCTGTGGAGGTCTCCTCGTTCCAACTGCACGACAGTCCGCATTTCGCACCGGACATCGGCATCGTGACGAACCTCGCGCCCGACCACTTGGACCGCTACCCGGCGGTCGCGGCCTACTATGCCGACAAGCAGCTGCTGTTCCGCAACGCGCGCCCGGCCCACGTGTGGGTCCTGAACGGCGATGACGGTGCCGTGCTCGAGCTGGCCCGCGGTGCCGCGGGCCGTCGCGTGCTGTTCTCGGTGCGCGGCCCCGCCGACGGATGGTACGACGTCGCCGACCGCCGGCTGCGGCTCGGCGAGCACGCGCTGCTCGCGCGCGGCGAGCTCGGGCTGCTGGGCGACCACAACGTGGCGAACGCGCTCGCCGCCGCGCTGGCGGTGCAGGAGGCGGGCGTCGCGCCGGCGCTGATCGGGGAGGGGCTGCGCACGTTCCGTGCCCTGCCGCATCGCCTCGAGCCGGTGCGCGAGGTGGGCGGGGTGCGTTGGATCAACGACTCCAAGGCCACCAACATCGCGTCCACGGTCGTGGCGGTCGAGGCGATGGACCGGCCGTTCGTGCTGCTCCTGGGCGGGCGTCACAAGGGAGAGCCCTACCACCGGCTCGCGCCGCTGCTCCAGGACCCCTGTCGTCTGGTGATCGCGTACGGCGAGGCGGGTCCGCTGATCGAGCAGGACCTGGGCGGCAAAGTTGCGCTCGAGCGGGGCACGACGTTTGCCGACGTCGTGGCGTGCGCCCGCCGGGCCGCGCGGCCGGGCGACGCGGTGCTCCTGTCCCCGGCATGCTCGAGCTACGACATGTTCAAGAATTACGAGGAGCGGGGCGCGACCTTCCGGGCGCTGGTGGAGGCGATGTGAGAGACGTCCGCTGGGAGACGCGGCTGCTCGCGCTGGTGGCGGCGATCCTCGTCGTCTTCGGCCTCACCGCCGTCTACGGCGCGTCGAGCCTGCTCATCGTCTCGGCGGGGCAAGTGGGCTCGGCCTTTGCGTTGAAGCAGGCCCTCGGCGCGGCGGTCGGCGGCATCGTGGCCGCGCTGCTCGCGCGCGCGAACTACCGGCGCTGGCAACGCGCCGCCTGGCCGGTGCTCGCGATCGTCGCGCTGCTGCTGTTGGTGCCGCTGCTTCCCTTCACCCACCGCATCGCCCCGAGCATCAACGGTGCCCGGCGCTGGGTGAACCTCGGCATCGTGATGGTGCAGCCGTCCGAGCTCGCCAAGTTCGCCGTGGTCGTGTGGACGGCGATGCTCGCGGCCAAGAAGGGGGAGCGCATCCGCACGTTTCAGTACGGCGTGCTTCCGTTCATCGTCGTGCTGACACCGGTGATCGCCCTGATCTTCTTCGAGCCGAATCTGTCGATGGCGGTGCTGGTCGCGCTGCTCGCCGGCGTGGTGCTGTTCACCGCCGGCGCGCGCATCGGCCACTTTCTCGCCCTCGGCGTGGTGGCGACGCCGCTGCTGTTCGGCGCCGTGGCGAGCGCCCAGTACCGCCTCGCCCGGGTGGTCACGTTCCTCAATCCGGGAAGCGCGCCTTCCGAAGCAACGTGGCAGGTGCACCAGTCGCTCGTGGGGATCGGGGCGGGACGGTTGTTCGGCGTGGGGCTCGGGCAGGGGCAGCAGAAACTCGGCTACCTGACCTATGCGTACTCCGACTTCATCTTCTCGACGATCGGCGAGGAGTGGGGTTTCCTGGGCGTCCTCGCGATTCTCGTGCTGTTCGGCACGTTCGTGTGGCTGGGCTTCCGGATCGCCCGCGGCGCGGGCGACCTGTTCGGACAACTGCTCGCCGTCGGCCTCACCGGACTGATCGGCATCACCGCGGCGCTGCACATCGGGGTCAGCCTCGCGCTGCTGCCTGCGACCGGCATCACCCTCCCGTTCATCTCGTACGGCCGCTCGAGCTTGTTCGTGGCGCTGGTGGCGACGGGAGTGCTGATCTCGGTCGGGAGAGGCCGGGCGGTACGTCGATGAAGGTTTTGCTCGCGGGAGGTGGGACAGGCGGGCACCTCATGCCCGCCCTCGCGCTTGCCCAGGTGCTGCACGACGCGGGGCGGGGTATCGAGCCCGTGTTGGTCGGAGCGGAGCGGGGCATCGAGGCCCAGGTGCTCCCGCACTATCCGTTCCGCTACCGGCTGCTGCCGATCGAACCGATCTATCGGCGTACCTGGTGGACGAATCTGCGGTGGCTGCTGATCGCCGGACGCGTGTGGCGGGCCGTGGGTAGCGTGCTCGCGGACGAGCGCCCCGCGGTCGTGGTGGGGACCGGCGGCTACGCCGCTGGCCCGGTGGTGTGGCGGGCGCAGCGCACCGGGATCCCGACGGCGCTCGTGGAGGAGAACGCGTTTCCCGGCCTCACCACCCGCTGGCTCGCGCGGCACGCGCGCCAGGTGCACCTGGGGTTCCCGGAAGCGCGCGGGCGTCTCGCGGTCGGGAGACACACGGAGGTCTTCACGCTGGGCAACCCCGTGCGGCCTCCCGAGCCGGGCGATCGCGGCGCCGCGCTGGCCGAGCTCGGGCTGCGGCCTTCGCGGCCCACGCTGCTCGTGTTCGGAGGCAGTCAGGGTGCGCGCGCGATCAACTACGCCCTCGCGGGCGCGCTCGAGCGCCGGCTGCTCGATGCGATCAACGTGCTGTGGGGGACGGGCGCGGCGCACGCGGACGCGCTGGCGCGTTACGCCGTGCCGGGGCGGGTCGTGGTACGCGGCTTCTTCGATCCGATGACGCTGGCGTACCGCGCGGCTGCCCTGGTGGTCGCCCGCGCCGGCGCGATGACCCTCGCCGAGCTGTGTGCGTGGGGCAAGCCGAGCATCCTGATCCCGCTGCCGAGCGCGGCGGCGGATCACCAGACTCAGAACGCGCGTGCGCTGGCCGCCGCCGGCGCCGCGATTCATCTCGCCGAGGACCAGTTGACACCCTTCTCGTTGGCCGAGCAGGTGCTCGCCCTCGTCGGCGATGGCGAGCAGCTCGAGTCGCTCAGTGCCCACGCCCGGGCCCGTGGGCACCCCAATGCAGCGCGGGAGATCGTGTCGAAGATTTTGACACTGATCGAGTAAGAAGGGCCGTGGTCTCTTTCGCAAGTTTCGTAAATTCGCTATATTAGCCCCCCACTAATGACCTTGTTTGCAATGGTGGATCCCCGCCCGATCCACTTCATGGGGATCGCCGGAGCGGGCATGAGCGGCCTGGCGCTCCTCACCAGGCAGCAAGGCGTTGCGATAACCGGCTGTGATAACGACCCCTCAGGCGCCGCCGATTTGGCAGCCCTGGGGGTGGAAATATGGCGGGGTCACGACCCCGGGCATTTGGTTGGGGCCCGAGCGCTCGTGGTCACCGCCGCGATACCGGGAGACCACCCCGAGCTGGAGCGAGCACGCGCCCTAGGGGTCCCGGTGGTACGGCGGGCTGACGCCCTCAGCCAGGCCGTCGCCGGCGGAACGGTGGTCGCCGTGGCGGGCACCCACGGAAAGACGACCACTACGGTGATGGTCACGGAGGCGTTGGCGGCCGCCGGGCGGGATCCTACGGGACTCGCCGGCGGCCGTGTCGCTCGGTGGGGTGGCAACGCCCGCGTGGGCGGGCGCGACGTGTACGTGGTGGAGGCGGACGAATTCGATCGCGCGTTTCTGTCGCTTGCGCCGGCGGTGGCGGTGGTGAACAACGTCGAGGCGGACCACCTGGAATGCTACGGCGGCAGCGTGGCCGCGCTCGAGGACGCGTTCGTCGAGTTCGCCGGGCGGGCGCGACGGGCGATCGTGGGAGCGGACGACGCGGGCGCCGCGCGGGTCGCGGCGCGGCTCTCGGGACCGGTGTGGCGGGTCGGGACGGGCGCCGGCGCGGACGTGCGGATCACGGAGCCCGCGTTGACGGAGCGGGGCACGACGGCGCGGATCGAGTTGCCGGGGGGCGGGACGGTGACGTTGCGGTTGCGCGTGCCGGGGCTCCACAACGTGCGGAATGCGGCCGCGGCGCTCGCGGTGGTGCAGGAGCTGGGCGCGGATCTCGAGCGTGCCCTCGCGGCGCTCGCGGAGTTCACCGGTGTGGGGCGCCGCTTCGAGCAGGTGGGGGAGGCGCGCGGGGTGACGGTCGTGGACGACTACGCGCACCATCCGACGGAGGTGGCGGCGACGCTGGCCGCGGCACGCCAGGCGTTCCCGCGGCGGCGTGTGGTGGCGGTCTTCCAGCCGCACCTGTTCTCGCGCACGGCGCTGCACGGCGAAGCGCTGGGTCGGGCGCTCGCGGCGGCGGACGTGGTGGTGGTGGCGCCGATCTACGGGGCGCGCGAGCAGCCGCTCCCCGGCGTGAGCGCTGACCTGGTGGCGCGCGCCGCCGCGCGGGCGGGCGCGACCACGGTAGCGGTGCGCGAGCGCGCGGCGCTCACCGAGCGGCTGGTGGAGACGGTGCGGGCGGGCGATGTGGTATTCACGCTCGGGGCGGGCGACGTCACGCGCGTCGGGCCGGAGCTGATCGCGCGGCTCGCGAACGGCGACGAGAAAAGGGGGAAGCGGGTGTGACCAGGCGACGTTGGCCGCGCTGGCGGCGACAGGCGGCGGCCGGCATCGGAGGGTCGGCGCTGGTCGCGCTGTCGTGGTTCGGCGCGCCGCTCGCGCTGCGGCAGTTCGCGCTGTTCCGCGTGCGCCAGATCGAGCTGGTGGGCGTCCGCAATCTGACGCCCGATGCCGTGATCGCGGCCTTGCGACTCGAGCCGCGCGCGAGCGTGTTCACCGACACGCGGCTGCTCGCGGACCGGGTGCGGGGACTGGCCGGCGTGGCCGACGCGCGGGTGGTGCGGCGGTTGCCGGCGGCGCTGCTGGTGGAGGTGCGCGAGGTCGAGCCCGCCGCGCTCGCGTCCGAGCGGGGGGGACTGGTGGTGGTGGACGCGTCGGGCCACCGGCTGCCGTTCGACCCGGCGCGCTCGGGGCTCGATCTGCCGATCGCGGCGAGCGGGGATTCGGGTGTGGTGGGCGTGCTGGCGCTGATCCAGTCGGTGGATCCGGTGCTGTTTCAGACGATCGCCGGGGCGCGCGCCATCGCGCGCGGGGGCGTGCTCCTGGAAATCGGGTCTCGTCGTGTGGTCGTCGGGCGCGATGCGGGACCGGAGGTCATTCGGGCCGTGGGGCTGGTGGCGCAGGATCTCGCCGCGAAGGGGCGTCCCTATGTGGAGCTCGACGCCCGCTTCGCCGGCCAGGTGATCGTCCGGCGGCGGCCGGCGGGCGGGGGTGGTGGGGCGTGAGTCGGGACCGCCAGATCGTGGCCGGGCTCGATCTCGGCAGCACGAAGACGTGCGCCGTAATCGCCGAGGTGGTGGGCGATCTGCCACGGTCGCCGCTCGCCAAGGTGCTGGGTGTGGGCCTCGCGAAGAACGCGGGGGTGCGGCGTGGCGTGGTGCGGGACATCGACGAGACGAGCCGGTCGATCGTCGCGGCGATGCGCGACGCCGAGCGGATGGCGGGTGTCAAGGTCGGCGCGGTGACGTGCGGGATCGCGGGGGAGCACGTGTCGGCGAGCACGTCGCCGGGCGTCGTCGCGGTGTCGGGCGAAGAGGTCACGGCGGCAGACGTGGCGCGCGTGAACGAAGTGGCGCGGGCCGTCTCGCTGGGCCGCGACCAGGAGCTGCTGCACGACATTCCCCAGGAGTACAAGGTCGACAAGCAGCACGGCATCTCGGACCCCGTGGGCATGACCGGGACGCGCCTCGAGGTCGAGATGTATCTGGTGACGGTCCAATCCACCGCCGCGCAGAACCTGCGCCGCAGCGTGGAACGGGCCCGCTACCGGCTGGCGGACCTGGTGCTCGAGCCGCTCGCCGCGTCGTACGCGGTGCTGACGGAGGACGAGAAAGAGCTGGGCGTCGCACTGGTGGAAGTGGGCGGCGGCTCGACCGGCGTGGCGATCTTCCACGAAGGGAAGATCCGTCACCTCGCGTCGATCAAGTTCGCCGGGACGCACGTGACGAGCGACCTGGTGCAGGGACTGGGCGTGACCCAGGCGGATGCGGAGCGGTTGAAGGAGCGCCACGGGGTGGCGTATCAGCCGATGGTGGACGCGTCGGAGATGGTCAGCCTGCCGTCCACGCCGAGCCAGGGAGCGCGCCAGGCGTCGCGCGAGCTGCTGTCGCACATCATTCACCAGCGCGTGGACGAGATCTTCCAGCTGGTGCAGCGCGAGTTCGAGCGGGCGGGGTACGGCGGCGGACGGCTGCCGGCGGGCGTGGTGCTGACGGGTGGGACAGCGCACCTCCCCGGCATGGTGGAGCTCGCGCGCGAGGCGTTCGCGGTGCCGGTACGGGCCGGGATGCCGGAACAGGGGATTTCCGGGCTGGTGGACAGCGTGCAGGCGCCGCGCTACGCGGTGCCGGTAGGGTTGGTGCTGTACGCGGCGCGCCGTTTGGCGCACGGGGGCGCGCCCGCGGGACAACTCGTCAAGAGCGCCGGCGTCGAGAAGCTGTTCGGACCGCTGAAGCGGTGGTTGCAGGACTTCTTCTGATCGGTCACCCGAGGGAGCCATGATCTTCGAGCTCGAAGAGACCGTATCGCAGAACGCGCGGATGAAAGTCGTCGGCGTGGGGGGCGGCGGCGGCAACGCCCTGAACCGCATGGTCGACGAGGGACTCCAGGGCGTCGAATTCATCTCCGTGAACACCGACGCGCAGGCCCTGCTCAACAACAAGGCCGACGTGAAGGTGCAGATCGGCAAGAAGCTCACCCGCGGGCTGGGCGCCGGTGCGCGCCCCGAGATCGGCCGCCAGGCCATCGAGGAAAACCGCGACGAGGTGCTGCACGGGCTGCAAGGCGCGGACCTGGTGTTCATCACGTGCGGCATGGGCGGCGGCACCGGCACCGGGGCGGCCCCCATCATCTCCCAGATCGCCCGCGACCTGGGCGCGCTCACGATCGGGATCGTCACCAAGCCGTTCCTGTTCGAGGGCCGCAAGCGCATGCGCCAGGCGGAAATGGGGATCGCCGAGATGCGCAAGCACGTCGACACCATGGTGGTGGTGCCGAACGAGCGGCTGCTCGCGGTGGTGGGCAAGGGCATCCCGTTCCAGGACGCCCTCAAGCGGGCCGACGACGTACTGCTGCACGCCACGCAGGGCATTTCTTCCCTCATCACCGTCACCGGCATCGTCAACGTAGATTTCGCGGACGTGCGCACCGTGATGCAGAACGGCGGCGCGGCGATCATGGGCACGGGGATGGGGCGGGGCGAAAACCGCGCGATGGAAGCGGTGCAGCAGGCGATCTCGTCGCCGCTGCTCGACAACATCTCCATCGCCGGCACCACGGGGGTGCTCATCAACATCACCGGAGGCGAGGACCTGACACTCGGCGAGGTGACCCAGATCTCCGACGTGGTGAAGGACGCGGCGGGCGAAGACGCCGAAATCATCTTCGGGACGGTGAACGACCCGGCGATGCACGGCGAGATCCGCGTGACCGTGATCGCCACGGGGTTCGACAAGCCCGCGGCCGGGGCGGAGACCGGCGCGCGCGCCGCGCCGGGCGTGCTGCCGTTCCGCGAGCGCGGCGCGCGGCCCACCCCCGCGCCGCCCGTCGGCTACGTGAAGCCCGCGGAGTCGCCGGCTCGCCGCTCGGCGCCGCCGCCCCCGTCCGAGCTGAACGAGCTCGAGATTCCCACCTTCATCCGGCGGCAGATGGACTGATGGCCCGGCGGGCGAGCCACTACATCGTCGCCGGCGGGCTCGCCGCCGGCGGCCTCGTTTGGGCCGCGCGCGACGCGTGGCCCTGGCACCGCCCCCTCACGGCGCGCGCCATCGTGGTGGACGCCGCCTACGTCGACGTGACCCAATCTCTGGGGCGGCGCGAGACGCTGTCGGACCTGCTGGCGCGTGGCGGAGTGACGGGGCGGGATTACACGGCCTTCCTCGCCGCCGCGAAGCATCTGCCGGTGCGCCGGCTCCGGCCCGGGCTCGCGTTCCAGTTCCGCCGCCTGAAGACCGACAGCATGGCGGCACGCGTGGCGGTGCGGCTCTCGCCCGCCCTCCGGCTCGCGGTGGCCCGCGGCGACTCGGGCTGGGTCGAGACCGTAGAGACGATCCCGTGGAGCATGGTGCGGCTGCGCGTGACGGGCGTGATCGAGTCCTCGCTGTACGAGGCGCTCGACAAGGCGGTGGCGGACACGTTCCTGCCGGCGGCAGAGCGGCGCCAGCTTGCCTGGGCCATCGCCGACGTGTACGACTGGGAGGTCGACTTCACGCGCGACATCCGGCCGGGCGACCGCTTCACGGTGCTGCTCGATCGGCTCGAGTCGTCCGAGGGCGAGCGCCGCTTCGGCCGGATCCTCGCGGCGCGGGTCGACGTGGCGCGCGCGCCGCAGTACGCGTTCTACTTCGAGGATTCGCTCGCGAGCAGCGTGACGGGCTTCTACGACGAGCGGGGCCGCTCGCTGCGGCGTGCCTTCCTGCGCGCGCCGCTGCAGTTTCGCCGCGTCTCGAGCCGGTTCGGCTCGCGCTACCACCCGATCCTGCACATCTGGCGGGCCCACGAGGGCGTGGACTTTTCGGCGCCCTACGGGACACCGGTCCGCGCCACCGCCGACGGGATCGTCACGCGCGTGGGGCGCGAGGAGGGCGGCTACGGCAACGTGATCGAGGTGCGGCACGCGAACGGCATTCGCACGCGGTACGGCCACCTCTCGGCGTTCGCCCGCGGGCTCAAGACCGGCGAGCGCGTCGAGCAGGGAGAGACGATCGGGTACGTCGGTTCCACCGGGCTCTCGACCGGCCCGCATTTGCACTACGAGTTTCTCGTGAACGGGCGCCCCAGCAATCCGCAACGCAAGGACATGGGCGCCGGGACGCCCGTGCCGAGGCCGCTCGTCGCGACCTACGGTGCGATGCGCGACCACCTGCGCGCCCAGCTCGAGCCCAAGACGGCCCCCCAGCCCGCTGCCGCCGTCGCCGCCGCGCGCGATTAGTTTCCTTTCCATCCGTGGAGCTCTATCCCGCCGTTGACGTCCAGGGCGGGCGCCTGGCGCGTGCCGCATCTGCCGATGACCCCGTCGCCGTGGCGCGCCGGTTCGCCCGCGACGGGGCGCGCTGGATTCACTTCGTCGATCTCGACCGTGCGTTCGGCCGGGGAGAGAATCGCGCGCTCGCCCGCCGGCTGCTCGCGGAGGC
>JBGPDL010000007.1:0-61660 GCA_041482275.1 Gemmatimonadota bacterium | reverse complement strand
GGCACTCTACAGACACGCACACAGGACCCCCTCCGAGATGCGCCGGGGTGCCCGCCCTTGCGCTCCAGCGTGAGTTGGGGGGATATGGGGGCCGCTGTTCGACCGCCGCCGTCCACAGGGGGATCGCCATGGCCGCCATGGCCGCCGTGTCCGCTCGTCGTACGCTCCAGCTGACCGCTCTGGTCATCGCGGCCCACACGGCCGCCCACGCGCAGACCGTCGCGCGCCCCGCGGCCGTCGCTACCGGCGCGACCGCGGCGTGGACCCTGAAGCTGAAGGGGGACATCCGCTGGCAGCAGGCTACACCGGCGGGCGCGCTCCTCGTCTCGACCGATGCCGCGCTCGCGGGGGTCGATATCGAGCGCGGCCAGGTCGCGTGGGAGAAGGCCGAACTGGGCGGGCTGCCGCCCGACAGCGTCCGCATGATCGAAGGGTCCCTCCTCATGGAGGCGGCCCGCCCCGGCCTGTTGCTGATCTTTGACCCGGTGACCGGCGGCGTCGTCTTCGATTCGCGGCGTCTGGATCTCGCACAGGTGGTCACGCGCCGCGTGCTGCCACAGAGCGGCACCTTGCTCGTCCACGGGCGGCGCGCGGCCGGGCCATCGGTCGTGGCACTCTACGATCTCGTGACAGGAAATCAGCGCTGGGTGAACGACGCGCTGTTCGAGCAGACGGAGCCTAAGAAAAAAGGGCTGGGCGGCCTGGTGCAGGGCTTGGTGCGCGCAGCCTCCGAGGGCACCGCGCTCGAGGTGCTCCAGGCAGGGCCCGACATGATCGTCGTCCACACGTTGATGGGCCTGCGAGCGCTGGATGCGCGGACGGGCGCCGTGCGGTGGTCCGCCGCACTGCCCACCGCCCGTGCAAGCAACCCCGCGCGACACGTGCGGCTGTACGCCTCGCTCCGCCAAGCCGATAGCCTGTACGTGAGCTTCGACGACCGCCTCATGGCCTACCGCCTCGCCGACGGTCAGGCGCTCTGGGCCAAGCCCGCGGCGGTGGAGGGACGCGTCCGCGATATCGTCCAACATCCGGCCGGCATCATCATCCTCCCGGAATCGCCCCCCGCGGGCGAGGCGACGGGCAACGTACGCATTGTGAACGGCGTGGTGCAGACGGGGCTGAACGTAGCGCGCTATGAAGATGGCACGACCATCGCCGCCAAGCCGCTGCGCATGCGCGGAACCGTAATTGACGCGCTGATCGCCGATGGCTCCGTTGTGCTCGCGGTGGATGCCGAGTCGCGCACGTTCGTGAACGTGCTGGACGTGGCCACGGCGACGCTGCGCCTGAAGAAGGACGTGAAGATCAAGGGCCAGCTGGACTACGTGGAGCTCACGCCGGCGGGCCTGCTCTATGTGTCGCGGCCCGACGTGGCGACCAATGCCGAAGTCAACGTCATCGATCTTGCCACGGGAGAGCCCAAGTTCAAGGACGCGATCGAGAGCGGCAAGCCGTTGAGTTCCGGCGACTACAATGCCGCGCGCTACTCCCTGCACCATGCCGTGGAGGGCACGACGCTCTACGTCTTCGCGAGCCACGACCACCGGTTGTACGCGGTCGATCGCAATGCCGGCACGTTCCGCGCGCTGGACGGCGAGATCAAGCTGCAGGGCGGCGAGGATCCAACCGATATGGAGATTCGGCCCGCGGGGCTTGTCCTCATCGCGTCGCAGAACCTCGTGGTCGTGACACGGGAAGGGCAGGTGAAGCAGCAGGTCTATTACCCTGCGCCGCAGTTGCCGGGGCTGCTGCGCGCGCTGTACAGGGTCAACGCGGTGCGCGCCGGCCTGTACGGCGCCGCCGCCTCGGCGTACGGCGACGCCTTCGCCCAGGCGTCGCGCAATGCCACCGATTCCACCGGGCGACGCATCACCGGGCAGTTGGCGACGGCGTACACGCAGGGCGGAGCGCAACTGCAGGGCTACGCGAGTCAATCGGCGGCGCTGGCGACGAAGCGATTCAAGGCCTCGCTCAGCGTACCGGGATCGGTCTTCATGCTGACCCGCGCGCCCGAAGGGAACGGCAACGTGCTGCTCCAGATCGACAAGGACAGCGCGCAACCGCGGGCGCGCGTGGATCTCGGCAAGGAACGGGAGCCGGTGTACGCAGTGGACGACATCGCCGGAATGCTCTTCTTGCAAACCGCGGCCGGCACGCTCGTCGGCTACCGGCTCTGATGGCGGCGGCGCGAACCGTGACGCACGGGCCCCGGTGGACGACGAGTGTCGTGTGCGCCGGCCTGCTCGGCGCGGCGCTGTCGGGCTGCCGCTCACGCGAGGACGCCTTCCGGGCCCGCCGCGTGCCGGTGGCCCGGCTCGATTCGGTCCTCCACGCCGCCGACAGCGTCCGGCTGCCGCTCGCCGACGCGCGCGCACTGCTCGACGTCGTGGCGGAGAGCGGGTTCGCCGCCAGAGCGCCTCACGACACCATGACGGGTGCGGAGATTCTCGCGTGGGCGCGCGCCGAGCGCGCGCGCAAGGCGCAGGTGAACGCGGCGGCGTTGGCCGTGGAACAGGCGCGCCAGGACAGCCTCAAGCGGGAGCTCGAACCCCTTCTGGCCGTGACAATCGTCAACAAGAGCTACCTGCCGAAGGATCCCGAGTCGGAGCAGTACGAGGACTACATCTCGCTCGCTTTCGCGTATCGCAACCAGGGACAAAAGGCGATCCGCGCGTTCCAGGGCGACGCGACGTTCCTCGACACGTTCGGGGACTCCATCTACAGCGCACACCTCAAGGTGGATCTGTCGCTCGCCCCCGGGCAGACGCGGCGCGAGCCGGCGCGGATCGTCCGGTTCAACCCGTTCCGGGTCGCGCACCAGCGGCTGCGCGATACCCCCCTCAGCAAGCTGAAGCTGATCTGGCAAACCACCGACGTGGTATTCACCGACGGCACCCGGCTCAGTCTCACCGCCGAGCCGGCCGACCAGTAGGAACCGGCCGATGCGCGCTCATTTCACTGCTGTCGTGGCTGCCTTCACGCTCGCCCTCACGGCGAGCCCGCTCGCCGGTCAAGCCGCCTCCGGTCACGTGTACTGGGTCGGGTACTTTCAGGCGCTCCCGGGCAAGGCGACAGCGTACAACCGGGCGCTCACGGAGATCGCCGCCCCGGTCTTGGATGAGCTCGTGAAGCGCAAGCAGATGGTGTCCCACGTGCAGCTCGCCCAGAGCACGGGCGCGGGCGAGTACACCAATCTCATCATCCTGGAATTTCCCAATTGGGCCGCGCTCGATACCTACGAGGCGAGGCTCGGCGAAGCCTCCCAGGCGGTGCTTCACAAGTCGTGGAGCGATGCGACGGCCGGCTTTTCCGACCTGCGCCGGCTGGTGCGAATCGAGATCTACACGCCGGCGGGCCAACAGCCATAGACTCCTGCATGTCGCCGCCGCGCCTGCTCCTCATCGCCCTGCTGCTCTCCGCACCCGCGGCGTGTGGCAACCAGCCCGCGCCCACGCCGTCGTCCGGCGTGCCACCGCTCGGCCATGTCTTCATCGTCGTGGAGGAGAACACCGACTATGCCGACGTGATCAGCGGCTCCGCCATGCCGTACCTCGACAGCCTGGCCCAAGAGTACGGACTGGCCACGCAGTACTACGCCGACACTCACCCCTCCATCGGCAACTACTTCATGATGACGGTCGGAGACACGATCACCAACGACGACGGCTACTCAACGATCGTGACGGCGGACAACATCGTCCGCCGCCTCATCGCGGCCGGGAAGACGTGGAAGTCGTACGCCGAAGACCTGCCCTCCGTGGGGTACACCGGCGGCGACGTCGGCACCTACGCCCGCAAGCACAACGTGATCGCGCTGCTCTCCGACGTCGTGAACGACACGGTGCAGACGAAACACCTGGTGCCGTTCACTGAGTTCGCCGCCGACCTCGTGGCTCATACGCTGCCGAACTACGCGTTCATTGTGCCGAACCTCTGCAACGACGCGCACGACTGCTCGCTGAGCACGGCGGATGCGTGGCTGCGAACCAACATCGATCCGCTAGTGCGCAGCACCGAGCTGCAGCAGGACGGGCTTCTCATCATCGTGTTTGACGAAGCGGGTGGCGACGACACGCGCGGCGGCGGCCGCGTAGGGTGGGTGGCCGTGAGCGCGAAGTCGAAACGACGCTATCAGTCCGCCACGTTGTATCAGCATGAGAGCACTCTGCGTCTCTCCGCGGAGGCCCTCGGCCTCACGACCTTTCCGAACCGCGCGGCCGCCGCGCCCGCGATGGGCGAGTTCTTCACGCCCTGAGGCCTCGCCTCGTGGGCGGGAACGAAACGGCCCGCCGTAGTGCGCGGGCCGTTCGCATATCGTGGCTGAGAACCGCTACGGGGTCGCTGCGAGCGCAGCGTCCGCCGTCGCGAGGCCCGCCCCGGTCGCATCAGCACCCCAACAAATGTTCCGCGAGGGGCCTGCAGGCTGGGCCACTGTCCGGCAACCAGCGTCCAGATGGATCGCCGATGACTCGAGGATCGACTCGACGGCGCTCTGCCTAAGGCTCGCGTTCTTCTGCAGCATCAAGGCGGCGATCCCAGCGACATGCGGCGTGGCCATCGACGTCCCGCCCAAGAAGAAGTAGCTCAGCGTGCCGCTCTGCAGCTGGAACGGCCCGACCACCCACGACCCCGGGGCCGCGACGTCCAGATCCTGCCCTGCCTTCTGGCGGCTCGAGAACCCGGCGATGTAGAAGTCATTCGGGTTGGTGGGATCGGCGACGTTGCGGTTCACCCACCACGAGCGGTTGCCGGCCGGGAGCCACTCGCCGATCCAGCCGGACGCCGCTGCCGATATCACCGGCGCGTAGGCTCCCGGGAAATCCATCCCCGCGGTCCCCGCGTTGCCCGCCGCCGCGACGATGATCACGCCCTTCGAGATCGCATAGTCGATCGCCGCTTTCTCGGCCGCGTCGAGCCCGGGACCGCCGAGACTCATGTTGATGACCGCCGGATGCCCGGCGAGCAGGCCTGCCTTCAGGTCGGCGATGTACACGATCCCCTGCGCGACGACCGACGACCAGCCGGACCCGTTCTGATTGAGGACCTTCACCGGGATCACCGTCGCGAGCGGTGCGACGCCGTTGATCTTGGCCGTCCCCAGCTGATACCCAAGAATGGTGCTCGTGACGTGCGTGCCGTGGGAATTCTGGTCATGCTCCCACTTGTTGGGCTGCTCGGAGACGTTATCGCCCCCCGCGCCACCGCCACCGAACGACTTCGCGTACTGCGTCGCGATGCGCTCCTGTGGGAAGTACTGCCGCCATGAATCGAGTAACCCCGTATCGAGCACGCCGATGTACACGCCGCTGCCGTCTTGCCCCACCGTGCGGCCGGCGCCGAAGTTGGTCACGTTGATCGCGTCGAGATCCCAGGTGTTCAGGCCCCCCGAGAAGTCGGTTACAGATACGGCGTCCACGGGCGCCCCTTTGCGCTCGGCGTCCGGGTTGGCGGCGAGGACGTAGGGAAGGGCCTGGATGGTCGGGAGGTCGCTCGCGCTGGCGCGCAGAAACACGACGTTGATCTCCGTCAGCACGCCTTGCACGTTGCCGTAGCGCCCCAGCTCGGCAAGCTGCGCGGCGGTCGGAGCCCCGGCAAGCAGTACATTGATACCGATGGTGCCCTGGGCGGACCCGGCCGCCGCTGATAGCTTCGGGGCGCTGGGAATGCCCGGCTGCGAGCGCTCGCAACCGAGCGCCAGGATCGCGAATGCCGCCGCGAACAGAAGTCGGCTGTGTCTCATGCCTCTACCCTCAGGAGTTAGTCGGTACTGATGTAGCCCTCGCCACGACTGGTGGCAAGTCCGGCCCTGCGTTGTTGACGGCACGGGCGGCGGGCCCCACCATATGGCGATCCTCCATGCGAGGTGGTCATGCCGGCTGCGTTTCGGTGGGCGCGACTCAAGGGAGACGTCAAGTGCGCCCTGCGCCAGGGCGCCTGGTATCGGATCCTCAAGTTGACACCGACCGAGGCGGTCGTCGACGTGAAGGGGAAGCCGATCTCCGTATCGCGGGGACAGCTGCAGCTCTCACCGGAGCCGGCCCTCTACTGGTCCGTGGTGCCGAGCCCCAAGCATGCGCCCCGGTTTCCGCCGGCGTGGGGCCCGCGCTACGCCGTGTGCCCCAACTGCCGCGAGCGCGCAAAGCTCGAGGGCCGGCCCGCGGGCATGCGCTGCAACCGCTGTAACGGTTTCTTCGAGATCGCCTGGACGGAGGGGTCACGCGCCGCCGGGTGACCCACCGCGGACCTGCCGCGGTTACGGCGCGAGGATCGTGAAGGAGGGGCTCGACGCTGACCTGGCGCCCGAGGCGCTCGCCCGGAGCACGTAGCCCGAGGCGGACCTGTCGATCACCAGGTCGCCGAACAACGCGATGCCGTTCGACGGCACGACGCTCAGCGTACCCGAGAGACGCCCGCCGACGGGGTTGACGCTGAGCGTGACCGAAATGCTCCCTGCGAACGCGCTGTCCGGGGCGCCGAGACTGTCCCGCACGGTCACCTGGATCGCGGGGGTGATGATGTCACCGGCGTTGGCGCCGGTCGGCGGCACGTTGAAGCTCAGGGCGTCGGGACCGCTGCCCGAGCCGCCACCGCCCCCGATGGCGATCCCCCCGTTGGTCGAGAGAAGGTCGGAATACGGGCAGGCGGCGCTGACGAGCGCCGCCAGAGTGACTGCTACGCAGGAGAGCCGCACGCCCATGTAGACCGCTCCGACCCGAAGATGTTGCGAAGCCGTTTCAGGAAGAACCGCCGTCACGCCCCCACATGATTGTAGAACGCCCCATACGCCGCAAGAGCGCGAGCAACCCCCTTGTCTACCTGCCCGGCCATGTAGGCCGGCAGTGAGCCCACCGTGTCCTTGAGCGCGGCCCCGCCTGCCGGTGCATCGCGGGCCGTGAGCCCTTTGTAGCGGTCCGCGAGCCCCGCCCCCAGGGCCTCGAGGATCCAGGGTCTGGTTTCGACGGTTGCCTTGGTCACAACCACGCCCGCGACGCGGTCCGTCGGATCGAACCCGACGGCGAGTTCCAGCGGACCGTGGGGCGTGTCCACCCGCACGAACACGAGCGAACCGACCACGCGCTCGCGCTGCTTGCCCGTGTAGAACACGACCACACCCTCGTCCGGACTCCAGTCCACCGCCTCGTGCAGGCGGTGGGCATCGGCGTCGCTCAGATGTACTTCGCGCGCCAGGAACTGCTCCGCGCCAGGGAGCAGGGCCCGCACCGCGTCGACACGCTTCACCAAGACGACAGTCGGGGTGATGTGCAGCAGCGCGGCCGCGGCCAGAGCGGTGATGAATCTGGTCATACGGCGACTCCTTTCCTTGGCGTCCACATTTGCCACAGCGCGAGCGCGGCCACCACAGTGTACCCCGCACCCATCGCCCATCCCCCCGCGAGCGTCACCGCGGCGAACCCGGGCGACACGAGCTTCGTGAGCCACATGCCGGCGAAGTCGAGCCACGGCGCCGCGAACAGCAGCGTCACCAGGCCGAGCGCCGTCGCCCGCGACAGGGCCAGGCCCAGCACCACGACGGACAAGGCCGCCGCGATGATGCCGTACATGGGCACGTGCACGTGCGTGTCCTGGACGAGCAGATCGCGGTCCACGGTGTGGTGGTCTCCCTGGGAGAGTTCGCCCAGCGTGACGGGACGCTGCACGACGACCGTCGAGTCGGGCGGCATGTGCATGGCCATGTCGGCCCAGCCGTAGGTGGCGGCCACCGACTTGGGCGTGAACCCGGCATACAGGCCCACCATCCAGGCGCCGAAGCCATAGGCGATCCCGAACGTGGCGAGCAGACAGGTCACGAGCCACTTCACGCGCACGTCGGCGCGTCGCAGATCGTACACCATCGGTCTCGTCCTCTCTAAAAGACGTACACCAGCTCGAGGACGCCGCGCGTGTTGCTCCGCGCGAGCCCGCCGCTCTGGTTGGCGAAGAAGCCTTGCGTCGAATAGTCCGCCCGGAGCGCCGCCCGCAACGCGATCTGGGGCAGGTGAAAGCGTGTGTGCTCGATATTCGAGAAAATTCCCTCCTGCGCCCGGCTGTAGAACCACATCGGTCCCACCGTCACGGAGCGCAGCACCTGAGGCGTCCCGCTCACCGCGCCGTCCGCGTCGGACAGATGGTCATAGCGCGCGGACAGCCCGAGCGACCGGCCCAACCGCAGGAACGCGGTCGCGGCCCCGCCACTCCAGGTGAGATCACCGCCCGCCGCGCGCTCGCGGCCGAGGTTCAACTCCGCCCCCACGATCAAGCGTCCGAGGTCGAGGGTGACGTCCGGCGCCAGGAGGCTCCGCTGGTGCCCGTCGCTTCCGTCCCGCTCGGGTCCGTAGAGACCGCTCACGCCGACGGTGAGCCCGTCCACGGGGAGCCATTGCGCCCGCAGCAGCGCCGTCTTGCCGCGGTTGTTGTCCTCGGCCACGTTCCAGCCGTTCGTCACCGCGGCCGCGAGCTCGACCCTGGGCGACGTGGTGAGCCGGGCGATCGCGCCCGTGAGCTTGGACGGCCGAGCGAGCTCGAAGTTGAACGAAGTGCCGGGCACGAGATTGAGCGGCTCGTCGTCCCGCTCGACGCCGACCGGCGCGTCGAACCGGCCGAGCGCGACCGTCCACCGGCTCGCCGCGTGCGGCGTCCAGCTGATGATGAGATTGTCGATCTCCGTGCTGGTGGCGCCGTCTTCGCGCGTCGTCGTGAGCTGACCGAACAGATAGAAATCTCCGGCGGGCTTGAATAGGCTCACGGCGATCTTCCCCGCGGTGAATCCGTTCGTCCGGCGGGCGCGATCGTATGATGCGCTACCGACCGCGAATCCCGTCACCGTGACAGGCTGGGGCTCCTCGAACGTCACGTCCCGCTGCTGCGCTGCGGCCACGCGGACCACGCCGCACAGCGGCGCGCCGCAGAGCAGCGCGCTGCAAAGCGCACTGCGCATGGTACCTCCGAGTTGTGGGGTGGCAGACCGCTCAGGTCAGCCGAGACGGTTCGGTGGCGGAGGAGTGGGGCCGAACGACGGGGAAGGGGGAAGCGGGAAAAGGGACGCGGGCGGCAGCTGCCGCACCGGCGCGACCAGCGTGAGCCCGGGCATCGGAGGCGTGGGGACCGCCGCGGACACCGCGACGTCCGAGCCCCCGGTCATCTCGCCGCAGAAGCACGGCGCGTTGGCGGGCGCGCCACCGTGGCCCTGGTGCGACTGGTGGGTCGCATCGTGGCGGCACGCGAGCAGCGCCTGGACCGTCATGCCGCCCGGCCCGGCGGCGATCCAGCAGGCGGCGGCGAGGGCCAACAGCCCGACCAGGGGAGCGCGTCGCATTGCCGCAATCTTACGGCCGCGCGTTCCGCTGGCGCAACCCCGGCCGCCTCGTGTAGACTGCCTCCCCATGAGCGCGCGCATCGAGTACCGCGACGGCGGTTGGATCGTGCCGGATCAGCCCATCATCCCTTTCATCGAGGGCGACGGCACGGGCCCCGACATCTGGCGCGCGTCGCGCCGCGTGTTCGACGCCGCCGTCCGGAAGGTCTCCGGCGGCAAACGGCAGATAGATTGGCTCGAGGTGCTGGCCGGCGAGAAGGCATTCAAGCAGGTCGGCACCTGGCTCCCCGAGGCCACGCTTGAGGCCATCCGGGCGCACCGCGTCGCCATCAAGGGGCCGCTGACGACTCCGGTCGGTGGGGGTATCCGCTCCCTCAACGTCTCGCTCCGACAGCTGCTCGACCTGTACGCCTGCATCCGCCCGGTGCGCTACTTCGAGGGTGTGCCGAGCCCGATGCGGGAGCCCCAGAAGTTGGACATCGTGATCTTCCGTGAGAACATCGAGGACGTGTATTCGGGCATCGAGTACCGGGCCGGCAGCCCCGAGGCCGACGCGGTGATCGAGTTTCTCACGCAGCGGTTCGGCGCGAAGATCCGCCCCGGCAGCGCGCTGGGCATCAAACCGATGTCCAAGTTCGGCTCGCAGCGCCTCGTCGTCAAAGCGATCGAGTACGCCATACGCATGAGCCGGCGGTCCGTCACGCTGGTGCACAAGGGCAACATCATGAAGTTCACCGAAGGCGGCTTCCGGGAGTGGGGGTACGAGATCGCCAGAGAGCGGTTTGGCGATCGGACGGTCCCCGAGAGCGAGCTGGGAGCGGGGAAGGGGCAAGGGGGGCGGGTGGTGATTAAGGACCGCATCACCGACGCCATGTTCGCCCAGCTGGTGCTGCGCCCCGAGGAGTATTCCGTGATCGCGGCGCCGAACCTGAACGGCGACCTGCTGTCCGACGCAGCCGCGGCCCAGGTGGGCGGGCTGGGGCTCGCGCCGGGCGGCAACGTGGGCGATGGGTTCGCCGTATTCGAGGCCACCCACGGTACCGCTCCCAAGTACGCCGGGATGGACAAGGTGAACCCCGGGAGCCTGATCCTGTCGGGAGCGATGATGTTCGAGGAGCTGGGGTGGAACGACGTCGCGGCGGCGATCGTCCGCGGGCTCGAAGGGGCGATCCGGTCGCGCCGCGTCACCTACGACCTCGCGCGGCTGATGCCGGGCGCGACCGAGGTCTCGACCTCGGCATTCGCCGAGTGCATAATCGAGCATGTCTGAGCTCATCAGCAGTGTCGTGAGCGAGCCGCTCGCCCAGATCGAGACGCCGCTGCTGGCCGTGGCGGTCGCGCAAGGGAGCGCCGTGCCCACCTCTCTCGCTGAGCTCGACCGCGCGGCGGGCGGTGCGATGACGCGTGCGGTCGCGAGCGGCGATTTCAAAGGGAAGCGGGACGAGACCGCGCTGCTCTATCCCACCGGGCCGAGCGGGGCGAAGGCGGGGCGCCTGCTGCTCGTCGGCCTGGGGAAGCCCGGGGACGTGAGCCGCAACGCCATCCGCCGCGCCGCCGCCGTCGCCGCGAAGCGGGCACGGGCGCTCGGCGTCAAACAACTCGCCTTCGCGGTCGCCGCCGAGGCGCGGAACGCCGTCTCCGCCCGAGAGCTTGGGCAAGTGGTGGTCGAGGGCGCCGCGCAGGGCGCGTGGACGTTCACCGAGCTGAAGGCGACGCCCGAAGATCCGAAGCCCGAGGTGGAAGCCGTCGCCATCGTGTGCGACGGGAAGGAGGCGAAAGACGTGGCCGCGGGCCGCCGGGTGGGCGACGCGACCGCCGCCGGGCACCGGCTCACGCGCTTCTTGCAGATGCAGCCCGGCAACGTGTGCACCCCCAGCTATCTCGCTGAACGGGCCAAGCAGCTGGCCGACCGCTACGGTTTTACGCTCACCGTGCTGGATCGCGCCAAGATGGGACAGGAGGGGATGGGCGCGCTGCTCGCGGTGGCGCGAGGCACCGAGCAGGAGCCCCGCTTCATCGTCCTCGAGTATCGGGGCGCCGGTGATACTCCGCCCGTCGCGATCGTCGGCAAGGGCGTCACCTTCGACTCGGGCGGGATTTCCATCAAGCCGGCGCAGAACATGGAGGACATGAAGTTCGACATGTCCGGGGCGGCCGCGGTGCTCGGCACGTTCGAAACGCTGGGGCGCCTCAAGCCGAAGATCAACGTGGTGGGCATCATCCCCGCCACGGAGAACCTCCCCTCGGGCACCGCGATCAAGCCAGGCGACGTCGTGAAGAGCCATTTCGGCAAGACAATCGAGATCATCAACACCGACGCCGAAGGCCGACTGATCCTGTGCGATGCGCTGTCGTACGTGCGGCGATTCAAGCCGGCGGCGGTGATCGACATCGCCACACTCACGGGTGCTGTGATCGTCGCGCTGGGCCACCAGGCGATCGGCGCCATGGGCAACGACGAAGCCCTGCTCGCCGAAGTCCGCGAGGCGGGCGAGCGGGCAGGTGAGCGCTGCTGGCCGCTGCCGCTGTGGGACGAGTACCGCGACCTGATCAAGTCCGACATCGCGGATGTGAAGAATTCGGGCGGGCGCGGGGCCGGCAGCATCACCGGCGGCTGGTTCCTGCGGGAGTTCGTGGAGGGCTACCCCTGGGTGCACCTCGACATCGCCGGCACCGCGTACACCGACAGCGAGGCGCCGCACCAGGTGAAGGGTCCGACGGCGATCGGCGTGCGGCTCTTCAGCGAATTCGTCCTCAAGCGCGCGGGGGCGTGACCCGCGGCCTCGCGAGCGCGGCCGCGCTGCTCGTCGTCGCGGCCGGGGCCGCCGCCCAAGTCGACAGTACGGCGCGCCGGGATAGCACGGCGCGCGATTCCACCGCCCGTCGCGATACGACGGCCCGTGACACGACGCGGCAGTACCTGCCGACGTTCCCCGAGCCGATCGTCTCGGGCCCGCTGCCCCGCGGCGCGCGGTACACGTTCACCGCCGATTCGTTCGTCCTCTCCAACGTCCAGACGCTCTCCGACCTGCTCGCACACATCCCCGGCGTGTACGTGGCCCGCGGCGGCATCTACGGCGCGGCGGAGTCGGTGTTGTATGGAGGACGGGGCGCCGCGGGGCTCGAGATCTACTGGGACGGCGTGCCCTACCTGCCGCAAGGGCGCGACTCGGTATTCCTCGACCCGGCGCGCATCTCGCTGGCGCCGCTCGAGCGGGTGGACGTGATCGTTCTGCCCGCCGCGCTCCGCGTCTACCTCGTCACCCTGCGTCAGCGCTCGACCGAGACCACGTCCCAGGTGGGGATCGCCACCGGGGAGGTGCGCACCGCCAACTACCGCGGAGCGTTTCTCCGTCGCTGGCGCTCGGGGCTCGGCCTGTCGCTCGTGGCCGACTACAACAACAGCGACGGTTTCGGGGGCACCACGAGCACGGCGTTCAACTCAGTGGACTTGTGGCTCAAGGCCGAATACGTGCCGACCCCCCGGTTCGGCGCCTCCTACCAGATCATGAGCTCGAGATGGAACCGCTCCGCGGAGTCAGGCGGCAGCGGCTCGCTCACGGAGAGTTGGCGGTCGGAACGGCGCGACGCGATGGTCCGGGTGTTCGCCGCCGCGCGCAATGACGGCCTCGGACCCCGCATTCAAGCCACCTTCACCACCACGCGCACGCGTCGCGACACCGCGGTGGCCGACCGCAGCGTGTCCCAGGCCGCCCTGGAGGTTCAGAACGACTGGCCGCGCGCCCACGTGGGCTTCACCGTGCGCCGGCTCGATGACACCCGGCCATGGCAATTCGAGGGCACCATGGCCTGGAGCCCGCTTCCCCCCCTCACCCTCGCGGGCGACGCGCGCCGCACGATCTACGACCGCGACCGCACGGGCAATCGAGCGCATCTGGCCGCCGGGCTCGCGCTCCCGGCGGGGCTCTCGCTGCATGGCGATCTCGCCTGGGCCCGGGATCTCCAGGCCCCGGCGGATTCGGCCGACCGGATCCAGAAAACGGTAGACGGCTCGGCCGCGGTGCGGTGGGACCGCACCTGGATCACGCTGGAGCTGGGCGGCGCGAGCCGCGATCCGTTCGCCCCGATCGGGCATCCGGCGGGGCTCGCGTCGCTCGACTCGCTCGGACCGACGCAACGTACCCGCTATGTCACCGCGCACGCCGCCCTCCGGCTGCTGCCCGGCCTCGAGCTCTCGGGCTGGTACTTCGATCCCCTGGTGCGGGGGGGGGCCGCCTTCGAGCCGCCCTCCCACGCGCGCACCTCGCTCACCTTCTACTCGAAGTTCTGGCGCGTCTACCGCAGCGGCATCTTCGCCCTGCGGGGCGAGCTGGCGCTGGAGTCGTGGAGCCGCGGGACCGCGGGATTCGAGTCGGGAGCATTGCGGACGCTGCCGGGAAAGAGCTTCGGCGAGGTCAACGTCGAGCTGCGCCTCGCCGGGGTCACGATCTTCTGGATCCAGCGCAACCTCACGCTGACGCGCGGCAGCTACGTGCCGGGCCTCGATTATCCGCGGCGCTTCCAGTTCTATGGAGTGCGGTGGCTGTTCACGAACTGAAAACCCGCCGATTGACCTAAGTGCTTCGCCCGGCTACGTTTAAAGTCTGTGCCGCGGAGCATGACGGGTTTCGGTTCGGCCGAAGGGAACGTCCTCGGCGGGCGGCTCTCGATCGAGATCCGCACGGTGAACCACCGCTATTACAACCCGCAGCTCAAGCTGCCGTTCGAGCTCGCGGGTGTCGATGGTCCGCTGCGCGAACGCCTGCGCCAGCTGCTCGAGCGCGGGCACGTGACGGTGTCGGCGCGGTGGATAGAGGCGCCACAGGCCGAAGGGGCGCTGGCCGTGGACCTGGCGCGGGCGCGCCAAGTGCTGGCCGCGGCGAAAGAGCTCAAAGCGCGGCTCAAGCTCAAAGGCGACGTGGACCTCGCCTTCGTGGCGCGGCAGCCCGAGGTGCTCACGGTGCAGCGCGACGGCGCGGCGACGGCGGAGTGGAACGAGGTCGAGCCGATCGTCGAACGGGCGGCGCAAACGCTGCTGGCGATGCGGGCGCGCGAGGGCGCGGTGCTGGCGGCGGAGCTCGACGGACGGCTGGCAGCACTCGAGGCCGGCGCGCGCGCCGTCGAACAACGCGCGCCGGAGCGACTGACGGCCGAGCTGACCCGCCTCAAGCAGGCGGTCGCGGAGCTCGCGGCCGGGGTGCAGGTGGACGAGCAACGGCTCGCGGTCGAGGTCGCGCTCATGGCCGACCGCGTCGACATCACCGAGGAACTGGTGCGGCTGCGGACGCACCTCGCGGCGTGCCGGGCGGCGCTCGCGAGCGACGCCGCCGTGGGGAAACAGCTCGGATTCCTCGCGCAGGAACTGTTGCGCGAGGTGAACACGATCGGCTCGAAGGCCAACGATGCCGCGATCACTCAGACCGTGATCGCGATGAAAGGCGAGCTCGAGAAGTACCGGGAGCAGCTCGAGAATCTGGAGTGACGGCGCGGGTCGTCGTGCTCGCCGCCCCATCCGGTGGTGGCAAGACGACCATCGCGCGAGAGCTGAGGACGCGACTCCCCGACGTCTTCGGCTATTCGGTGTCGGCCACCACGCGCAAGGCCAGGCCGAGTGAGGGGGACGGTGAGGCGTATCATTTTCTCACGCGCGACGAGTTCCTGCGGCGGCTCGCGACAGGGGAGTTCCTCGAGCGAGCCGAGTACGCAGGGGAGCTCTACGGGACGCTCCGGAGCGAGGTCGAGCGCGTGTTGCGGAGCGGACGGCACGTCGTGCTCGACGTCGAGGTGCAGGGGGCGCGCCAGGTGCGCCGGGCATATCCGCGGCCGGCATCCGTCGTCATCTTCGTGATCCCGCCCTCGGCCCGTGTGCTGATCGAGCGGCTTCGCAAGCGACGGACCGAGACGGAAGCACAGCTGCGCCGGCGCATCGACATCGCGACGCAGGAAGTCGAGACGGCAGCGCGGGAGATCGGTGATGTGTACGACCACGTGGTCCTGAACGACGATGTCGACAGGGCAGTGAAGGAGGTCATCGACCTCGTGCAAGAGCGCAATGCGGCGCAACGCGCTCCGCGGGACATGGCTGGCTTGCTGTCGGACTTCGTGCGACAACTCAAGACCGAGCAGCGCACCTGAGGCAGTCTACCAGAAGGAGCCGGTGATGCGCATCATAACCCCGAGCGAAGTGGCCACCCAAACCCAGAACAAGTATCTGGGCGTCCTGGTCGCGGCCAAGTTCGCCCGCTTTGTGAACGAGTTCCCGCGCGATCGCTCGGTGGACTTCGAGGAGAAGCTCACCACGCGGGCGTTCGACGAGCTGGTACGCGGTCGGCTCACGTACAAGCTCGTCCGGCGGCGGCGCCAGGAAGGCTGATGCCGTTCGCCGGCCGGCACGTCGTCCTCGGCGTGTCGGGCGGGATCGCGTGCTACAAGAGCTGCACACTCGCCCGCCGGCTCACCGAGGACGGAGCGGCGGTGGACGTGGTGCTCACCGCCGCCGCCGCCGAGTTCGTGCGGCCGGTCACGTTCGAGGGACTCACCGGGCGCCCGGTCCTCACCTCCCTGTGGGAGCGGGACCGGGCGCTCGCGCACATCGCCCTCGCCAAGCAGCCCGATCTGGTCATCCTCGCCCCGGCGACCGCCAACCTGCTGGCCCGCGCCGCCATGGGGCTTGCCGACGACCTCCTCACCGCGCTGCTGCTCGCGCGCACCGGTCCCGTCCTCGTGGCGCCGGCGATGAACGACGCGATGTTCGCGCACCCCGCCACCCGGGCCAACCTGAAGACGCTCGTCCGGCGCGGCTGGCAGTTCGTGGGGCCCGACATCGGGGCGCTCGCCGAGGGGCCGAGCGACCGCCCGGGCCGGATGAGCGAGCCGGAGGCGATCATCGCGGCCGCCACGCGGCTGCTGCTGCAGCGCGCGCCGTGGGTGGGCAAGAGCGTGGTCGTCACCGCGGGGCCTACGCGGGAGCACCTCGATCCGGTGCGCGTCGTGACCAACCCCTCCACCGGCCGGATGGGCTACGCGCTCGCCGAGGCGGCATACACCCGCGGCGCGGATGTGGTGCTGGTAACGGGGCCGAGTGACCTGCCGCTCCCGTTCGGCGTGACCGCGCATCGTGTCGAGACCACCGCGGAGATGCAGCGCGCCGCGCAGGCACTGGTGAAAAAGGCGGATGTCCTCGTGATGGCGGCGGCACCCGCCGACTACCGGCCCACGGCACCGGTCGCCACGAAACGCCCCCGCGCGAGCGGCGCGATCACCGTCGAGCTCGAAGCTACGCCTGACATCCTCGGCTCCCTCAAGCCGCGGCAGGGGTGCATCGTGGTGGGGTTCGCGCTCGAGACGGGGAGCGACGGGTTGGCCCGGGCCAAGGCCAAGTTGCGGGAGAAGGATTTATACGCGATCATCCTGAACGACGCGCTCGAGCCCGGCGCGGGATTTGAAGTGACCACGAATCGCGTCACGATCATCCGGAGGAGCGGTGAGCCGATCGAGCTGCCGCTGCTCTCGAAGCGCGACGTGGCCGACAAGATCCTCGACGCGGTGGAGCAGGCGCTGACGTGAGCGACGGGCGGGCACTGGCGCGCGCATTTCTGGAACAGCAGCGGCTCTTGGGGGGCGATCCGGTGATTCTCTCGGATGGGCCGACCCCGGGCTCGCGCCCGGGGTCAGTGGCTTCTCCGGCCCCAGCAGCGCTGACCCCGGGCGCCAGCCCGGGGAACACCAAGGCAGGACCCACTCGGGAGGGTTCCGATCTTCCACCTCCTGGAATCTCGTACGATCCTCCCGGCGGCGACCTGTTCTCGAACGATCCGATCCCGCAAGCGGCCTCGCTCGAGGCGATCGCCCAGCTCGTGGCGACGTGTACCAAGTGTCGGCTGTGCGAAGGGCGCCGGCACACCGTGCCCGGCGAGGGACCCGCCGACGCGCGGCTGCTGGTGCTGGGGGAAGGGCCGGGCCGGGTGGAAGACGAGACGGGACGGCCATTCGTGGGGCAGGCGGGTGACCTGCTCAGCAAGATCCTCGCGGCGATCGAGCTGCCGCGCGACCGCGTGTTCATCTGTAACGTCATCAAATGCCGGCCACCTGAGAACCGGGTACCCCAATACGACGAGATCGCCGCGTGCGTCCCCTATCTGTTTCGGCAGATCGAGCTGGTGAAGCCGAAGGTGATTCTGGCGATGGGGGGCACGGCGGCGCAAACGCTGCTCAACACCAAGCAGTCGTTAGGGGCGCTGCGAAACCAACTCCACCGTTTCCGGGGAATGCCGGTTATCGTTACCTACCATCCGGCCGCCCTGCTCCGGAACCCGAACTGGAAGAAACCGACCTGGGATGACGTCCGCATCGCCCGCCGTCTCATCGGCTGAGCGCCCGTCCGAATTCGCCGGCCGCCAGACTCCCTGGAGTAACGAGGCGGAGCAGGCCGTGTTGGGCGCCATGCTGCTCGACCAGGACGCCGCGCTCAAGGCCGCCGAGGTCCTCGACGACACGATGTTCTATCGCGAGGGACACCGGCTGCTGTTCCGCTCCATGATCGCGCTCACCGAGCGCGGTGACGTGATCGATCCCGTCACCCTGCGCGATGAGCTGATGCGACGCGGGGATCTGGATCGCGCGGGCGGGATGGAGTACTTGGGCGGGCTCATCGACGTCGTGCCGACGGCGGCGAACGTCGAGTATCACGCCCGGATCGTACGCGACAAGGCGGTGCTGCGACGCCTGATCGAGGCGGCCACGTCGATCATTCAGGACGCCTACGAGGGACGCGCCACGTCCACGGAGGTACTCGACAACGCCGAGCATCGCGTCTTCCAGGTCGCCCAGCTGCGCCGCTCCGAAGAATTCATCCGGCTGAAGGAGCTGATTTGGCCGACGATGGAGCGCATCGAGCAGCTGCACGGAAGCCAGGGCGCCCTCACGGGTGTCCCCACCGGCTTCACGGATTTGGACAGCCTCACCGCCGGGTTCCAGCGCGGCGACCTGGTGATCGTCGCGGCGCGACCATCCATGGGTAAGACGGCGCTAGCCCTAAACGTGGTGCAGCACTCGGCCATCGAGCACAACGTTGGGGTCGCGGTGTTCTCGCTCGAAATGTCGAAGGAGCAGCTGGTCCAGCGGCTGCTCTGCTCCGAAGGGCTGGTGGACGCGCAGCGCTTGCGCCGCGGCCAGCTGCGCGACGACGACTATCCCAAGCTGGCGCGCGCCGCGGGCCTGCTCGGCACCGCGCCGATCTGGATCGACGACTCGGCGATGCTCACGCCGCTCGCCATGCGCTCCAAGGCACGCCGCCTGAAGGCGGAGCACGACGTGGGGATGGTCGTGGTCGACTACCTGCAGATGATGCAGGGCCCCACCGACGCGGAGAGCCGCCAGCAGGAGATCTCGTTCATCTCGCGCTCCCTCAAGGCGCTGGCGAAGGAGCTGGACGTCCCCGTCGTCGCGCTGTCCCAGCTGTCGCGCGCCCCGGAGCAGCGCGGTGGGGAGCACCGGCGTCCCCAGCTCTCGGACCTGCGCGAATCGGGGGCCATCGAGCAGGATGCGGACGTCGTCTGCTTCATTTACCGCCAGGAATTCTACGACGGGCCCACCGACCCCAAGACGAACGAGAGCATCGAGGGAATCGCCGAGCTGATCGTCGGCAAGCAGCGGAACGGGCCCACAGGGACGGTGAAGCTGTTCTTCAAGAAGGAATACACTCGGTTCGACAACTACACGCGCCGCGAACCGCCCCCCGAGGCGAGCCGTGGCTAAGGGACACTCGGTGTTCCGCTGCAGCGAGTGCGGGGCTGAGCAGCCGAAGTGGGGCGGACGGTGCGAGGCGTGCGGGGCGTGGAATACGCTGGTCGAGGAGCCGGTGGGACAACGGCGCCGGTCCGGCGGTCCGGCGCAGAGCCGATCGGCTGATCTGTCCGCCCGACCGCCCATCCGTCTGTCCGCGGTGCGGGGTGGGGAAGTGTCACGCTGGCAGACGGGCCTGCGCGAGTTCGACTTCGTGCTGGGCGGCGGCATCGTACCGGGGTCTGTGGTGCTGGTGGGAGGAGAGCCCGGGATCGGGAAATCCACGCTGCTGCTGCAGTGCGCGGCGCGGCTCGAGCAGGCGGGCGTCAGCACACTGTACGTCTCCGGCGAAGAATCTCCCGAACAGCTCCGGTTACGCGCCGAGCGGCTGACTGTCGATGCCAGCGCCGTGCACGTGCTGGGCGAAACGCGGCTCGAGGCGATCACGCACCACACGCAGGCACTCGGGGCACGCGTGGTGTTCATCGATTCGATTCAGACCACCTACACCGACGCGCTCGAGGGCGCACCCGGCAACGTGGGCCAGGTACGGGAATGCGCGGCCCGTCTGATGCGCCTCGCCAAAGACGACGGCCCGGCGGTGCTGCTCGTCGGGCACGTGACGAAAGGCGGGGGCATCGCGGGCCCCAAGACGCTCGAGCACATCGTGGATACGGTGCTCTACTTCGAGGGCGAGAGCACGCTCGATCACCGCATCTTGCGCGCGGTGAAGAACCGGTTCGGCTCGGTGGATGAGATCGGGGTGTTCGAGATGACGAGCGCCGGCCTCGTGCCCGTCGCCGACCCAGCGGCAGCGTTCCTCGCGGGCCGGACCACGGGGGTGTCGGGTTCCGCGGTGACGGCGCTGATGGAAGGCACGCGGCCGATGCTCGTCGAGATTCAGGCGCTCGCGGCCAAGAGCGGCTTCGGTACGCCACAGCGCGTCGCCACCGGCCTCGACCAGCGCCGGTTGGCGGTGCTGCTGGCGGTGCTCGAGCGCCGCGGCGGCGTGCCGTGCGGCGCGCTGGACGTGTTCGTGAACGTCACCGGCGGCGTGCGGTTGCTCGAGCCTTCGACCGATCTCGCCGTGCTGGCGGCGCTCGTTTCGAGCGTCCAGGACCGACCGCTCCCGTCCGACGCCCTGTTCTTGGGCGAGGTCGGCCTGGGCGGCGAGATCCGCCCCGTCGGCGCCGTTGAGCGGCGGCTCGGCGAGGCGGCGCGGCAGGGGTTCCGGCGCGTGTTCCTGTCGGCCCGCTCGCGCGTGACGGTGCCTGGCCTCGACGTCGTGGGTGTGGACGGCATCGGTGACCTCGCCCGCCGACTCGCAGCCTGACGCCGGCGTCGTGATCGTGGCGGCGGGCGCGGGCGCGCGCGCCGGCCCCGGCGAGCCGAAGCAGTTCCGCCCAATCCTGGGGGTCCCGATGCTGCTGCGGGCGCTCCGACCCTTCGCCTCGCACCCCGCCGTCGGACAGGTCGTCGTGGTGCTGCCCCCGAACCTCGAGGCACGCCCGCCGGAATGGTTGGGGAAGCTCGTGGGCGAGCGATTGGTGCTCGCCGCGGGCGGCTCCACGCGCGCCCAATCGGTCCGCGCCGGGCTGCGAGCACTGCCGCCGGGCGCGGCCATCGTCCTGGTCCACGACGGGGCCCGGCCGTTCGTGACGCGCGAGACGATCGACGGCGTGCTGGACCGCGCCCGGACCGGCGTGGGCGCGGTGGCCGCCACCCCCGTGACCGACACGGTGAAGGAAGTCGTCGAGGGCGACCGGATCGCTCGCAGCGTCGCGCGCGCCCGGCTGTGGCGCGCGCAGACCCCCCAGGGCTTCCCCCGGGAAATGATCGAGCGCGCGTACGCGGACCTCGCAAACGGCGCCCCCCCGCCCACCGACGACGCGGAGCTGTGCGAGCGCGCGGGCTTCGCCGTGGACGTCGTGCCCGACTCGCCCTACAACCTGAAGGTCACCACCGCCGACGATTTCCGGATCGCCGAAGCGCTCGCGCGTGAGCTGCGGTGAATCCCGTTCAGTTCCGCACGGACGAGCAAGTCACGGCCGCGCTCCCCCGCACGGTTGCGCATCTCGAGGCCGGTGGGTTGCTCGCCTACCCGACCGAGACGGTGTACGGCCTGGGGTCGCGGGCCCGCCCCAAGGAAGTCCAGGCCCTGGCGCGCCTCAAGGGCCGGCGGCCCGGCAAGCCGATGCTGCTGTTGGTGGCCGACCGAGACATGGCGGAGGCGCAGGGGCTCGCCTTCAACGACTCGGCCAGCGCGCTGGCGCGCGCCTTCTGGCCGGGCCCGCTCACGCTGGTGCTCCCGGGCGGCAGCGGCCGGCTGCCGGACGGGCTCCGGGGCCCCGAGGGCGGGATCGCGGTGCGCTGGACGTCGCACCGGGGCGTCGCGCGGCTGGTGCGCGCGCTGGGCGAGCCGGTGACGTCCACTTCGGCTAACTTGCCGGGGAGCGCGCCCGCCCCGGGCGCCGAAGCGATCATGCGCGACTTCGCGCCCGCCGTCGAGGCGGGGACGCTGCTCGTGTTGGACGGCGGGGTGTTAGGCAACTCGCCCCCTTCGACCGTCGTGGACTGCACGCAACCCGCGCCCCGGTTGATCCGCGAAGGGGCGTTGACGCTCGCCGAGCTGCGCCGCGCCGCAGGGCGTCTGGCGCCGTAAACGAGGACGCGAACACGAAACGGATCCTGTTGGTGTGCACCGGCAACATCTGCCGCAGCCCGCTCGCGGCCGCGCTGCTCGAGCGCGCGCTGGGCGAGCGCGGCATCGCGGGGCTAGCCGTGTCCTCGGCCGGGACCGGTGCCTGGGACGGCGCGCCGGTCTCCGAGGGCGCGTACCTCGTGGGGCTCGAGCGCGGGCTCGATCTGTCGAGGCACCGCGCGCGACTGCTCACGCGCGAGCTGCTCGAGGACGCCGACCTGATTCTCACGATGGCGCGACACCACCGGGCGCGGGTGGACGAGCTGGGGGGCGAGGGGCGCGTGTTCGTGCTGGGCGAGTACGCTGGTCGCGAAGGTGACGAAGCCGAAGTGAGCGATCCATTCGGCGGCGACCTCGAAGTGTACCGCGACACCTGTTCCGAGCTCGAGGCGCTGCTGCAGGCCGCCGTGGCGCGCATCGGCAAAGAGTTCGCGAGTGGAAGTCAGCGCTAAGACGCGCCTGCTGGCGGTGATCGGCGACCCGGTCGGCCATTCGCTCTCCCCCGTGATGCACAATGCCGCGGTCCACGTGTTGGGGCTCGACGCCGTGTACGTCGCCTTGCCCACCCCCGCGCCGGCGCTCGCGAACGCGCTCGCGACCCTCGCGGCGGCTGGTGGGGCGGGGAACGTCACCGTGCCGCACAAGGAGGCGGCGGAACGATGCGTCGCGCGGAAAACGGAGCTGTGCGCGCGGGTCGGCGCCTGCAATACCTTCTGGACCGAGCACGGAGCGCTGGTGGGCGACAACACCGACGTCGTGGGAATCCTCGCCGCGTTGCGCCAGCTCGACGCGGACGGCGCGGGAACCTGGCTGGTGCTGGGCACGGGCGGCGCGGCGCGGGCCGTGGCGGTGGCCGCCGCGCACGCCAAAGCCGACCTGCACGTCTTGTCGCGCGACGCGGGGCGGGCGCGCGACTTCGCCGACTGGGCCCGCAGCCGCGGCACGCGCGCTACGCCCGCCCGGGGGACCTTCGATCCCGACGTAGTCATCAACGCGACTCCCGTGGGCTTGAAGAACAGCGATCCGCTGCCCTACCAGCCGGACCGGGCGGCGCACCTCCGGGCCGCGCTCGATTTGGTGTACGCGCCCGGCGGGACACGCTGGGTCCGCAGCTTGAGCGCGGCCGGCGTGCGAGCCCAGGACGGACGCGAAGTCTTGGTGCAGCAGGGAGCGGCCGCGTTCCAGCGCTTCTTCGCTAACCAGGCGCCTCCGCTCGACGTGATGCGGGCCGCCGTCAACCGTGCGCTCGGCGCGTGAGGCGGTCGAGCAGCTGGTCCTTCCGGCGGAGTGCCTGCTCTGCCGCGCGCTGCTCGCGTTCCGCGATTCAGATCGGCTCGTGTGCGACGTGTGCCGCCACCGCTGGCGGGTGGTCCGCCCGCCCTGGTGCGGCCGTTGCGGGCAGCCGGAGCCGCGGTTCGGCGCGTGCCGGCTGTGCGCCGCGTGGCCGCCGTCGCTGGTCCGCGCGCGCTCGGCCGTGTGGCTCGACGCCGGAGCCCGCTCAGCGGTCCACGCCCTGAAGTACGGCGGGCTGCCGCGCATCGCCGACGAGCTGGCCCGCGCGATGACCGGTCTCGACGTCGCGGGGCTCGACGCGGCGTGGCTCGTGCCGATACCGCTCGGGCCGAAGCGCCTGCGGCAACGCGGCTACAATCAGAGCGAGCGGTTGGCTCGCGCGCTCGCCCGCCACTGGCGCCGCCCCGTCGTCGAGCTGCTCGCGCGCACGCGGGACACGGCTACGCAAACGGCGTTGACACCGGAGGCGCGGCTGGCGAACGTGGCGGGGGCGTTTGCAATGCGGAATGCAGAATGCGGAATGCGGAATGAGAGCACGTCTGGCAATTCCGCATTCCGCATTCCGAATTCCGCATTCGTGCGGACGCTGGTTCTCATCGACGACGTCTTTACGACCGGCGCCACGCTCGCCGAGGCCGCGCGGGCGCTGGAGCGGGCGGGCGCCACGACCGTCGCGGCCGTCACTTTCGGCCGCGCTGTGATACCGGACTTCACCTAGGGGAGCGCGATGGCAGTGCGTGTGGGAATCAACGGGTTCGGACGTATCGGACGGAACGTGCTGCGGGCCGCCGTCCTGATGAAGCAGCAGGCCCTCGAGTTCGTGGCGGTGAACGACATCACCGACACCAAGACGCTCGCCCACCTGCTCAAGTACGACTCGGTGCACGGCCGCTTCCCCGGTACGGTCGAGGCGCAGGGCGACGCGCTCGTCGTCAACGGCAAGCCGGTGCAGGTGTCCGCGATCAAGGAACCCGACAAGCTGCCGTGGAAGGCCTTGGGCGTGGACCTGGTGCTCGAGAGCACCGGGCGGTTCACGAATCGGCCCGACGCCGACAAGCACCTCGCGGCCGGGGCGAAGAAAGTCGTGATCTCGGCCCCGGCCAAGGGAGAGGACATCACTATCGTGATGGGGGTGAATCATGGGAAGTACGACCCGGCGAAGCATCACGTCCTGTCGAACGCCTCCTGCACGACGAACTGTCTCGTCCCCGTGGTGAAGGTGGTCCTCGACCACTGGGGCTTCAAGCACGGCTTCATGACGACCATCCACAGTTACACCAACGATCAGCAGATCCTCGATCTCCCCCACAAGGACCTGCGCCGCGCCCGTGCCGCCGCTCTGAGCATCATCCCGACCACCACCGGGGCCGCGAAGGCGACCGGTCTCGTGATTCCCGAAGTGCAGGGCAAGATCGACGGCATCTCGCTGCGCGTCCCCACGCCGGACGTGTCGGTGGTGGAGCTCACGGCGGAAATCGAAAAGCGCACCAGCATCGAGGAGGTGAACGGCGCGTTCAAGCAGGCGGCGCGCGCCGGCCTCAAGGGTATCCTCGACGTGAGCGACGAACCGCTCGTCTCCGTCGATTACATCGGCAGCTTCTACTCGAGCGTCGTGGATGCTCTTTCGACCAGCGTCATCGACGGCACCTTCCTGCACGTGTCGTCGTGGTACGACAACGAGATGGGGTATTCCGCGCGCTGCGTGGATCTGCTGGCCCACATCGCGGGCAAGTGACGAAACGCAGCTTGCGTGATCTGCCGCCGGCCGCCCTGGACGGCAAACGCGCGCTGGTGCGCGTGGACTTCAACGTCCCCGTCAAGAACGGCGCCGTGACGGACGACGGGCGCATCCGCGCCGCCCTGCCCACCATCGTCTACCTCCGGGAGAAGGGCGCGCGAGTCGTGCTGCTGTCGCACTTCGGGCGCCCCAAGGCTCCCGACCCGGCGTCGTCCCTGCGGCAGATCGTGCGCGACGTGGAGCGCATCCTCGGGGCGCCCGTCGAGTTCATCCCAGATCCGGCAACCGGGGTCGCCGTGACCCGCCGCCTAACGCGGGGAGGCGTGGCGTTGGTCGAGAACACCCGCTTCTGGCCCGGGGAGGAGGCAAACGACCCTGCATTCGCCCAGACGCTCGCGGCGCTCGGCGATTTCTACGTGAACGACGCCTTCGGATCGGCGCACCGCGCGCACGCCTCGACCGAGGCCGTCGCGCGCCTGCTGCGGCCCGCCGTGACTGGCTTCCTGATGGAACGGGAGCTGCGCTACCTGGGCGACGCGCTCGACAACCCGCGGCGGCCGTTCGTCGCCGTGCTGGGCGGCGCCAAGATCTCTGGAAAGATCGACGTGATCCAGGCCTTGCTCCCCAAGGGGGACGAGATCCTCGTGGGCGGCGCAATGGCCAGCACGTTCTTCCTGGCGATCGGATTTCAGGTGGGCGGGTCCCTGGTGGAGCGCGACAAGGAAGACCTCGCCAAGGCGCTCCTCGCCCGAGCCGGCGCCAAGCTGATCCTTCCCCGCGGCGTGGTCGTGGCACCCAGCCTGGCCCGAGCGGGGGAGCGTCGCGAGGTCCCCTCCGACCGGATCCCGGCGGACTGCGCCATCTTCGACATCGATCAGGCCACCCGGCTCGACTTCCGTGCCCGGATCGTGAAGGCCAAGACGGTGTTCTGGAACGGCCCTATGGGGGTGTTCGAGACACCCCCATTCGACGAGGGCACACGCGCTGTGGCAGACGCGCTGGTCGAGGCGGGGAAACGCGGCGCGACTACCGTCGTCGGCGGCGGCGATTCGGCGGCGGCCGTGGCGGGCCTCGAGGGCAAGCTCACGCACGTCTCGACCGGCGGCGGCGCGTCGCTCGAATTCCTGGAGGGCAAGCCGCTCCCCGCCGTCGCCGCGCTCGAGGACGCGTGAGGCCGCTGCTGTTCGCCGCCAACTGGAAGATGAACGTCGGCCCGGAAGACGCGCGGGCCTACTTCAAGACCTTCCGGGCCCGCTACAACCGCCGCGCCGACCGCGAGGTGTGGTTCTTTCCTCCCGCGGTCTCGGTCGAGGCCGCGGCGCAGGCGGCGCGCCAGCGCAGCGACCTGCTCGTGGGCGTACAGGACATCTACTGGGAGCCGAAGGGAGCCTTCACCGGGGCGATTTCGGCGCCGCTCGCGCTCCAGGCGGGAGCGCGCGCCACGCTGGTCGGCCACTCCGAGCGGCGCCACGGGTTCGGCGAAACCGATGCGGACACCCGCCGCAAGGTCGGCGCCGCGCTCGCCGCGGGGCTCGTGCCGCTGTTGTGCGTCGGCGAAACGCTCACCGAGCGCGACGCGGGTCATACCGTGGCGGTCGTGGTGCGCCAGCTCGCTGGTGCGCTGAGCGACCTCGACGGCGCCGCGTTGGCACGCCTCGTCGTGGCCTACGAGCCGGTGTGGGCCATCGGTACCGGCCGCAACGCGACCCCGGGAGACGCCGCCGCGGTGCACCGAGAGATCCGCAGCTGGCTCCGGGAGCGCGTCCCGGAGCGGGCCCGCGTGCTGTACGGTGGCAGCGTGAACGCGAAGAACGTCGCCGCGCTCCTCGCGGAGCCCGAGCTCGACGGCGTGCTGGTGGGTGGTGCTTCGCTCGATCCCGATGGCTGGGCGCAACTTGTGCAGACCGGCGCCGCGTAGGTATTATCCCCGCCGCATGTACAACTTCTTGCTGTTCGGCATCCTCATCCCCGACGCGCTGATCCTCACGGCCGCGGTGCTGCTGCAGGCAGGTCAGGGTGGGGGACTCGCGTCGCTCGGCGGTGGCGCGGGGACGGAGCAGTTCATGGGCGGCCGCCAGGCGACCACGCTGCTCACCAAGCTCACCTGGTGGTGCGCCGGGATCTTCCTGATCGTGTCCCTCGCCCTCGCCGTCATGTCGGCGCGCACCGCGGCGCCGCGCTCCGTGCTCGAGGGCGGCATTCCCGCCCCGGCGCCCGTGCAGCCCACTCCGCTGCCGCTCCCGACCACGCCGGCGCAGCCGAGCACCACACCACCCTCCAACCAGAGCCCGCCGCCCCATCCCTGACCGCCGCCCGGCTTACGTGCTGCTGGAGGACGGCGCCTGCTTCGCCGGCACCGCACCGATGCCCTTCGAGTCCACGTTCGCCGAAGTCGTCTTCACCACCAATCTCTCCGGGTATCAGGAAGTCTTCACCGACCCCTCCTACCTGGGCCAGATCGTTGTGATGACGGCTCCCATGATCGGGAACTACGGCATCAATCCCGACGACGTCGAGTCCGACCGACCGCGCGTGGCGGGCGTCGTGGTGCGCGAGCTGTCGCTGAAGCCGTCCAACTGGCGGGCCACCGGACCGCTCGCGGAATGGCTCGCCGCGGCCCACGTCCCGCTCGTGGCCGACGTGGACACGCGCCAGCTGACGCGCCACATCCGCGCCAAGGGCGCAATGCGCGGCGCGGTGGCCATGGGCGACGCGCCCACGGATGCAGTGCGTGCGGCGCTCGCCGCGAGCCCCTCGATGGACGGGCTCGATCTCGCGACCCACGCGACCATCGATGCCGAATACGTCGAAGGGCCCCCCGACGCACGTTATCATATCGTGGCGTACGACTACGGCATGAAGCGCAACATTCTGCGGTTGTTCGTGCAGAACGGTTGCCGCGTCACCATCGTCCCGGCAGCGACGCCCGCCGCACGCGTGCGCGAGCTCGAGCCGGATGGGCTGTTCCTCTCGAACGGCCCAGGCGATCCCGCCGCCGTTGGCTACGCGATCACCACGCTGCGCGACCTGGCGGATGGCTCGCTGCCGATCTTCGGCATCTGCCTCGGCCACCAGCTGCTGAGCCTCGCGTTAGGCGGGGAAACGGTGAAGCTCCCGTACGGTCACCGGGGCGGCAACCATCCCGTGCGGGATCTCGCTACCGGACAGGTACTTATCACCTCGCAAAACCACGGGTTCGCAGTGCGGGGCGATAGCGACGGCGTTCCCGGGGCGAAGGCGCTCCAGGTCACGCACCTTAACCTCAATGATGGCACCGTCGAAGGGGTGAAGCACCGGGAATCCCCGATTTTCGCGGTGCAATACCACCCGGAGGCCTCCCCGGGACCCCATGACGCCCAGGGCCACTTCCAACAGTTCCTCCAAGCTCTTGACACATAATAGGTAAGCCCGTATGTTGGCCCCTCGTCTTGACTGCCCTTGGGCCCTTCAAGGGGGACTGGATGACGAAGGCCGACCTGGTCGAAAAGGTCACCGCACAAATCGCTCGCACCGCCGGTCCTCTGATTTCCAAGAAGGACTGCGCGCGTGTCGTGGACTCGTTTCTGGACGCGGTCAAGGCGGCGCTGGCGGAGCAGCATAACATTGAGGTTCGCGGGTTTGGCACGTTCAAGATCCGTCAGCGCAAGACCCGCATGGCGCGCAATCCGCGCACCGGCGACCCGGTGGAAGTCGCCGCGCGTCCAGTGCCTGTCTTCAAGCCCAGCAAGGAGTTGCGCGCGATGGTCGCGGAGGCGAGCGAGCGCGTTTCGCCCTGAGCCTCCGACCTGGGGCCCAATGCCGTCCGAGCGGCCCGGACTAACCGTCTGGGCCGCTTTGTTTTGCGAGGGGTAGTCACAAGCAACCACTTCCGCTCATGGAGCCGCTCGTGCGTCACGCGCTGGTCCTCCTCGTCGCCGTCCCGCTGTCCGCGCAGACCATCGCGCCCGTCAAGTACGAAGTGTCCGTGCCGGCACCCGCCGCGCGGCTGTTTCACGTACGCGCGGAATTCCCGGCGCGCGGCAGGGACACGCTGTACGTGTCGCTGCCGGCGTGGAGTCCAGGCAACTACGAGATCCAGAACTACGCGCGCTACGTGCGTCACTTCGCCGCCGCGACGCCGAACGGCCAGCCGCTTTTCTGGGATCGCGCCGACAAGGACACGTGGCGCGTCGCGACCGCGCAGAGCGACCGCGTGGGCGTGGAGTTCGATTACCTGGCGGATACCATCGATCTCTCGATGGGCCGCATCACGGGCGACTTCGGCCAGTTTCTCGGGACCAATCTGTTTCTCTACGAAGAGGGGCGGCTCGACCGGCCAGCCGAGGTGCGCTTCGCGCTGCCCGCCGGCTGGCAGGTGACCACGTCGCTCCACGGCTCGGGCGTGGGGCCCTACACGGCGCCCGACTATCACGAGCTCGCCGACGCGGAGACGTTCGTCGGGAAGTACGGCCTCGATTCCCTGCAGGTGGACGGCAAGTGGATCCGAGTCGCCGTATGGCCGGCCGACGCCTATTCCGCGCCCGTGCAACACACCATGCGCACCGATCTCCAGAAAATCGCGCAGACCGAGAACGCGTTGTTCGGCGGGCCGCCGTACGAGCACTATACCGTGTTCTTCAACGTGATCCGCGAGCCGATCAACTTCGGGGGCGGGTTGGAGCACAGCGGGTCGCAGTTCGACATCATGCCGCAGGGCGGGTTCGCCGACGACGCCGGCAACTTCGGCGACTTCATGGTGCCGCTGTTGGCGCACGAATACTTCCACCTCTTCAACGTCAAGCGTATTCGACCCGCGACGATGTGGCCGTACGACTACCACGCGGAGCAATACACGCCGCTCTTGTGGTGGTCGGAGGGCGTGACGGACTATCACGCCGATCTCACCAACATCCGGTCGGGGCTGTGGACCGCCGACCGGTTCCTCGAGAACACGGCGCAGGACATGCAGCAGGTCGAGTCCGCGCCCGAACCGTGGAGCGAGGAGGACGGCAGCCTGGCGACTTGGATCAACGAGGTATTCGTCAACAGCTCCCAGCTCTATTACCCGAAGGGTGCGCTCACCGGGATGCTGCTCGACATCGCGATCCGCGACGCCACCGACAACCGCCACAGCCTCGACGACGTGATGCGGGCGCTGTACACGCGCTACTATCAGCGCCGCAAGGGCTTCACCACGGCGGATCTGCTGGGGCTGCTGCGCGAGTTCGGCATGCCGGACGTGGATGGATTCTACCAGCGCTACATCAACGGACGGGAGCCGCTGCCGTACGAGAGCGTGTTCCCGAAGGCGGCCATCGCGGTCGCCCGAGAGACCATCTCCAATCCCTTCCTCGGCGTGAACGCCCAGCCCGGCGACGCGGGTAAGCTGGTGGTGCAGGGCGTAGTCCCGGGAAGCGCCGCCGAGGCGGCCGGGCTCGAGCCCGGCGATGTGCTGCTGCAGGTGGGGGAGATCGAAACCCACCCCGACGAGGACTGGGGCGTCAAGTTCCGGGACCGCTACCGCGGTCAGAGCGGCGCGCCGCTGGCGATCGCGGTCACGCGGGGCGGCCAGCCCCGGACCCTGACGACGCAGGTGCGTGAGCGCACGGCAGTCTCGTTCGCCCTCAGCCCGGCGCCGGCGCCGAGCGCCAGGCAGGCGCGGATCTGGCGCGGCCTCGCGACCGGTTCCACCGGGAATTGAACGCGGCTAACTTGCGGGCGGCGATGCAGACCACCCCGGGAACCGTGCAGGTGCGATTCTTCGCCCGCTACGCCGAGCTCGTCGGCCGGTCCGCGACCGCGGTCTCGCTGACGCTCCCGGCGACGGTGGGCGACGTGGTGCGGCTGGTCCGGGAGCGGCTCCCCGGCGCCGGGGCCATACCCGAGCGCCCGCTCGCCGCCGTGAACCTGAAGCACGTACGGCTCGATGCCCCGGTGCAGGACGGAGACGAAGTGGCGCTGCTTCCCCCGATCGCCGGCGGGTGAATGACGCATTTCACGCGCGAGCCCCTTTCCCTGGAGCGCCTGGTCGCTGAGGTGTCGTCGCCCGCCTGTGGCGGCACCTGCGTGTTTCTCGGAACCGTGCGCAACGGGCCCGCCGAGGGCGGCGTGACGGCGATCGAGTATTCGGCGTACGAGGCGATGCTCGAAGCCGAATTCGGACGCCTGCTCGCGGACGCGGGCGGACGCTGGCCGGACGTGCGCATCGCCGTGCGTCACCGGCTGGGCACGATTCCGGTAGGGGACGCGAGCATTGCGATCGTCGCCGCCGCACCGCACCGGGCGCAGGCGTTCGACGCGTGCCGCTTCATGATCGAAGAAGTGAAGCGCCGCATTCCCGTTTGGAAGAAGGAGCTGCGAGTCGATGGGAGTGAAGTCTGGGTCGATCCCTCCGGCCGTCCCACGGCCAAGCCCTCGCATGTCTGAACTCGTGCATGACGCGCTGCGCCGGCCGCTCGCAAGTCTGCGATTGTCGGTGACGGACCGCTGTAACCTGCGGTGCCGCTACTGCATGCCGGAAGACGAATACGTGTGGCTGCCGCGGGCGTCGATCTTGAGCTTCGAGGAGATCGCCCGCCTGGTCGGAGTGTTCGCGGCGCTGGGCGCGCACAAGGTCCGGCTGACGGGGGGCGAGCCGCTGCTGCGGCACGATCTCCCGACGCTGGTCGACATGATCGCCCGGGACAGGCGGATCACGGACCTCGCCATGACCACCAACGGCCTGCTGCTGGCGTCGCAGGCGGCGGCGCTGCGGGCCGCGGGCCTCGCGCGCGTGACGGTGAGCCTCGACACCCTGCGCCCCGAGCGCATGCTAGCGTTCGCGAAGAGCGCGCGGCACGCCGACGTGCTCGCAGGCATCACGGCGGCGCGGCAAGCGGGCTTTGCGAAGCTCAAGCTGAACGCGGTCGTGATCCGCGGATTCAACGATGACGAGCTGGCCGATCTGATCGAGTTCGCCCGCGGCCACGACGCCGAAGTGCGGTTCATCGAGTACATGGACGTGGGTGGCGCGACGCGCTGGTCGCGGGACCAGGTTGTGTCTCGGCGGGAGGTGCTGGACGCGCTCACACGGCGTTACGGAACGATCGAGCCGGTTGACCCGAACTTGGGCGACGCCTGCGCCCCGGCCGATCGCTTCCGGCTGGCCGACGGGACCACGTTCGGCATCATCGCCTCTACCACGGCGCCCTTCTGCCGGACTTGCGACCGCAGCCGGATCACCGCGGACGGCACGTGGTTCCTGTGCCTCTACGCCGGTCAGGGGATCGATCTGCGGGAGCCGCTGCGCCGCGGCGCGACCGATGAACAGCTCGGCACGCTGATCCGCGACACCTGGCGGGGTCGCACCGACCGCGGCGCAGAGGAGCGCCTGGGCGTCGCCGACCGCGGAGCGCTGTATCGCATCGAGTCCCTGCAGGCCGATCCCCATCGGGAGATGCACACGCGGGGCGGGTGAGGGAGGGGAGTGGGTCATCATGCTCGACAAGATCACCGTCGTCGGTGCCGGCAACGTGGGTGCCACTGCCGCTCAGCGCCTCGCGGAAAAGGCGCTCGCCCGGACGGTCGTCCTCGTGGACGTGATCGAGGGCGTGCCGCAGGGCAAGGCGCTCGACCAGTGGCAGTCGGCGCCCATCGAGGGGTTTGATACCCGCGTCGTGGGCGCGAACGATTACCAGCCTGCGACTGGAAGCGAGATCGTGATCGTCACCGCCGGCATCGCGCGCAAGCCCGGCATGAGCCGCGATGACCTGGTCCGCATCAATGCCGACATCGTCACGCAGGTCTCCCAGCAGATCAAGCAACACTGCCCCAAGGCCATCGTCCTGGTGGTCTCGAACCCGCTCGACGTGATGTGCTGGGTCGCGAAGCAGGTGACCGGGTTTCCGCGCGAGCGCGTGCTTGGCATGGCGGGCGTGCTCGACACGGCGCGCTACCGCGCGTTTCTGGCCGAAGCGCTCGAGGTCTCCGTGGAGGACATCCAGGCCATGGTGCTGGGCGGCCACGGCGATACGATGGTGCCGCTGATCTCCTACACGACGGTGTCGGGAATTCCCGTCACGCAGCTGCTCGAAAAGACCGCGCTCGAGAAGATCGTGGAGCGCACCCGCAACGGCGGGGCCGAGATCGTGGCGTTTCTGAAGACCGGCTCGGCCTACTACGCGCCCTCCGCCGCGGTGGTGCAGATGGCAGAGGCCATCGCGAGCGACACGCACCGCATTCTCCCCTGCGCCGCCTGGCTCGAGGGGGAGTACGGGCTGTCCGGCGTGTACTGCGGGGTACCGTGCAAACTGGGCCGGAACGGGCTCGAGCAGATTCTCGCGGTGAAGCTCTCGGCGGACGAGCAGGCGGCACTCACGAAATCCGCGGAGGCGGTGAGGGGAACGATGGCGGCGGTGCGGCTCTAGGCCGCCCCGGTGAACTCCTGCACCGGTGGTTTGGGAGCGAGCATCGCCGCGAGATAGTCCTGGTTCAGCCGAGCAATGAAATCGATCGAGATCTCCTTCGGGCACGCGGCCATGCACTCGCCGTGATTGGTGCACGCCCCGAACCCTTCGCCGTCCATCTGCGCCACCATGCCGACCACGCGACTGGCGCGCTCGGGCTGACCCTGAGGCAAGAGCCCCAGGTGCGACACCTTCGCCGCGACGAACAGCATGGCCGACGCGTTGGGGCACGCCGCCACGCAGGCGCCGCACCCGATGCAGGCAGCGGCATCCATGGCGAGGTCGGCAGTGCGCTTCGGGACCGGCACCGAATTCGCCTCCGGCGCGCTGCCGGCCCGTACCGAGATGAACCCGCCGGCCTGGATGATCCGATCGAGCGCGCCGCGGTCCACGACCAGGTCCTTGACGACCGGAAACGCACGCGCCCGCCACGGCTCGATCCACAGCTCTGCACCATCGGGGAAAGACCGCATGTGCAGTTGACAAGTGGTGGTGGCGCGCTGCGGTCCGTGCGGGCGGCCGTTGACCACCATGCCGCAGGCTCCGCAAATCCCCTCGCGGCAGTCGTGATCGAACGCCACGGGCTCCTCCCGGCGCGCCAGGAGCTGCTGGTTCAGCACATCCAGCATCTCCAGGAACGACATGTCGGGGCTCACGTCGGTGACGTCGTAGCGGACGAACGCCCCGGCGGTGCGTGGCCCCGCCTGCCGCCAGACGTGCAGAGTGACGTGCATCACTTGTAGCTCCGCTGCGCGAGATGGACCGCCTCGAACTCGAGCGGCTCCCGATGCAGCACCGGTGCGTTGCCCACGCCTGTGAACTCCCAAGCCGCCACGTAGCTGAAGCGCGCGTCGTCGCGCTTTGCCTCGCCCTCGGGCGTCTGAGACTCCTCGCGGAAGTGGCACCCGCACGACTCCTCGCGGTGCAGGGCGTCGCGGCACATCAGCTCGGCGAACTCAAAGAAGTCGGCCACCCGTCCTGCGTGCTCGAGGGCCTGGTTCAAGTCCTCGGTCTTGCCCCCCACGTACACGTCGCGCGCGAATTCCTCCCGGAGCCGCGCGATCTTGCCGAGGGCGTCCTGCAGGCCCGCGGCGTTGCGCGACATGCCGCACTGGTCCCACATGAGCCGCCCCAGCTCTCGGTGAAAGGCGTCCGCCGTCTTGCGGCCGCCCGCCGTCACGAGCTTGCGGACGCGTGCGTCCACGTCGGCCTGCACCTCACGAAACGCGCGGTGCTCCGGCCCCACCGGATCGAGCTTCGCCTGAGCGATGTAGTCGCCGATCGTGTACGGCAGGATGAAGTAGCCGTCGGCGAGTCCCTGCATCAGCGCGCTCGCGCCCAACCGGTTAGCGCCGTGATCCGAGAAGTTGGCCTCGCCGATGGCGTACAGCCCCTCGATCGTCGTCATGAGATTGTAGTCCACCCACAGCCCACCCATCGTGTAGTGCGGCGCGGGGTAGATCCGCATCGGCAGCGCGAACGGGTCTTCCGCCGTGATCCGCTGGTACATCTCGAACAGGTTCCCGTAGCGCTCGGCGATTACCTGGCGGCCGAGGTGGGCGATGGCATCGGCGAAGTCGAGGTACACGCCATGGCCGCCGGGCCCCACGCCTCGCCCCTCGTCGCACACGTCCTTGGCGCGACGCGACGCGATATCCCGCGGCGCGAGGTTGCCGTAGCTCGGGTATAGCCGCTCCAGGTAATAATCCCGCTCGGCCTCCGGGATCTCATGCGGCGCTCGCGTGTCGCCATTCCTCTTGGGCACCCAGATACGGCCGTCGTTGCGGAGCGACTCGCTCATGAGCGTCAGCTTCGCCTGATGCTGGCCGCTGACGGGAATGCAGGTGGGGTGGATCTGCGTGAAGCAAGGATTGGCGAGCGCGGCGCCGCGCCGGTGGGCGCGCCAGATCGCCGTGACGTTGCAGCCCTTGGCGTTGGTCGAGAGATAGTACACGTTCGCGTATCCGCCGGTCGCCAGCACCACGGCGTCGGCTGCGTGTGCGCTCACCGCGCCGGTCACCAGATCGCGCACCACGATCCCGCGGGCGCGACCGTCGATCACCACCAGGTCGAGCATCTCGGTGCGCGGGTGCATCTTCACCTGGCCAATCGCGATCTGCCGCGACAGCGCCTGATACGCGCCGAGCAGGAGCTGTTGGCCCGTCTGGCCGCGCGCGTAGAACGTGCGCGACACCTGCACTCCGCCGAACGAGCGGTTTGCGAGCAAGCCGCCGTACTCCCGCGCGAACGGGACGCCCTGGGCCGCGCACTGGTCGATGATGTGCGCGCTGATCTCCGCCAGCCGGTATACGTTGGCCTCGCGGGCGCGGAAGTCGCCGCCCTTCACCGTGTCATGGAAGAGGCGGAACACGGAGTCGCCGTCGTTCTGGTAATTCTTGGCGGCGTTGATCCCGCCCTGGGCGGCGATGGAGTGCGCCCGGCGCGGGGAATCCTGGAAGCAGAAGCACGATACGCTGTAGCCGAGCTCCGCGAGCGACGCGGCGGCGGAGCCCCCCGCGAGCCCCGAGCCGACCACGATGATGTGGTGCCTCATCTTGTTCGCGGGATTGACGAGCTTGATCTCCGCGCGGTGCCGTTGCCATTTCTCGGCCAACGGCCCCGCCGGGACCTGGGAGCGCAGCTCCATCAGCGCACCACGCCCGCGAGCACCGCGACGGGAATCGCCGCGTAACCGGCCGTGATCAACCCCGCGATAAGCGCTGCCACCCCGCGTCGCCAGCGGGACGTCGGCGGGCGATTCAGGCCCAGGGTCTGGAGCGCGCTCCACAGCCCGTGGTGGATGTGCAACCCGACCAGGGCGACGGCCACGATATAGCCCGCGGCCACCGGCCAGCGCTGGAAGCTCGCCACCAGGTTGTGATACACGTCGCCGGGGATGAACGCCGGGTTGGCGATCCCGAAGGTGAGGTCGAGCAAGTGGTAGGCGACGTACGCGGCAATGATGACGCCACCCCAGCGCATCGTGCGGGCGGCGTACGTCGTCTCGACGGGGGCGAGCCGGTGATAACCCACCGGGCGCGCCTGCCAGCTCGCCCTGGTCACTGCGATGGCCGCCCACACGTGGGCCACCACGGCCACGAGGAGGCCAGCGCGCGCGAGCCACAGCACTTGTCCGCGGACGAAGAACGGCGCGCCCACCGTGCGCAGGCCTTCGGCATACGTGTTGAAGTGCTCGGGTCCCAGAAACACCTTGAGGTTCCCGAGCATGTGACCGACCACAAACGCGAACAGCACCACGCCCGTGACGGCCATGATGACCTTCTGGCCGACGAGCGTGCGGGCGCGACCCGACGGGGACCCGAGTGTCGAGAGCGTGGTCATGGAACGGAGGGATGATACGTGCTCACCGGCAGCGGAGGCAAGGCAACGGATCGGCTATCTTTCCGGCGTCGTCCCGCAGATAAACCCCCGACCCCGAGGAGGCAGCACCCATGGCCATGTCCTCACCCATGATCGTTTCCACGACGTTCGACGTGCAGGGTCGTCGCGTGCGCGAGTACAAGGGCGTCGTCCGCGGCATCACCGTGCGCGCGCCCACCATCTCGCAGGGCATCCTCGGCGGCTTGAAGAGCATCATCGGCGGTCAGATCGGCGCTTACACGCAGATGTGCGAGCAGGCGCGCCAGACCGCCTACGACCTCATGGTCGAGCATGCGAGACAGGTCGGCGCGAACGCGGTGATCGGCATCGCCTTCGATGCCTCGGAAGTCGCGAGCAGGTCGTCGGCGACCGAAGTGCTGTGCTACGGCACCGCGGTGGTGCTGGAGTGAGACCCAGCATCGTCATCGTGGGCGCCGGCTTCGGGGGACTGCGCGCCGCGCACGCGCTGCGCGGTGCGCCCGTCGACGTGATTCTGGTGGATCGCCACAACTACCACCTCTTCCAACCGCTCCTCTACCAAGTCGCCACCGCGGGGCTCGAGCCCGAGCAGATCGCCAAGCCCGTCCGCGCCATCCTGCGCGGCCAGGCGAACCTCGAATTCCGGATGACTGAGGTGACGGGGCTCGACACGGAGGCAAAGCGCGTGGCGACGGCGGACGGGACGATCGCCTACGACTACCTGATCCTCGCCGTGGGGGGCGAGACAAACTATTTCGGCCTCGACAGCGTGCTGCGAAACGGATTCGGCCTGAAGGACATTCCGGAGGCGATCCGCATCCGCAATCACGTACTGCACGCCTTCGAGCGGGCGGTGCTCGAGCCCGACCCCGAGCGCCGGCGCGCCGAGCTGACGTTCGTCGTGGTCGGCGGCGGCCCGACGGGCGTCGAGATGGCGGGCGCGCTGTCGGAGCTGATCCGGCTCGTGCTCGTGAAGGACTACCCGCGCTTGAACGTCAAGGACGTGCGCGTGCTGCTGATCGAAGCGACGGACCGGCTGCTCGGCCCGATGCCCGCCCGGCTACGCGACGCGGCGGCCGAGACGCTGTGGCGCAAGCACGTGGAGGTGCGCTTCGGCGCGACGGTCGCCGAGTACGACGGCGCGCGCGTGCTCCTGAAGAGCGGCGAAGTGATTCCGGCACGCACGCTCATCTGGGCAGCGGGGGTGAAGGCGGTGTCCCTCACCGGCCGCCTGGGACTCGTGACCGGACGGCAGGGCAGGATTCCGGTGACGGAGACGCTGGAGGTGGCGGGGCATCCGGGCGTCTACATCATCGGGGACGCGGCCTACCTCGAGGTGGACGGCCAGCCGCTCCCGATGATGGCGCCGGTCGCCATTCAGATGGCGGAGGCGGCGGTGCGGAATATCTGCCGCCACGTCGCCGGCGAGCCCGGCGTCGCATTTCGCTATCGCGATCCCGGCTCACTCGCTACCATTGGCCGCAACGCCGCTGTCGCCTACATCCGGGGGATCGGCTTCACCGGCTTCCCGGCGTGGGTCGTTTGGCTGGTGGTCCACATCCTGCAGCTGATCGGATTCCGCAACAAGTTGTTCGTGCTGCTCAACTGGGCGTGGGATTACTTCTTCTACGAGCGCGCGGCGCGCCTGATCACCACGATGGATTGATCAGCGCGGCGCCGGCCGGGGAGTCGGGCGGGGCAGCCGCGTGCGGGTGGGCGCGCTCCGCACCCGCCGCACCAGGCCGTCCCATCCGCACTCCAGGCACCAGCGGCGTTGCAGTGCGGGGAGCAGGCGGTCGAATACGCGGTTGCGAACCGCCGCCATCTTGAGACCGCAATGGGGGCACAACGGGCCCCGCGGGAGCAGCAGGTACACCACCGCGGTGACGATCGCGAGCCGCATCACCACGGTCACGAGCAGCACCAGCACGACCAGCATGCTCCATCTTAGCGCGCGATGGCGCGGCCGGCCAGTTCAGCTCCCGACGCGGCGCGCGAAGTCGAGGATCCGCCGCTCCAGCTCCGCGAGCTCGACGGGCTTGATCAGCACCCGCTCCCGCGGCACGGGCGTATTCCCGGGCCCGGCCAGCTGGGACACGTCGCCCGACAGGAACAGCACCCGCGCGGCGAGCTCGGGCCGGCCCTCCTCGAGCTGGGCGTACAGCTCGACCCCGCCCATCCGGGGCATGCGCAGGTCCGCCACGATCACGTCTGGTGCGTGCGCCCGCAGCCGGTCGAGCGCTTCCACGCCGTCGCTCGCCTCGGCAACCTGCGCCCCGCGGCGCGCCAGATAGCGGACGATCGGCCGCCGCACCGCTTCTTCATCGTCCACGATGAGCACGCGGAGGCCCGCGAGCGACCCAACGGGCTTCTCTGCGGTGGGTGCCGCGGCGGGCGCACCCGCCGCCGGTTCCGCGCTGCCGCCCGGGAGCGCCGCAGCAGCGGGCAGCGAGAGCACGAAGCGGGCACCCGGCGCCGGCGACGGCGCGAGCGTGAGATCGCCCCGCGTCTCGCGGGCGATCTGGCGGGAAATGTAGAGGCCCAGGCCAGTACCGCGGCGCCCCTTGGTGGTCGCGAAGGGCCGGAACAAGCGGCCCGCGATTTCCGCGGCGAGGCCGTGGCCGTTGTCCGCCACGGCGACCGAAACCCGGGCGTCTTGAACGAAGGTATCCACCACGAGCCGCCGCGGGGGTTTCACGGCACGCAGCGCGTCGATCGCGTTGGAGAGGAGGTTCACCACGATTTGCTCGAGCTTGATGGCGTCACCCTCCACGGCCGGGAGGTTAGGGTCGAGCTGGCCGCCTACCGTAATCTCGTCCACCTCGAAGCGGAACGACACCAGGTCGAGGGCCCCCCGTACCACGTCGTTCAGGTTGACGCGCCCCACCTCGCGCTCGGTGGCTCGCACGAAGCGCAGCAGGCCCCGGAGCAGCTTGGTGGCCCGCCGTGCCTGTCGGAGGATCTGCGCCATCTCGCTCCGCTGCTCACCCTCGACGGCGGGATCGGCGAGCCGGTTCTCGGCGTGCGCCGCGATCGCCATCAGCGGGTTGTTGACCTCATGCGCGACTCCGGCGAGCAGCTCGCCCGCGGCGGCGAACCGCCCCTGCTCCTCGGCCCGATCGCGAACCACGCGGGTCATGGCGTTGAAGTGCTCGGCCAGCCGGGCGAGCTCATCGGTTCCGCGAACCGGCACCCCGACGGTCAGGTCGCCCTCCGCGACGCGGGCGAGGCCAGCCTCGAGGTCGCGCAGCGGACGCCAGACGCGCCGCCGGACCACGTACGCGAGCAGCGGAATCCACAGCACACCGACCACGAGCCAGACAATCGTATCGCGGCGCACCTCGCTCGCCGCGGCCTGCAACGCGCGCTGGCGCGCGAGCAGATGGGCGCGCGCAATGCGACCACCGTCGGCCATCCGGTCGTCGGCGAGCTGGGCGAGTTGCTCGACCACCTCCTGTCGCCCGGCGACATCCGCCCGCCGCCCCCGGTCGACCCGCCCCAGGAGTTCCGCGAGGCCACTTTCTACGCGAGATAGCGCGCCGTCGATGCGTGCGAGCTCGCGGCGCAGCGTGTCCGGGATCGGAGCGTCCGGCGCCACCTCAACATGGCGCCCTCCCCGCAGCAGCAGTCGGTGCGCGAGACTCAGGGAATCGGCCATCGGCGCCGGGCTGCGGGCGAGGTTGCGCATGATGGCGAGCACCTGATCGAGTGCGCTGTCCCGCCGAGCGAGGTCCTCCCCAACCGTGGTGATGGCCTCCGTGGCGGCGCCGAGCGCCAGGGCCGGGCGGCTGACGCGGAAGAACAGGTAGAGGGGCAACGCGGCGGCGTACGCGGCGGCCGCGAGCGCCACCCCGAGGAGCGTGATGCGCAGGCTGAGCCCTCGCCCCGGCGCGGGCGGGGACAGCGTCCGGGGCGTCACGACCCGACGGGCATCCAGCGAGCAGGCACGAGTGCGATTCCTCTCAACGCGGGCGCGCGCGAGCACGTAGCGGTAACGTAGCTGCTAAGATAACGCTCTCTCGGCCTCCCCACTTGCCAGGACGGACCAGCGTGCGAGCCAGCGTCGCCTTCACATTTCTGCTGTGCGCCGCACGAGCGCCGGTTCGCGCTCAAGACGGTTTCGCCGAGCGACTTCTCACCGTCCCCGACACGGCGAGCACCCGCCAGATGACCTACGACCTGACGCGCGTGCCGCACGTCGCGGGCACGGCGGCGCAGGCGATGACCCGGGACTACGTGATGCAGAAGCTGCGGGGCTGGGGACTCGAGGCCTGGACCAAGGAGTACACGGTTTACATCCCGCACCCGGACAGCGTCGCGGCTTGGCTGATCATACCCGGACGCGCTCCGGCGCCGCTGGCGCTGCGCGAGCCGGCGGTGCCACAAGAGCCGGTGACGCGCGGGCCACAGGTCCCGCCGTTCAACGGGTACTCGGGCGACGGTGACGTCACCGCCGACGTCGTCTACGTCAACTACGGCCTGATCGAAGACTACCAGAATCTCGACTCGCTCGGGCTGGACGTCCGTGGCAAGATCGCGCTGGCGCGCTACGGGCGGTCGTTCCGCGGCATCAAGGCGCGCGAAGCGGAGCAGCACGGGGCGGTGGGGCTCATCATCTACTCCGACCCCGAGGACGACGGCTACGCCCGGGGCGACCCGGCTCGGCGATCCCGGCTACCGCGCGCACCAAGCGACCGCGCGGTTGGTCGCCCTGCTGGTCGCGCGGCTCGCGAACAGCGATGTGCTGCCGCTCGACTACGCGGCCTTCGGGACCGAATTGACCCGACTCGTGGTACAGCTCGACTCGGGGATCGCGAAGCGCGGTTGGAGCGTGTCGACCGCCGGGCTGCGGGAGGCGCTCGCTCGCTTCACGGACACCGCCCGCGGGTTCGCCGCGGTGCGCGACAGCGCGCGCGGCGCCGAGCCCACCCGCAACGAGGCCGCGAACGGCGCGCTGATGCAGGTGGAGCGCCGCCTCACGCGCCCCCGGGGCCTCGCGAGCCGGCCGTGGTACACGAGCCTCCAGTTCGCCTCGGACGTGGACAACGGCTACGCCACGATGGCGTTCCCCTCGGTCAACGAAGCCATCCGCTATGCGGACGCCGCGGCCGTCGAGCGCGAGCTTGCCGACTTGGTGATACGCGTGAATTATGCCCGGAGTGCGCTCGCGGACGCGACGGCCGCGTTGCGCTGACCTGGCGAGAGCGCGCTCGAACGGCCACATTTGCCCACGCCACGACGGCAGGAAGCGAGGTCGGTATGGCTGGCGAGACCGGCGACCGGATGAGGATCGTGATCGGCTACGCGCTCTGGGCCACGCTGTGCGCCGCCGTGGCCGGGATCGGGGTTTCGCTCATTCACACCTGGTTCTACAGCTACCACCCCAGTCCCCATGAATTCTGGCGCACCCTGTTCGATGACGTGGTGGCGACCCTCAGCATCGCGGCGGGGCAGGGGGCCGTCGCACTGGTCTCGGGCAGCGTGCTCGCGCGGCTGGGCCGCCTGCTGCATGCCACGGTGCTGCTGGGATTGCTTATCGGCCTGTTCGACTTCGTGATGAACCTCCTCCAGATGGTGGTCCCGCAGACCGAGCTCGGCTGGGTGCCCGACCTGGTGATTCTCGCGGCGGCCGCGCTCGCCATCACCGTCTTCGGATCCCGCCCGGCCGCCGCCGCCCTGTGAGCGACGAGCAGCGCGACGCGCTGCAGCGGCTCGAGCGGCGGGTCGAAGTCCTGGAGCAGATGATGCGGCGCCTGGTTGCACCGGGGGCCGCGGCCGCCCGCGGCTTCGCCCCCCCGGAGCACACGGGCGCTGCTCCGCGCGCGGTGCCCGCCGCCTGGCGCGCCGTCCCGGAGCTCCACCATCGGGCCGACTCCCAACCCGCCGCTCCGGACCTGGAGCAGTGGTTCGGACAGCGCGGTCTGCTCGTGGTCGGAGTGCTCGCCCTGCTGGCGGCGACCGGCTTCTTCCTGAAATACGCGATCGATCAGGGCTGGATCCCCCCGGCGGCGCGCTCGCTGCTCGCCATCGCGGCCGGCATCGCGGTGGCGACGTGGGGAGAAGCGCGGATCCGAGCCGGTTTGCGCCGGTACGGGGCGGCGATGATCGGCGCCGGCGGGGGACTCGCCTACCTGGGCCTGTGGGCAGCCGCGGGCCCGTACGGGTTGATCGAGCGCCGCGCCGGCATCCTGCTGCTCGCCGCCTGCACCGTCGTCGTCATTGTGCTCGCACTGCGGCACGAGATCGAGGGCTTGGCGATCTGGGCCCTCGCCGGCGCCTACCTCGCGCCGATCTTGCTGCCGCCGCCCATCCCCAATCCCGAGGCGTTCCTCGGGTACCTCGAAGTGGTCGGCCTGGGGACGGGTCTGCTCGCGTTCACGATGACCTGGCGACGGACCTACGACGTGGCGCTGCTCGGCTACTTCCTGTTGGCGGCGGCGGGCGCCGCCGTGGCGCTCGAAACCGCGCTCGGCTGCTGGTTCCTCGCTGCCGGCGCTTTGCTCACCCTCCACGTCACCAAGCGGCGTGCGTGGCCCGAAGCACGGCTCGGGCTGGCAGCGCTCGCGTGGGTCCTGCTGGGCGTGGCACTCGCGGGAGTGCGAGACTCCGAGGCGCGCGCGTGGCTCGCCCTGGGCGCGGCGCTCGCGGTCGCCGCGCTGTTGTGGTGGCAGGAGCTCGACGGCGACCCGCTCCGGATGCGGGAAGAAGCGATGCTGTTCGTGGCGAATCCCTTCGTGCTCATCGCGCTCGCGGGCGTGGCGGGCCCACACGCGCTCGACCGCGTGCCGGGGCTCGTGCCCGCGTTGCTCGCCGCGGCCTACCTCGTCCCGGCTTGGATGCGTCGCTCGGCGCCTCATCTCATGCTGGGATTCGCGCTCGCCGCCTTTGCCCTGGCCGCTCAGTGGAGCCCGCCGGCAGTCGCGGCCGGCTGGACGGCGCTCGCTCTGGCGGCGCTCGCCGCGGAGCAACTGGGCCACCGCCCCGGGGGCCGGACCGCCGCGCTGGGCCTCGCGCTGGTGGCGTTCCTCTGGTTGTTCGGCGTCGCTCTGTGGTCGCGGGCGGGAAGCGCGCCGGCGTTCACCGATACGTGGGCGCTCGCGCTCTATGCCTACGTCGCGGGTACGGCGGTCGCGGCTCGTCGGTGGGGGAGCGTCGATCGCGGCCGCGAAGTCCTTTGGGCGCTGTGCGGCGCCGCGATCTTCCTGGGAGGTTCAGTGGAACTGCAGCGCTACTTCGGACGGCGCACGCCGCTCGCGGGCGATCTCGCCCTGAGCATCTTCTGGCTGGCGTACGCGGGCACGCTGGTCCGGATCGGATTCCGACGCGACCGCAAGGACGTCCGCTCGGCCGGGTTGGTCGTTGCCGCCGGGGCGGGACTCAAGATCGTGCTCTACGATCTGTCCACTCTCGAGGCGCTGTACCGAATCGCCTCGTTCTTCGCCCTCGCGCTGATCGCGCTGGCCGTCGCCTACGCATACAACAAGCGGGCTAGAGCTTCGGCAACGTAATCCCTTGCTGAGCCTGGTACTTGCCTTTCTTGTCCTTGTAGCTGACCGCGCACTCATCCCCTTCGTCGCAGGTGAAGAACAGGACTTGGGCGATCCCTTCGTCGGCATAGATGCGGGCGGGGAGCGGCGTCGTGTTCGAGATCTCGAGCGTGACGAAGCCCTCCCACTCCGGCTCGAACGGGGTCACGTTCGTGATGATGCCGCAGCGCGCGTACGTGCTCTTCCCGACGCAGATCGTCAGCACGTTGCGAGGGATGCGAAAGTACTCGACGGAGCGGGCGAGGGCGAACGAGTTGGGCGGGACAACGCAGACCTCGCCGGTGAACTCGACGAACGATTTCGGATCGAAGCTCTTGGGATCGACCACTGCGGAGAGCACGTTGGTGAAGATTTTGAACTCGGGCGCCACCCGCATGTCGTAGCCGTACGACGAAACGCCGTAGGAGATCACGCCCGTGCGCACCTGATTCTCGGCGAACGGCTTGATCATGGCATGCTCGGTGGCCATGCGCCGGATCCAGCGGTCGGACTTGATGGACATGAGCCGGCAATATATCGGCGGCATCGTCACTTACGCCACTCGATTCGGTTGACAAGGGTGCGGTCCGCGAATACGTTTCCGCGAGTCAAGTGAATTTTTTCACGAACTCATGAACCAGCCCTATCTCACTTTCCTCCTGCTGCTCGGTTTCGTCGCCTTCAACGCGGGCGTCTTGATCGGGCTGTCGCATCTCCTCTCTCCCCGCAGGCCCACCGTCCTCAAGGACATGCCGTATGAGAGCGGCATGCCGCCGCTCGGCGACGCGCGCGAGCGCTTTTCCGTCAAATTCTATCTCGTGGCGATGTTGTTCATCGTCTTCGATATCGAAACCGTCTTTCTGATCCCCTGGGGCACCATCTTCTGGGGCGGCGGTGGCGGACCGAGCACGGGATTCCTGCTGGTCGAGATGCTGGTGTTCATGCTGATTCTGGCCGTCGGGTACGTCTATGTGTGGAAGCGGGGGGCACTGCAGTGGGATTGAGGCGTCAATGAAGCGAGTCATTGAAACGAAGCAGGTTTCCGGCCAGAGCCCGAACTATCTCCTCGCCAAGTTCCAGCACCTGGTGGACTGGGCCGTGAACTCGTCGCGGGCCAATTCGCTCTGGCCGATGCCGTTCGGCACCGCCTGTTGCGCCATCGAGTTCATGGCGACCGCGGCCAGCCGCTACGATTTCGCGCGCTTCGGCATGGAGCGCCAGGCGTTCTCGCCGCGCCAGGCAGACGTGCTGATCTGCGCCGGCCGGCTGCCCTTCAAGCTCGCCCCCGTGATCCGGCGAATCTACGATCAAATGCCGCAGCCCAAGTGGGTGATCTCGATGGGAGCGTGCGCTTCCACCGGCGGCATCTTCGACAACTACGCGATGGTACAGGGCATCGACACGATCGTGCCGGTGGACGTCTATATCCCCGGATGCCCGCCGCGCCCGGAGGGTCTGCTGTACGGCGTGTTGCTGTTGCACAAGAAGATCAAGGGCGAGTCGCTCTTCGACCGCGTTCCTCGCCGGGACGAACAGCCGCTCGACGAGCGCGGGCTGCGTCTCCCCCCCGAGCAGATCGACGAGATCTCGGAGCCGTTCGGGAACTCCGTCCACCAGTTCCGCTCGTCGTGAATCCTTCCGTCGACGCGCTGCAGGCGACCTTCGGCAACGCGATCGGCCGCGCGGTCGAGTCGTGCGGCGACACGATCGTCTACGTGTCCGGCGACCGCTTGCTCGACGTGCTGCGGTGGCTGCGGGACACCCCGGATCAGCTCTACGACTACCTGGTCGACGTGACCGCGGTCGAGTATCGCGACCGCGAGCGACCGCTCGAGTTGGTCTACAACCTGCGCTCGCTCGCGCGCCGTGCCGACCTGCGCGTGAAGGTCGAGCTCGAGCCGGGCGGCGATCTCGCGGTGGACTCGGTGGTGCCCTTGTGGCGCGGCGCCGACTGGCTGGAGCGCGAGGTGTTCGACATGTTCGGCGTCACCTTCCGGGGCCATCCGGACCTGCGCCGCATCCTCATGTGGGAGACGTACGCCGAGGGATATCCGCTGCGGAAGGATTTCCCGTTGCGTGGGCGGTTCAGCCGCGCGGAGCAGGTCCGTCAGGCGCTGGCCGCCAACCCCGAGGCCCACTACTCGATGGAAGAGCTGTCGATTGCCGAAGCATACGACGAGCTGCCGCCCGACATGAAAGAGCGGCTGCGTCGCGGTAACCGGGGTCGGCTGGGAGACTCCGAATGAGCAAGCGCACCGTCGAGCTCGAGCTCGCCACCCCCGGCTTGGATGACCGCGGGCAGCCGCTCCGCGTGCCGCTGGGCGTGGCCCAGGACGGCCCCGCGGAACCGCAGCTCGCGGGCGAGCACATGCTGATCAACATCGGTCCTCAGCATCCGGCCACGCACGGCGTGCTGCGGCTCGTGGTCGAGCTGGACGGCGAGACCGTCGTGCGCGTGATCCCGCACCTCGGCTATCTGCACTCCGGCTTCGAAAAGCTGGGCGAGTACCGCCACTATAACCAGATCATCCCGCTGACCGACCGCACCGACTATCTGTCGCCCATGGCGAACAACGTCGGCTTCGCCCTCGCGGCTGAGAAGCTGATGGGGATCGAGATCACGCCGCGCTGCACCGTGCTGCGCGTGATCGCGTGCGAGATGAGCCGGATCATCTCCCACATGGTATGGCTCGGCACGACGTCCATCGATCTCGGCGCGTTCACGCCGTTCCTCTGGGCCTTCCAGGAACGCGAGCGGATCTACAATCTCCAGGAGATGTGGACGGGCGCGCGGCTCACGACGAGCGTCACGCGCGTGGGCGGCATGATGGCGGACATCCCCGACGGCTTTGTCGAAGGGTTGCGACACTTCACGCAAACGTTTCCCCGCACACTGGGCGAGATCGATGGCGTGCTCACGCGCAACGCGGTGTGGGTGGGCCGAACCCAGGGCGTGGGAGCCCTGACCGGCGCCGAGGCGATCAATCAGTCGCTCTCCGGCCCCATGCTGCGTGCGAGCGGCGTCGCCTATGACGTCCGCAAGGACCGGCCCTACCTCGACTACGAGACGTACGACTTCGACGTCGTCGTAGGCGAGCATGGCGACGTGTACGATCGCTATCTCGTGCGCCTGGAGGAGTGCACTCAGGCCAACCGCATCCTCCAACAGGCGCTCGACCGCTTGCCGGACGGCCCCGTGAACGTCGCCGATCCCCGGCTCATTCTCCCTCCCAAATCCCGCGCCATGAGCGACATGGAAGCGATGATTTACCACTTCAAGCAGGTGATGGAGGGCGTGAAGGCGCCGGTGGGCGAAGCGTACGTCGGGATCGAGAATCCCAAAGGCGAGCTCGGCAACTATCTGGTGTCGGACGGAACGGCGAAGCCCGTACGGTGGCGCATCCGGCCGCCGTCGTTCATCAATCTCTCGGCCCTCTCCAAGATGGCGGAGGGACACCTCTTGAGCGACTTGATCGCAATCAACGCATCGGTCGACATCGTCATGGGCGAGGTGGACCGATGAGCGGCGACGCGTATCCCGCGGCACCCTCGGGCATCGAGGAATACCAGCCCGTCTTCACGGGCGCGGCGCTCGAGCAGCTGCAGGAGGTGTTCACCCGTTATCCGACGAAGCAAGCGGCGCTCCTGCCGGCCTTGTGGATGGTGCAGCGGGCCCGCGGCTGGATCTCCGACCGCAACATGGCGGAGGCGGCCGAGGTGCTCGGCCTCACCCCGGCGTACGTGAAGGGGGTGGTCACGTTCTACACGATGTACCACCAGCATCCGGTGGGGAGGCACTTCGTCCAGGTGTGCACCACGTCGCCCTGCAACGTGTGCGGCGCCGAGGCCGTGGTGCAGGCGTTGCTCGAAGCCACGGGCGCGAAAGAACTCGGCGCCACGAGCCCCGACGGCAAGTGGACCGTGACCGAAGTGGAATGTCTGGGCGCCTGCGGATTCGCGACGCCCGTGCTGGTGGACGACGACTTCCTCGAGAGCGTCACGCCGGAGAAGGTGCCCGAGCTCGTGAAGCGGTACACATAATGGGGTACCCCCACAAGCCGCATTCGCGCGAGACCGTCGTCCTCTCGAAGTACTTCGGTGAGGCCGACGCGCGCAGCTACAAGGGCTGGGTGAAGCGGGGCGGATACGAGATGCTCCGGCACGCCCTCTCGATGGAGCCCGCCAAGGTCATCGACATCGTCAAAGAGTCGGGTCTGCGCGGGCGCGGGGGCGCCGGCTTCCCCACGGGGCTCAAGTGGTCGTTCATGCCCAAGGAGAAAAAGAAGCCCCACTACCTGTGCGTGAACGCCGACGAGTCGGAGCCGGGGACGTTCAAGGACCGCGAGATCATGCGCTGGACGCCGCACGCGCTGCTCGAAGGCGCGGCGATCGCCGCCCACGCGATTCAAGCCGAGGTCGCCTATATCTACATCCGCGGCGAGTTCACCGAGCCGTGGAGCGTGATGGAGAAGGCCCTGAGCGAGGCCGACGCCGCCGGCGTGTTCGGCACCATCAAGATCCACCTGCACCGCGGCGCGGGCGCCTACATCTGCGGCGAAGAGACCGCGCTCATGAACTCAATCGAGGGGAAGCGCGGCAACCCGCGGATCAAGCCGCCATTTCCGGCAGCGGCGGGCGTGTTCGGGATGCCCACCACGATCAACAACGTCGAGACCCTGGCCGCGGTGCCGCACATCCTCAAGAACGGCGCCGCCTGGTACAAGGGTCTGTCGCTTGCCTCGCCCAAGAGCACCGGTACCAAGTTGTTCTCCGTGTGCGGGCACGTGCAGAAACCCGGCAACTACGAAGTCACGATGGGCTTCCCGCTCAAGGACCTGTTGTACGACCTCTGCGGGGGCATGCGGCCGGGGCACACGCTCAAAGCGTGCATCCCCGGGGGCTCGTCGGTCCCAATCCTGAACCGCGACGAGACCGAGAGCTGCCTGCTCGACTACGAGGGCGTCGTCGAGAAGGGGTCCATGCTCGGTTCCGGCGGCGTGATCGTGTTCGACGACTCGACCGATATGGTCTACCAGATCATGCGGCTCGCGCGGTTCTACGCCCACGAATCGTGCGCGCAGTGCACCCAGTGCCGGGAAGGTACGGCGTGGACCACCAAGATCCTCGAGCGGATCCTCGCAGGGCAGGGCAAGACGGCCGACCTCGACTTGCTGCTCGATCTGTCCGACAACATGACGGGCAAGACCATCTGCGTGCTCTCCGATTCGTGCGCCGCGCCGGTCGTCTCCGGCATCAAGCGGTTCAAGCAGGAATTCGACGATTACATCGCGGGGCGGCGCAAGCCGGTGATGGTAGCGTGACGACGGGGACGAGGGGAGAGGGGAAGGGTAATGCCTGAAGCGCTCGTCAACCTGACAATCGATGGCGTGCCCGTGAGCGTTCCCAAGGGGATGCTCGTCATCGAGGCCGCGAAGCAAGCCGGGGTGCTCGTGCCGCACTACTGCTACCACCCGGGACTGCCGGTGGCGGGCGTGTGCCGCATGTGTCTGGTGGACATCGAGAAGGCGCCGAAGCTGCAGATCGCGTGCGCCACCCAGGTGGCCGAAGGGATGGTTGTGCGCACCCAATCGCCGCAGGCGAAGAAGGGTCGCATGGGGGTGCTCGAGCTGTTGCTCATCAATCACCCGCTCGACTGCCCCATCTGCGATCAGGCGGGAGAGTGCGAGCTGCAGGACTTCACGTTCCAGGAGGGTCGCCCCGCCACGCGGTACAGCCCCGAATACGCGAAGCGCTTCAATCCGGTCGAAGACTTCGGCCCGGACGTGCTGTACGTGCCGAACCGCTGCATTCTGTGCACGCGCTGCGTCCGCTTCATGGAGGACGTGGCCAAGGAGCCGGTCTTGAACGTCTCCGAGCGGGGCGACCGCGCCTTCATCGGCATCCACCCCGACGCCCGGCTCGACCACCCGTGGTCGGGGAACGTGGTGGATCTCTGTCCGGTGGGCTCGTTGCTCTCCAAGGATTTCCTCCACAAGGCCCGTGCCTGGGAGCTCGACAAGTCGGCCTCGATCTGCACCGGCTGCTCGCAGGGCTGCAACGTCACGCTCGACACGCGTGAGAATGTGGTGGTGCGCGTGCGCCCGCGGCCGAACCTCGAGGTCAACCGCTACTTCATCTGCGACCACGGCCGCATGAACTACCGCTGGATGAACCGGGGCGACCGTATCGAGGCCCCGTTGGTGAGGCGGGGCGGCGAGCTGCACGCGACCGACTGGGACGAGGCGTGCGAGCACGTGGCGACGCTGCTGCGGGGCGCCGGCGGCAAGGCGGTCGCGCTCGTCTCTCCCAAGGCATCGACAGAGGCGTTGTTTCTTGCGCGCGAGCTGTTCGCCGGGCTCGACTGGACCGGCGCGTTCCAAGTCGTGATGGGCGAAGAGGCGACGCTCACCGGGGTGCCCAACCTCGCGCTCCGCGCCGAGCGCGCCCCGAACGGGCGAGGGGCCGAGCTGCTGGGCTACAGCCGCGACTACGCGGCGGCCCTCGCGGCGGCTGAGGCTGCCGCCGTCGTGCTGGTGCTGGACGAGCCCGACGTCTCGGTGCGGACGGCCGGGGTGCTGATCTACGCCGGCACGGTGCTCTCCGAGCGCGCGCGCGACGCCGAGGTCATCCTCCCGATCGCGAACGTGGCGGAGGAAGACGGCACCTTCGTGAATCGCGACGGGCGGGTGCAATGCTACTTCCAGGCCAAGCCGGCCCCGGGCATGGCGCGGCCGGCGTGGTGGGTGTTGTCGGAGCTCATCGCGGTGCTGGGCCGCGGCGAGCGGCTGGCGAGCGCCAGCGACGCATTCGACCGGTTGGCGGGGTCGGCCGAGGCGTTCCGCGGTTTCTCGTACCGGCAGCTGGGGTTCGCGGGCAGGCCGGCGGCCGCCGCTGCCATGGTGCCGGCATGACGTTCTTCCTCGTCACGTCGGTCATCAAGATTGTCGTCGTTTTCACGGTGATCATGGTGGGCGTGGCACTGCTCACGCTCGCCGAGCGGCGCATCTGCGCCTGGATGCAAGATCGTCGCGGCCCCAACCGGGTCGGGCCGCACGGGCTGCTGCAGCCGGCGGCGGACGGGCTCAAGAATCTCGTGAAGGAAGAGACGCTCCCCGCTCGGGCCGACAAGCTGCTCTTCATGCTCGCGCCGACCATGTCGTTCGTCCCGGCGCTCGTGACGTTCGCCGTCATCCCGTTCGCCACGCCGCTCCCCACGCCGTGGGGGGACGTGGACATGGTGGTGGCCAACCTCCCCGTCGGGTTCCTCTACATCCTGGCCTTCAGCTCGCTCGGCGTGTACGGGATCGTGTTGGCAGGATGGTCGTCGAACAACAAGTACTCGCTGCTCGGGGGGTTGCGCGCCACCGCCCAGATGATCTCCTACGAGATCGCGATGGGCTTGAGCACGGTGGCGGTGCTGCTTGTCGCGGGCAACGTCACGCTCATGGACGTGATCGCCAAGCAGTCGCAGTCGGTGTTCACCTGGAACGTGTTTCCGTTGTCACTCGCGTACTTCATCTTCATCGTCGCCGCGTTCGCCGAGACCAACCGCTTGCCGTTCGACCTGCCGGAAGCGGAGGCCGAGCTCATTGCCGGGTACCACACCGAGTACAGCGCGATGAAATTCGCGATGTTCTACATCGCCGAGTACTCGAACATGGTGACCGCTTCCGCCCTCATGGCGACGCTGTTCTTCGGCGGCTTCGACATCCCGTTCACGCACTGGGACAACGCTCCACCCTGGACGATCCTCAAGACCGCGGCGACCCTGCTGGTGTTCTCGGTCAAGCTGTGGTTCTTCCTGTTCCTCTACATCTGGGTGCGCTGGACGCTGCCGCGCTTCCGCTACGATCAGCTCATGGCGCTGGGCTGGAAGGTGATGTTGCCCCTGGCGCTCGGGTACCTGACAGTGATCGCGACCGCCATCTGGTTCCTACACGGCCAGCTCGGCTGGATTTACGACACGCGCTTCGCTTTGACGCTGTTCGGTCTCAACGTGCTGCTCGCTCTGCCGCTGTTCTTCGCGCTCGACCGCGGCCACATCGTGTCCGGCTCGGTGGCGGAGGAGGGCGCCTGATGACGATCGGGGTGAAGGTCATGCGGCGGCCGGGGAACCGGGCCTCCTATGTGCGCGCCACGCTCCAGGGCATGGCGCTCACCCTGCGGCACATCTTCCGGCCCAAGGTGACGATGCAGTACCCGGAGGAAAAGTCCACCACGGATTGGACGATGTCGGCCCGCTGGCGCGGCACGCATCGCATGCTCACCGACGAGCAGGGACGCGCCAAGTGCGTGGCGTGCGGTTTGTGTCCCCAGATCTGCCCGGCGAACTGCATCAAGCTCGTGCCCGGTGAGGACGAGGAGGGCAACCGCTACCCGCTGATCTTCGAGATCGACGAGTTCCGTTGCGTGTTCTGCGGCTATTGCCAGGAGGTCTGCCCCGAAGAGGCGATTCACGTGGGCTGGCACTACGAGAACGCGGAGTTCTCCCGTGACCGGTTCGTGTACGATCTCGAGCGGCTGTGCGCCCAGACGCACCCGGTCTCGACGCTGTGGGACCCGTCCGACCCCAAGGGCGAGTAACGATGTCGCCGACCCTGATCATTTTCTGGGCGTTCGCCGGGCTCGCCATGGCGAGCGCGCTGCTGTGCATCACGCGGCAGAACCCGGTGGCGAGCGCCTTATGGCTGGTGGTGACGCTGTTCTCGATCGCGGCCCTGTTCGTGCTGCTCGACGCGCAGTTTATCGCCGTGCTGCAGGTGCTGGTCTACGCCGGCGCCATCATGGTGCTGTTCCTGTTCGTGATCATGCTACTCAATCTGGGCCGCGGCGGGCCGTCCGATATCAAGGGGCCGCTCGGCCTGGGCGTGGCCGTGCTGCTCGCGGGACTCATGCTGGTGCAACTGCTCGGAATGCACCCGGGAGGGTCGACGCCCGCGCTCGCGCCCAGCGTTATGGCCCGCGCCACGGCGGAGCAGGGGATGATCCCGGCCGTCGCCCGGCCGCTGTTCAGCGTGTACCTCGTACCGTTCGAGATCACCAGCGTGCTGCTGCTCGCGGCGATCGTCGGCGCCGTGGTGCTCGCCAAACGGAAGCTGTGATGCTGCTCGGGCCCTCGCTCACGGTCTCCGCCGTGCTGTTCGCGCTGGGTGTGGCCGGCGTCCTGGTGCGGCGCAATGCCATCGTCATCTTCATGTGCGTCGAGCTGATGCTCAACGCCGTGAATCTGACGTTCGTCGCGCTCGCTCAGGATCTGGGCGTGGGTGGCCAGATCTTCGTCTTCTTCGTGATGGCGGTGGCCGCCGCGGAAGCCGCGGTCGGGCTGGCGATCATGCTCGCCATCTACCGCCACCGGCAGACGGTCGACCTGCGGAACATCAACCTGCTCAAAGGCTGATGCCCGCGTTGCCCTTGTCGCTGCTCTGGGTGGTTCCGGCGCTGCCGTTGCTCGGGTTCGCCGTGAACGGCACGCTCGCGCTCACCGGGACGCGGGCGCGGCCTGTCGTCTCGGTGGTGGGCGTCGGCACGCTGCTGCTCGCGTTCGCCGCCGCCGGGCTCGCCGTCGTCGAGTTCGCCGCGCTCCATTCGCCCGCGCCGCTGGTGTTCCGTTACTGGGAGTGGCTGCCCGTGGGCGAGCTGCAGGTGGCATTCGCGCTGCAGCTCGATCAGCTGTCGGCGGTGATGCTCCTCGTGGTGACGGGAGTCGGGGCCCTGATCCACGTCTTCAGCATCGGCTACATGCGCGAGGACCCGGGGTACGCACGCTACTTCGCGTACCTCAACCTGTTCGTGTTCTTCATGCTGATTCTGGTGCTGGGCGCGAGCTTCCCGGTGATGTTCGTGGGATGGGAGGGAGTGGGGCTCTGCTCGTACCTGCTCATCGGGTTCTGGTTCAACGCGCAGATCAACGCCGACGCGGGTAAGAAGGCGTTCATCGTGAACCGGATCGGCGACTTCGGATTCCTGGTGGCGATGTTCCTCATCTTCTGGCGCATCGGCTCGCTCGATTTCGTGGCCGTGTTCGCCAAAGCGGCGACCGCGTTCCCGCCGGGCGGGGCCTTGATCACCGCAATCACGCTGTTCCTGTTCCTCGGCTGCACAGGCAAGTCGGCCCAGATCCCCTTGTACACGTGGCTCCCGGACGCGATGCAGGGCCCGACCCCTGTGTCCGCCCTGATTCACGCCGCCACCATGGTCACCGCGGGCGTCTATCTCGTGGCCCGGTGCGGCGTGCTGTTTGCCATGTCGCCCACCGGCAGCGCCGTCGTCGCCGGCGTCGGGGCGCTCACGGCATTGTTCGCAGCCACCATCGCGCTCAAGCAGTGGGATATCAAGCGCGTGCTCGCGTACTCCACCGTGTCGCAGCTCGGGTACATGTTCATCGGGGTGGGCACGGGAGCCTACGCGGCCGGCATCTTCCACCTCGCGACGCACGCCTTCTTCAAAGCGCTGCTGTTTCTCGGCTCGGGCAGCGTGATTCACGCGATGCACCAGGCCTACCACGCCACCCACGCGCACGACGACGCGCAGGACATGCGCAACATGGGCGGCCTGGCCCGCTACCTGCCGTGGACCGCGGCGCTGATGTGGGTCGCGACGCTCGCCATCGCCGGCATTCCCCCGTTCGCCGGGTTCTTCTCCAAGGACGAGATTTTGGGAGCCGCGTTCGCCGAGGCGACCGCCCGCCCGATCTGGTACGCCTTCTGGGGCATGGGGATCACGGCCGCGCTGCTCACCGCGTTCTACATGACGCGGCTCATGCTGTACACGTTCCACGGGCCGAACCGCACGGGCGACCGGGAACGGGAGCACCTGCACGAAGCGCCGTGGGTGATGACGGCACCGCTCCTGGTGCTCGGGGTGCTGACGCTGCTCGGGGGCGGGCTCAACATCCCCCCCCTGTTCGGTGGCGGCGCGCTCCTCGAACAATGGCTCGCGCCCGTGACGGCTGCAGCCGACCAACTGCGACCCCCGCTCGAGGCGGCGGCCGGGACCGAATGGGCCCTGGTCGCCGCTGCGGTCCTCGTCGCAGCGCTCGGCATGTTCGCCGCGTTCCGCCTCCTCAAGCCCGCGGCGCTCGTGCCCGCCCGGCTCGCTCCCCCCGAGACCGGCCTCGCCCGGCTCCTATGGAAGAAGTGGTACGTGGACGAGCTGTACGACGCCGTCATCGTGAGGCCGGTGATGTGGGTCTCACGCGACGTGCTGTGGAAGCTCGTCGACAACCGGCTCGTGGACGGCTGGCTGGTGAACGGCACCGCCGCCGTGTCCCGCGCGCTGGGCTGGGTCGGCAGCCGGTTGCAGACCGGCGAGGTCGGCACGTATGTGGTGTTGTTCGTGATCGGCGTGCTCGCCGTGCTGGGCGCGGCGGTGAGGTAGCCCATGTACGGCCAGTGGGTGCTCACTGCGTTGCTTGCGTGGCCCGTGCTCGCCGCACTGGTCGTGCTGCTCGTTCCGCCACGCTGGGCCAAGCACGTCGCGTTCGCCGCCAGCCTCCTGGAGTTCGCGCTGTCCGTCCCGCTGTGGTGGACCTTCGCCCCCAACGGCGGCATCCAGTACGTCCTCGACCTGCCCTGGATTCCGGCCTGGGGCATCCGCTACACGGTGGGCCTGGACGGCATCTCGCTGTTCCTGGTTCTGCTCGCCACGTTCCTGGTGCCGCTGTCGGTGCTGGGGAGCTACAGCTACATCACCACGCGCGAGCGCGGCTTCTATGCCCTGCTGCTCGTGCTCACGTCGGGGATGATCGGCGTGTTCGTGGCGCTCGACCTCTTCCTGTTCTACGTGATGTGGGAGGTCATGCTCATCCCGATGTACTTCATCATCGGCGTGTGGGGCGGCGAGCGGCGGCTGTACGCAGCCATCAAATTTTTCATCTATACGTTCCTCGGGTCGCTCCTCATGTTGCTGGCGATCCTGGCGCTCGTCTACGTGGTGGGCCAGCGAACCGGCGTGTACTCGTTCTCCTACGGCCACCTGCTGGCCCATCTCGGCGGGCTCGGCGCGCTGGCGTACTGGTTGTTCGGGGCGTTCTTCCTCGCGTTCGCCATCAAGGTGCCGATGTTCCCGTTCCATACCTGGCTCCCGGACGCGCACGTCGAGGCGCCGACCGCGGGCTCAGTGATCCTCGCCGCGGTTCTGCTCAAAATGGGCACCTACGGATTCCTGCGATTCGCCATGCCCCTGTTTCCGGCGGTTGCTTTGGATCCTGCGGTGCAGCGGATCATCGTGACGCTCTCGCTGATCGGCATCGTGTACGGCGGCCTCGTCGCGATGGTGCAACCCGACTTCAAGAAGCTGATCGCCTACTCGTCGGTCGCGCACTTGGGCTTCGTCATGCTCGGTATCTGGGCGTTGACGCTGCAGAGCGTCCAGGGCGCCCTCCTGGTGATGATCAACCACGGCATCTCGACCGGTGCGTTGTTCTTCCTCGTGGGGATGCTGTACGAGCGGCGGCACTCCCGCCTCATCGATTCGTTCGGTGGGATCGCGAAGGTCGTGCCGCTGCTCTCGGCCGTGCTCACGATCGTGTCGCTGTCGTCCATCGGCCTCCCCGCCACGAACGGGTTTGTGGGCGAATTTCTCGTACTCCTCGGGGTCTTCCGGAGCTATCCCCTGGCTGCCGTCATCGCCTCGGCCGGCGTGATCATCGCCGCCATGTACCTGCTGCCCGCGTTGCAGCGGGTGATCTACAATCCGCTCGACAAGAGCACCAACGAAAAGCTTGCCGATCTCACCCCGCGGGAGATCGCCGTGCTCGCGCCGCTCGTCGCCTGCATCCTGTGGATCGGCGTGTACCCGCAGCCGATCCTGCGCCGCATGGAGCCAGCCGCCCGGCAGTTCATCCAGACGGTCCGGTTGAACGCCGCCGCGTTCACAGCGGTGCGATGACGCTCGATCTCGCGAGGTCGCTCGACCTCCTCCAGGCTCTGCTCCCCGAGCTGGTGCTCACCACGGCGGGGATGGTGGTCCTGCTGGTGACCGCGTGGCGGCATCGCACCCCCGCCGACCTGCGGTTGGCGGGCTGGGTGAGCCTGGCGGGGCTCGCGGCCGCCGGGGCCGCCGCGTGGTGGCTGTGGTGGAACACGGCCCGCGCCGCCGGCGCCCCGGCGATGATCGCCGTCGACGACTTCCGCTTCGTGCTCGACTGGCTGTTCCTCGGCAGCGCGGGGCTCACGGTGCTCGTGTCGTTCGACTACCTCGAGCGCGAGCGGCTGCTCGCGCCCGAGTACTACGTTTTGCTGTTGTTCGGCACGCTCGGCATGATGCTCATGGTCGGGGGAGACGACCTGATGGTCGTCTTCCTCGGGCTCGAGTTGATGTCGGTGTCGGTCTACGTCCTCGCCGGCATCAACCGGCACAGCGCCGCCGCGGCGGAGGCGGCGCTCAAGTACTTTCTGCTCGGAGCGTTCGCCTCAGGCTTCCTGCTGTACGGCCTCGCGCTCGTGTATGGGGCCACCGCCACGACGAACCTGTCGCAGATCGGCAGCCAAGTACGGAGCCTGGGCCTGGAGCACAGCCCTATGCTGCTCGCCGGCCTCGGGCTCTTGCTCGTTGGGTTCGGCTTCAAGGTGGCGGCGGTGCCGTTTCACATGTGGGCGCCCGACGTGTACGACGGCGCGCCGACGCCGGTCACGGGGTTCATGACGACCGCCGTGAAAGCCGCGGCGTTCGCCGCCCTGGTGCGGGTGCTGGTCGAAGCGTTCGGCGCAGTCGCCGCGTGGCATGGAATCGTGTGGTGGCTCGCCGTAGCGACCATGGTGGCGGGCAACCTGATCGCCCTGGCCCAGCACACGGTGAAGCGGATGCTCGCATACTCCTCGATTGCCCACGCCGGCTATCTGCTCGTGGCCGTCGCCGCCGGGAGCGCCGCCGGCTCGGCGGCGCTGGTCTTCTACCTGGTCGCCTACGCGCTCATGACCCTCGCGGCCTTCGCCTTGCTCGCCGCCAAGGGAAGGGACGGTGAGCGGGACGTGCGGATCGACGATCTCGCCGGGCTGGGCCAGCGCCGTCCCTGGCTCGCGGGCGCGCTCGCGATCTGTATGCTGTCGCTGCTCGGATTCCCCGGAACCGTGGGATTCATCGGCAAGTGGTACATCCTGGTGGCGGCGACGGCCGCCGGGCGGTTGCCGCTCGCCGCGATCCTCGTGCTTACGAGCGTCGTGTCCGCGGGCTACTATCTCCCGGTCATCATGGCGATGTACATGAAACCCGAGCCGTTCGAGCAGGCCCACGCCGGCATGCGTCTCGGCCGGCTCGGCGGCGTGGCCGTCGCGGTGTCCGTGGCGGGGCTGCTGGTCCTCGGGGTGCGCCCCAACCGGCTATTGGATTTGGCGAAGACGAGCGGCGAAGGACTGCATGCCGCGCCGGCGCGCATCGTTCCGGGGGCGCCCCCGTCCACGGCAACCGCCCGCTGACGGAGGCGGGTCCGTGCATCCTTCCGCCGCTATCTTCCGCGAATACGATATCCGCGGCACCGTCGGCGATCAGCTCACGCCCGAGGTCGCGCGCGCCATCGGCCAGGCGATCGCGACGCTCGGTTGGGAGCGGCTGGGGCGCGCCCCCCGCCTGGCTGTGGGGCGCGACAACCGTCCCTCCGGCGCCGCACTTACGCACGGCGTAATCTCGGGCATCGAAGCCGTCGGCGGCCACGCGGTCGATGTGGGTGAGCTGCCGACGCCGGCCCTGTACTTCGCGACCCACGTGCTCAACGTGGACGGCGGGGTCCAGGTGACGGGATCGCACAACCCTCCCGAATTCAACGGCTTCAAGCTCGTGCTGGGGGCCGACCCTATCTACGGCGCCGGGATTCAGGGCCTGCGGCGTCTGATCGAGCAGGGCCGGATGCCCAGTCGGCCCGGCGGCGGGCGGAGCGAGGACCGCTCCGTCCTGGCGCGCTACCGCGATGCGATCGTACAGCGCAACGGGCCGCTCCCCCGGAAGGTCAAGGTGGTGGTCGACTGCGGCAACGGCGTTTCGAGTCTCATTGCGGTCGAGACGCTCCGGGCGCTGGGCGCCGACGTCGAGCCCCTGTTCTGCGAGTCCGACGGCACGTTTCCGAACCACCATCCCGATCCCACCGTACTCGACAACCTGCGCGATCTCCAGGCGGCAGTGCGCCGCTCCGGCGCGGAGCTGGGGATCGCTTTCGATGGGGACGGTGACCGCATCGGCGCCGTGGACGAACAGGGTCGTCCGGTGTTCGGCGATCAACTGCTCGTGCTCCTCGGGCGCGAGCTCGCCTGTCGCGCGGGGCCCGGCCACTCCGTGATCTTCGACGTGAAGTGCTCCGAGGTGCTGCCGCGGGAGCTCGCGCGGGCGGGCCTCGTGCCCACGATGTGGAAGACCGGTCACTCGCTCATCAAGCAGAAGATGAAGGAGACCGGCGCACCGCTCGCCGGCGAGATGAGCGGCCACATGTTTTTCGGAGGTGACTGGTACGGTTTCGACGACGCGCTGTTCGCCGCGGCGCGGTTGCTCCGCTATCTGGCGGAGCAGGGCGGGCCCCTGTCGCGGCCGCTGGCGGACCTTCCCATCACGGTCGCTACACCCGAGCTGCGGGTCGACTGTCCCGACGACCGCAAGTTCGGCATCGTGGAGCGCGCCGCCCGCTACTTCGCCGCCAAGTACCCCGTGTCCACGCTCGACGGCGTACGCATCACGTTTGCGGAGGGGTGGGGTCTGCTACGGGCCTCGAATACGCAGCCGGTGCTGGTGCTCCGCTTCGAGGCCGCGAGCGCGGCGGCACTCGCCGCGTATCGGAGCGAAGTCGAGAGCTGGCTCGCGGCCCAGAGCGCCCAAGGGTGAAGCCCGTCGCCCGTCACTCGGCGCTGCTGTGGAGCGTTGGACTGCTGGTGGTGGTGCTGGTCGGTGGACGCTGGCTGGCGCTCGAGACCGCCGAGCGTGCCTGGGCCGCCAGCGTCCCCGGCGGGTCCGCCTATCTCACCGCCCGCGACTTCGCCCGTCTCGTATCGGGCCTGCTGCTCCTCGGAGCGGTCGCCTGGGCGACGGCCAACCTGCTGTTCGTGTACCGCTCCATCGGCTCGATGCAGCTGTCCCGCCGGCTCGGCGATCTCGAGATCGTCGAGGCCGTGCCTCAACCCCTGCTCCTCGCCGGCACGATCGCGACCGGCTTGGTGTTCGGGTTCCTGCTGACGCTCGGCACGGGTGATTGGTGGATGCACGCGGCACTCGCCTCCCGCGCGCCGACGTTCGGAGTCGCCGACCCGGTGCTGCACCGGGATGTCGGCTACTATCTGGCCCGGCTGCCCTGGACGCAGCGGCTGCAGGAGCTCGCGCTGCTCGCCGTGTCTACCGCCACCGCCGTCGTCGTGCTGCTCTACGTGGGAATCGGGTCGCTGCGATTTCGGCGCTGGTTGCCATACGCGAACGCGCACGCCCGGGCGCATGTCGGGTTGCTGCTCGTGCTGCTCGCCCTGACGGTGACCTGGGGTGCCTTGCTCGATCCCGCTGAAACCGTGGCCGGACTGAACGGCGTGCTCACCCAGCGCGCGCTCGACCTGCGGCTCCCCGCGGCGCCGGTCGTCGCGGCGTTCGGCCTTGGCGCCGCCGTGGTGAGCTTCGTGTGGGGACTGCGCGAACGGCCGGTACTGCTTGTCACGGCCTGGGGCGCCTGGCTGGTGGCGTCGGTGCTCGGCTTCACCGTTATCCCCGGCCCGCTGCCGGGCAGCGCATCGGACGGTGCGCGCGTGGAGCTGCGCGACACGGCGATCGCGGCGGAGCAGCGCCAGCTCGAGGAGCTCGCGTTCGGGGTCCCGGGGCCAGCCGAGCGCGCACCCCCGGCCTTCGCGAGCCCGGAGGCGGCCGTGGCGACCCTCCCGGTCTGGGACGGCCGGCGGATCATCACCGCAGCGGCGGCGCGGCGCGATCCCGGCGGCGCACGGACGGTCCCCGTCGCCGCTGCGCTAGCCCCGCACCCGTTCGTCGACGGGCGCCCCACCTGGATCGTGGCGTTTCGGCCCGCACCGGACAGCACCCTGTCCCGACAGGCGCGGGGGTGGGCGGCGCTGCACCGCGATGTGTGGGCGCGCGCGGGACCGCCTCTCGCCGCCGTGGAAGAAGACACGCTGCTCGAGTTCACCGCGCTCGGCACGCATGACTCGACGTCGTGGTTCGGCCCGGGATTCACGGAGTTCGCGGTCGCCGCGCCCGATACCTGGCCGGCGCTCGAGCGCTCCGGAGTCGCGCTCACCGGTTGGTGGCGCCGCATCGCGCTCGCCTGGGCCCTCCAGAGTCCCGCCTTGGCACGCGCGGAGACGAATGGCCTCGTGCTGCTGTGGCGGCGCGATGTCGCCGGACGACTCGAGCGGCTCGCGCCGTTTGCGACGTTCGACGACCCCGTCCCAGTCGTGGCCGACAGCACCCTGTGGTGGGTCACCTACGGCTATCCAGCGACGGAAGCGTTTCCGCTCGTCCGCCCCGTCGAGGTGGATGGCCGCCCGATGCGCTACTTGCGGGCAGGGCTCGTCGCTACGGTGAACGCCGCCTCGGGCGACACCAGGTTCT
>JBGPDL010000006.1:0-62314 GCA_041482275.1 Gemmatimonadota bacterium | reverse complement strand
TGCAGCTCATCGGGGGCATCGAGCTCCACCGGGGGCGGATCGCCGAGATGGCCACCGGCGAAGGCAAGACCCTGGTGGCCACCCTGCCGCTGTACCTGAACGCGCTGACTGCCCGCGGCGCCCACCTGGTCACCGTCAACAACTACCTCGCCCGGCGCGACTCCCAGTGGATGGGCCACCTGTTCACCTGGCTCGGCCTCACGGTCGGCTGCATCGACGACACAGAACCGTCGACGCCGGAGCGGCGGGCCGCCTATCTCTGCGACATCACCTACGGCACGAACAACGAGTTCGGGTTCGATTACCTGCGCGACAACATGGTGTTCACGCTGGAGCAGCGCGTCCAGCGGAGCCACGCCTACGCTATCATCGACGAGGTGGACTCGATCCTGATCGACGAGGCACGCACCCCGCTCATCATCTCCGGCCCCGTCGGCAGTGAGTCGGACGAGAAGTACGCCCAGTTCAACGTCCAGGTCGTGCAGCTGGTGCGCAAGCAGACCGGGGTGGTCAACGACTTGATCGCGCGGGCCGAGCCGCTGGTCGCGGACGAGAAGACCGCATACGACGGCGCCGTGCTGCTCTACCAGGCCCAGCTGGGCAGTCCCAAGAACAAGAAGCTCCTCAAGCTGTTGCAGGAGCCGGGGGTGAAGTCGCTGGTCCAGCGGGTGGAGCTGGACGCGTTGGCGGACCGTAAGCTGCCGGCGCGCGAGCAGAAGATGCGCCACCTCGAGGAAGAGTTGTACTTCGTGCTGGACGAGCGGGGCCACTCGGTGCACCTCACGGAGAAGGGCGTCGAGACGATGTCGCCGCAGGACCCGGAGCTGTTCGTGGTGCCGGACATCTCGCACGCGGTGCACGAAATCGAGCGCGACGAAACCCTGTCCCCCAAGGAAAAGATCGAGCGCCGCCGCCACGTGGAGGGCGAGTACGCCCTGAAGAGCGAGACGCTGCACATCATCCACAAGCTGCTGCAGGCGCACGCCCTGTACGAGAAGGACGTGGACTACGTCGTGCAAGAGGGGAAGGTCCTGATCGTCGACGAGTTCACCGGCCGATTGATGCACGGCCGGCGCTGGTCGGAGGGGCTGCACCAGGCGGTGGAGGCGAGGGAAGGGGTGGCGGTCCAGGAGGAGACGCAGACCCTCGCGACCATCACCATCCAGAACTACTTCCGCATGTACGACAAGCTTGCCGGCATGACGGGCACGGCGGAGACGGAGGAGCGCGAGTTCTGGGAGATCTACCGGCTCGACGTGATGGTGATCCCCACCAACCGCCCCGTGCGGCGCATCGACAAGCACGACCTCATCTACAAGACGCGGCGCGAGAAGTACAACGCGATCCTCGATGAAGTGGAGCGGCAGCACAAGCGCGGTCTGCCGGTGCTGGTCGGCACCGTCAACGTGGACGTCTCGGAGACGCTGTCGCGCATGCTCAAGCGCCGCGGTTTCCCCCACGAGGTGCTGAACGCCAAGTACCATGAGCGCGAGGCAGAGATCGTGGCCCAGGCCGGCCAGCCCGCCGCCATCACGATCGCGACCAACATGGCAGGCCGCGGGACGGACATCAAACTCGGGCCCGGCGTGAAGAAGTGTCAGGTCTGCGGGATCACGGCCCACCAGGCACCGTTCGGCCAGCAGATCGAGCGCCCCGACCTCTCGGCGGAAGAGATCAAGCATCTGGCCTGCAACGACGATCCGCCTTGCGGGCTCGTGATCGTCGGTACCGAGCGCCACGAAGCGCGCCGCATCGACCGGCAGCTGCGCGGTCGCTCCGGGCGCCAGGGCGATCCCGGCCAGAGCGTCTTCTTCCTGTCGCTCGAGGACGACTTGATGCGGTTGTTCGGGTCCGACCGCATCGCGCGTTGGATGGACCGCACCGGGGCGGAGGAAAACGAAGTCATCACGCATCCCTGGGTGACGGGCGCGATCGGGCAGGCCCAGAAGCGCGTCGAGCTCCAGAACTTCCAGGCGCGGAAGAAGCTGCTCGAGTACGACGACGTGATGAACCAGCAGCGCGAAGTGATCTACTCGCTGCGCCTGTTCGCGCTCGAGGGCGGAGAAGAGCTCAAGGCCGAGGCGTTGCGGATGGTGGAGCAGGCCGTCGCCACGCTGGCGGACGAGCTCATCGGTACCGCGAAGGACGCCTACCAGTGGGACCGCGCCCTCATTGAGACGGAGTTCCTGCTCAAATTCCTGATCTCGCTCCCGGGCGTGACGGATCCCGCGAAGATCCGCGGCCGCGACGAGCTGGTGCACGCCGCGCAGCAGGCGGGGCGGGAAGCGTTCCAGGCCAAGCTCGACCATTTCAAGGAGATCGAAGCCAAGGTCGGCGCGGTGAACATCGGCGGCCAGGCGCTGTCGCACGTCATGCTGACCGTGATCGACGAGAAGTGGAAGGACCACCTGTACGATCTCGATCAGCTCCGCGCCGCGATCCAGTATCGCGCCTGGGGACAAAAAGACCCGCTGCTCGAGTACAAGTCCGAAGCGTACGACATGTTCGTCGGCTTGATGCGCGACGTGCACGCCACCTTCGCGGAGCGCTGGCTCAAGCTGCAGATCGAAATCGGGCCGCCGCCGGGCGGGCCAGGCGACGTGGGCGGCCCGGGGGTGCGCGGCCCGAGGACGGGGCTGGTGGGCGGACCGCGCCGTCCCACACCGATGATGGCGTCGAAGCCGGACGCCGACGGCCTCGTCCAGGGTGACACTGCCTCCGGCCCGAGGCCTCCCTCGGGGCGCCCTCCGGCGAGCCCGCCGGTGCGGAGCCCATACGCCGACGTCGGCCGCAACGACCCGTGCCCGTGCGGCAGCGGCAAGAAGTTCAAGAAGTGCCACGGCGCGGGGCTATGATGTAACGGGACGGGGGACGCGGGACGGGGGCGCAGCAGGCTGCGCCCCCTCGTTTTTTTTGGATACGCCTACTCCCTTGGCGCTGGCTAGCTTGGCACCATGCCGCTGCGTCTCTCCGAGCATGCCGAGCACGACCGTCCGCGGGAGCGGTTATGGAGCGTGGGCCCCGCCGCGTTGACGGGACAGGAGCTCCTGGCCATTCTCCTAGGTACGGGATGCGCCGGCCAGGACGCCCTCGCGGTGGCGGGCGAGGTACTCACCCGGGTGGAGGGCTCGCTGCGCCGGCTGGCGGGGCGTCCCTCCGCGGAGCTGGCTTTGGTGCCGGGCGTGGGCCGCACCAAGGCGGCCCGGGTGGCGGCCGCGCTCGAGTTGGGGCGCCGGGTGAGCGCGGAGCAGGAGCCGCCACCCGAGCGGATCCGGGGCCCCGCCGATGTGCAGCGCTTCTACGCCACCCGGCTGCGGGACCTCGCCGTGGAGGAATTCCATGTGCTGGCCCTGGGCAGCCAGAGCCAGGTGCTGGGGGACCTGCTCATCACGCGAGGGATCTTGAATAGCTCGCTGGTGCACCCGCGGGAGGTGTTTCGGGCGGCGATCGCCGAGGCGGCGGCGGGGATCATCGTGGTGCACAACCACCCGAGCGGCGACCCCACGCCCTCGGCGGACGACCGGGCGGTGACCCGGCAGCTCGTGGATGCCGGCCGGCTGCTGGACGTCCCGGTGTACGACCACGTGATCGTCGGAGGCGATCGCTACGTGAGCTTCGCGGAAGCGGGACTGCTGTGACGGGCACGGCCGCGCTGCTCGCTCCCGAGCTGGCACGGGCGGTCGCGTCGCAGCGCGACCGGCTTGACCTCGACCTGCTGACGCGTGCCTACCAGATGAGCGCCCAGGCGCATCGCGGCCAGAAGCGCCAATCGGGGGACGACTACGTCTCCCATTCGGTGGCCGTGGCGACGATTCTCGCCGAGCAGCAGATGGACTCGATCACCATCGCGGCCGCGCTGCTGCACGACGTGGTGGAGGATTCAGACGTCTCGGTCGAGGACATCCGCAAGACCTTCGGTCCCGAAGTGGCGGAGCTGGTCGACGGGCTCACCAAGCTCTCGACGCTCACGTTCCGGTCCACGGCCGAGGAGCAGGCGGAGAACTACCGCAAGCTGCTGCTCTCGGTGGCGAAGGACGCCCGGGTCATCATCATCAAGCTCGCCGACCGGCTGCACAACATGCGCACGCTCGAGCATCTGGACCCTGAGAAGCGGCGCCGCATTGCGCTCGAGACCCGGGAGATCTACGCCCCGCTCGCCCACCGCTTCGGCATGGCGGGGGTCAAGGCCGAGCTTGAGGACCTGGCGTTCAAGTTCCTCGAGCCGGACGACTATCGGGCGCTGGCGCGCAAGGTGCGTGCGAAAAAGGTCGAGCGCGAGCGGACCATCGAGCGACTGCACGGACCGCTGGCGGTCGAGCTGCGGAGCGCGGGGCTTACGGAGGCGGAGATCACCGGACGGCCGAAGAATCTCTGGTCGATCTACAAGAAAATGAAGAGGCGCGACAAGCCCTTCGAGGAGATCTACGACCTGCTGGCGGTCCGCGTGCTCGTGAACAGCATCCCCGAGTGTTACCACGTGCTTGGCGTGATTCACCACAAGTGGACGCCGCTCCAGGAGCGCATCAAGGACTACATTGCGAGCCCCAAGTCGAACGGCTACCAGTCGCTGCACACGACGGTGTTCGGACCGAGCGGGCAGCTGTACGAAATCCAAATCCGCACCCGTGAAATGCACCACACCGCGGAGTACGGCATCGCGGCCCACTGGCTGTTCAAGGAGGGAGGGAAGAGCCCCGACGAGCTGGACCGCCACCTCGCCTGGTTCCGCCAGCTGCTCGAGCTGCAGCAGGACGCGCACACCCCGGAGGAGTTCCTCGAGTTCCTGAAGGTCGACCTCTATCAGGACGAGATCTTCGTGTTCACGCCGCGCGGCGACGTGAAGCGCCTGCCCAAGGGGGCCACGCCGATCGACCTGGCGTTCGCCGTGCACACCGAGGTGGGCCAGCACTGCCAGGGCGCACGCATCAACGGCCGCATCGCGCCTTTGCACCGGCCCTTGAAGAACGGCGACACGGTGGAGGTCATGACCAGCCTGCAGGCCAAGCCCTCGCGCGACTGGCTCGCACACGTCCAGACCGCGCGCGCCCGACACAAGATCCGTCAATGGGTCCGGCAGGAGGAGCACGGCAAAAGCCTGGAGCTGGGACGGGAGATCCTGGCGCGCGAGCTGCGGCGTCGGCGACTCGACCCCCCGGACGCGGTGCGCTTCGAGGCCGCCGCCGCGGCGCTCTCGGTGGGCACCGGGGAGCAGCTGCAAGCCGCGCTGGGACGGGGCGACATCGCGCTCGGGACGATGATGCGGGCGCTCTACCCCGATCTCCCGGCCGACGAGCTCCAGGCCCCCAAGCCCACCGCGTTCGGCCGCGTGATCGAGCGGCTGCGGCTCGGACGCGGCATCAAGATCCAGGGCGTGGACGGGCTGATGGTGCGCTATGCCCAGTGCTGTCAGCCGGTGCCGGGGGACCCGGTGGTTGGATACGTCACGCAGGGCCGTGGCATTTCGATCCACCGTTCGGATTGCCCCAACCTCCTCGTCCTCTCGACCGAGGCGGAACGTCGCATGGAGATCGACTGGCAGGAGTCCGACGGTGAGACGTTCGTCGTGCGGCTGGCCGTGGGCGGCGAGGACCGGCGCGGGCTGTACGCCGACATCTGCACCGCCATCAGCGAGTCCGGCACCAACATCCGCTCGGCGGAGATCTCGACCCGGGATGGGGCGGTGTTCGGCTCCGTGCTCGTGGAAGTCGAGAACCAGACCCACCTGAACAAGGTGATCCGGGCGATTCGCCGGGTGAAGGGCGTGATGGAAGTGTCGCGGCGCGAATCGGGCCCCCAGACCCAGCCCGTCGCCGGTTAACTTTCCCTGATGCCGTTTGACCTGGTGTCTCCGTTCGCGCCGGCGGGGGATCAGCCGCGTGCCATCGGAGAGCTCGCGGCCGGTCTCGCGCGCCGCGATCCCTATCAGACGCTGCTCGGCGTCACCGGCTCCGGCAAGACGATGACCATGGCGCACGTCATCGCCGGCTTCGGCCGCCCCACCCTCGTCCTGTCGCACAACAAGACGCTCGCCGCCCAGCTGTACGGCGAGCTCAAGGGGTTCTTTCCCAAGAGCGCGGTCGAGTTCTTCATCTCGTACTACGACTACTACCAGCCCGAGGCGTACGTCCCCCAGACCGACACCTACATCGCGAAAGACTCCTCCATCAACGACGACATCGACCGGCTGCGGTTGCGCGCGACGTCGAGTCTGATGGAGCGTGACGATGTGGTGATCGTGGCGAGCGTATCCGCCATCTACGGCCTGGGTGACCCGGAGGTGTACCGCCGGCGACTCGTCACCGCGGCCGTGGGCGACGAACGGGGGCGCGATGCGCTGCTCGCGGAGCTCGTGGCCGTGCAGTACCAGCGCAATGACGCGGCGTTCGAGCGCGGTGCGTTCCGGGTGCGGGGGGACACCGTCGAAGTGTTCCCCGCCTACGACGAGCAGGCCGTGCGCATCGAATTCTGGGGCGACACGGTGGAGCGTATCGCGAAGATCGACCCGGTCACCGGGGACACCATCACCGAGCTAGCGCGGGCGGCGGTCTATCCGGCGACGCATTTCGTCACCGAGCAGCCCACGATCGAGCGCGCGGTCACGGCGATTCGGGCCGAGCTCGCAGCGCGCCTGACGGAGCTCAGGGCGCAGAACAAGCTGCTTGAGGCGCAGCGCCTCGAGTCCCGTACCCACTTCGACATCGATATGCTGCTCGAGGTGGGCCGCTGCACCGGAATCGAGAACTACTCGCGGCACCTGACCGGCCGCGCCGCGGGGGAGCGGCCAGCCTGCCTGCTCGACTATCTGCCCGACGACTACCTGTGCATCATCGACGAGTCGCATCAGACGTTGCCGCAGCTCGGCGGCATGTACGAGGGAGACCGCTCCCGCAAGCAGACCCTCGTGGACTACGGCTTCCGGCTGCCGTCGGCCCTCGACAACCGACCCCTCCGGATCGACGAATTCAAGCGGCTTGTGCCGCGCATCGTGTTCGTGTCCGCGACGCCCGGCGAGGAGGAGCTCAGGCTTTCCGGCGGCGTCGTGGTGGAGCAGATCATCCGGCCGACCGGGCTCGTCGACCCGACGGTGGAGGTGCGGCCGGTGAAGGGCCAGGTCGATGACCTGCTGCACGAGATCCGGCTGCGGGAGAAGAAGCACGAGCGCGTGCTGGTGACGACGCTCACGAAGCGCATGGCGGAGGACTTGACGGACTACCTCCAGCAGCACGGGGTCCGGGTCCGCTACCTCCACTCCGAGATCGACGCCATCGAACGGGTCGAGATCATTCGGGGCCTGCGGCTCGGGGAGTTCGACGTGCTCGTGGGGATCAATCTGTTACGCGAAGGGCTCGATCTGCCTGAGGTCTCCCTGGTCGCGATCCTCGACGCCGACCAGGAGGGGTTCCTGCGCTCCGATCGCTCGCTGATCCAGACCGTTGGTCGCGCGGCACGCCACCTCCATGGGCGTGCGATCCTCTACGCCGACCGCGTCACGGGCTCGATGCAACGCGCCCTGGACGAGATGAGCCGCCGGCGGCAGGCGCAGCTCGAGTACAACGAGCTGCACGGCATCACCCCGCGCTCGATCGTCAAGTCCGTGGACCAGGTGCGCTTCGCGACGCGCTTCGCCGATGCGAAGACCGCCAAGCCCGCCGACGCCGGCGTCCGGCGGCCCGCCGACGCCCGGGAGCGCGACGCGCTCGTCAAGCTACTCGAGAGCCAGATGCAAGCCGCCGCCGAGGAGCTCGACTTTGAGCTCGCCGCGCTGCTGCGCGACCAGATCCTGGACCTCCGGGCCGAAGGCGATAGCGTACGCCATGCGCCTGTCCGCGGACGAACTCAGCCGGTTCGGTGAAGCACTCGGGCGCGGCCTCGCGTCGCCCGCCGTGATCGGTTTCTCCGGTGAGCTCGGGACCGGGAAGACCACCCTCGTCCAGGCGATCTGCCGGGGACTCGGCGCCCGGGTGCTGGCCACGAGCCCGACGTACGCACTCGTGCATCAACACGAAACGCCCGACGGGCGCCGCGTGTATCACGTCGACTGCTACCGGCTCCGATCCCCTGCGGAAGCGCGTGATCTCGGGTTCGACGACATCGTGCGCGAGGGTGCGATCGTGCTGATCGAGTGGCCCGAGCGCGCGGGCCCGTGGGCGCCGCCGCTGACCTGCCACCTCCGGCTTGCGTACGATCGGGACCCGGAATTTCGCGTCGTGGACGACGCATGAGAGAGGCGTGGTTGGCGATCGATACCGCCAGCGAGGTCGCGAGTGTCGTCGTCTCGCACCGTCGCGAGGGATCGCGCCAGATCCGCGCCTCGGATGTCATCCGGGGGGCGAGACAACAGGCGAGCCGGATCCTGGCGGTCATCGACGACACGCTGAAGCAAGCTGGGACAACGCTCGACGAGCTCGCCGGCATCGTTGTCGGCGACGGCCCCGGGAGTTTCACGGGCTTGCGGGTCGGATGGGCGGCCGCCAAGGGGCTCGCCCACGAACGGGAGATTCCGCTGTTCGCGGTGCCGTCACTGATGGGATTGGCATGGGTCGCATGGAGCGAGCTTGGGCTCGGACCCACGGCCACCATCGCGGCCTGCTACGACGCGCTGCGCGGGCAGGTGTACGGGGCGCTGTATCGATTCACGCGTGACAGCTTCGAGACCCTCGTCCCGCCCGCCGTCCTGACCATCGCCGAGTTCCAGCACCTCGCACCGCTACCGCCCGACGCCGCGATTGGCGATGGCGCTCGTCGCTTCTCGAAAGAGGTCCAGGCCTGGACGGGTCGCCCGCCCCTCGACGAGCAGGGCGAGTCTGGGGCGCATGCGACAGTCGCCGACGGGCTGCTCGCGGTGATGCGCTACGAGGGCGCCGTACACCGCATTGCCGTTCCCGCCACCGCCGAGCCCGTCTATGGACGTCCTGCGGAAGCGCAGGCCCAATGGGAGGCGCGCCACGGCCGGCCGCTCCGCGATCCGTCCCGCCCGGCCGGCTGACGTGGGTGACGTCACCGCCATCGAGCGGGTCGTGTTCTCCGATCCCTGGTCGACGAATGACTTCTCGGAGTGCCTGGCGCCGGAAGTCCCGTTCCTGGTCGCCGAAGCGCGCGGCGTCGTGATCGGGTACGTCGTCGCCCACTGCGCTGCCGATGAGGGGGAGATCCTCAATCTCGGGGTCGCACCGGCGCATCGTGACCACGGCGTCGGACGCGCGCTGGTGCAGCGCGTGCTGGCGCTGCTCGCCGGCCGGGGCGTTCGCGTCGTGTACCTCGAAGTGCGCGAGTCGAACGCCGTCGCGCGTCGGTTGTATCAGTCCCTAGGGTTCACCGAGGTGGCTCGGCGGACGGCGTACTATAGGCGCCCGGTGGAGGACGCCGTGGTACTCCGGGCTGCCATTCCAGCAGAGGGAGTGTCTGCAAAACTTTAGCACAAGTGGCGTATCTTTGATTGACAGAATAACTTGCGGGTCATATACTGTTGTCGCCCTTGGTCCCAGACCCGCCCAGCGTCTGGAGGTTTGCTGTGAGCCGGAGCCTCAATAAAGTCATGCTAATCGGGAACTTGGGGGCCGATCCCGAGGTGCGGAGCACCAACAATGGTTCCCGTGTCGCCACTGTCTCGTTGGCGACCAGCCGGCAATGGACGGGGCAGGGTGGGGAGAAGCAGGAAAAGACCGAGTGGCACCGCGTGATTTGCTGGAATAACAAGGGCGCCCAGCTGGCGGATCTGGCCGAGAAGTACATGAAGAAAGGGGACCGGATCTACGTCGAGGGGCGCGTCGAGTACCGGACTTGGGAAGATCGGGAGAAACAGACCCGGTACACCACCGAGATCATCGCGCGGGAGGTGATCCTCTTGTCGTCTCGGGGAGGCGGCGAAGGCTCCGGCGATTTCGCGCGGGCCAACACCGCGGCCAAGGTGGCGCCCGAGGGCAAGGCGGAGTCGCTCGACGCGTTCCCGGAGGCGCTGGATGAGGAGGACGACGATCTGCCGTTCTGAACGAACAGCCCTGCTCGCCCTTGTGGCAGGGCTGCTCGCGGGGCTGGCGCCCGCGCTCGCGGCGCAGGACACGACGCAGGCCCGCACGGACACCTCGGCGCCGGCGCCGGATACGTCGCAAGCGGCCGCGCCGGCCCCGCCGGGGCAACTCCCCGCCACGCACGTCGTGGCGACCGGGGAGACGCTCTGGTCGATCGCGCAGCTGTATTACAACGACCCCCTCCTCTGGCCCGAGATCTACCGGCTGAACACCACCCTCATCGACGATCCCCATTGGATCTACCCCGGGGAGGAGCTGAGTCTGGCGCCTGCGGTGAGTCTCGCCCAGGCGCCGGAAACCACCGCGGTGGCGCCGCCCACGGAGGTCACGGGTGACACGGTGCACGCGGCGACCACGCCGGACACCGTCGCTGCGGTCGCCGTCGGGCCGGACACCACCGCGATGTTCGACACGGCCCAGGTCGTCGAGGCGCCGCCGCCCGAGCCTACGGAAGGGTATCAGACCGTGTTCGACCGGCGCCGTAACGCCACGCAGGAAGTGCGGGACGTGCTGCGGGCCTATGCCAATCAGCCGTACCATCCGCTGCGGCGCGGGGAATTCTACGCGGCCGGTTTCCTCAGCGAAGAAGAGCGCCTTCCGTACGGCCGAGTGCTCGGCAATACGTCCGTTCCGGCGGTTCCCCGGCTCACGGACCGCTCGAGCGCGACGACGTTCGACCAGATCGCGGTGCAGCCGCCGCGCAATGCGTCGTATCACGTAGGCGACTCGTTACTGGTTGTGCGCATCGACCGCGAGATTGCGGGATGGGGCGGCGTCGTGGTGCCACTGGGCGTCGCGCGGGTGACGGAGCTGCAGCGCCGGCAGGTGTTCGCAGAGGTCATCATGCAATTCGGTCGCATTCACGATGGTCATCTCGCTTTGCCGCTCGAGCCTTTCAAGGATCCGGGGCAGGTGCGTCCCACGCCGGTCGAGCAAGGGCTGGAGGGGGTGGTGATCGCCGAGCGGGATCTCCACGTGCTGACGAGCCTGCAGCAGGTGGTATTCATCAATCGCGGTCGTGCGGAGGGCGTGAGCCCGGGTGACGTGTTCGAGGTGTTCCGACCCGCATCGGGGGTGCTGGGCTCATCGTCCGAGCAGGTGCAGGTCGTGCTCGAGATCGTGCACACGCGCGATCATTCGGCGTCCGGGTTGATCCTCAACATCGATCACCCGACCCTCGTTCCAGGCATGCCGGTGCGGCTCATCCGGAAGATGCCGTCCTGATCGGTCGCCGGCCCCGCAGGGGGCCGGCGCTTGGCGCCCGGTGGTTCTCGTTCCTCATCTCATCGCGCTCGGCCTGTACGCCGTGGCCACGGCGCTCGTTGTGGCCCCGTTCGCCGGGTTGCGTGCAGCACCCCGCGTGCTCGCGCTCGGCGTGCCGCTGCTCGGAATCGCCGCTCATCTGACCGGGGTTGCCCAGTTGACGCCGTTCGTTGGCGTGGCGCCGACCCTCTCTATGCTGGCGCTGTTCCTGGTGCTGTTGCAGGTGGTGAGTGAAGGCGCCTTCCGAGCCTCGGCCGTGGGTGTGTTCACGGGTCCCGTCGCAACGGGCCTGATCGGACTCGCGCTGCTGATTGGGCTCACTCCCGAGTCGGGGCCGCCGTCGGAGCGGAGCCCCTGGTCCATCCTGCACATCACCGTCAGCGTATTGGGGCTCGCCATGCTGGCGTTGGCATTCATCGCCGCCGCACTGTACCTGCTGCAGTTCCGCGAGCTGAAGGCGAAGCGCTTTGGTCAGGTGTTCCGCCTGTTTCCGCCGCTCGAGCGGCTGGACCAGTTGAATCACCTGTCGCTCGTGTTGGGCTTCCCCACGGTGACGCTTGGTGTGCTGCTCGGCTTCGGCGTGCGCTACGCCGGCGGCGCATCGGTGGATGCGGCGCAAGTGGTGTGGGGGATGCTGACGTGGCTGGTGCTCGGGTGGGCGGTGGGCGTGCGGGTGATCCGCCACTGGGCTGGCCGGCGCGCGGCGTTCGCAAGCATCGCGAGCTTCGCTGCGGTGCTGCTGGTGTACCTCGCGCTGAAGCTCACGGCGCCCGGTACCCAACGCTTTCTCTGAGCCGCCGATCGACATGAGCATCACCGTGCTGGGCGTGAATCACCGGACCGCGCCGCTCGAGGTGCGGGAGCGGTTCGCGCATGCGCCCCGCGAAGTGCCGGTAGCGCTCGAGCGCGTGCTGGGCGTGGGTGTGCGCGGCGGGGTGCTCCTCTCGACCTGCAACCGCACGGAGTTCTACCTGGCCGAACCCGACGACGCTGCGCCTGAGGCGGTGTGGACCCTGCTGTCGGAGCGACTGGGCGGGGGCCGCAGCGCCGTCGAATACGGCTACACCCAGCGTGATCGCGATGCCGTGCGCCACTTGTACCGCGTGTCGGCCGGGCTCGACTCGATGATTCTGGGCGAGTCGCAGATTCAGGGGCAGGTACGCGAAGCGTGGGAGATGTCGAAGGCGCAAGCGGGGCCCGTGCTGCACCGCCTGTTCCAGTCGGCCTTGCTCGTGGGTGCGCGGGTCCGGAGTGAGACGGAACTCGCGACCGGCGCCGCATCCGCGCCGTCCGCCGCGGTCGCCGTTGCCGCCAAGATTTTCACCACGCTCGCCGGCCGCTCGGCGCTGATCCTCGGCGCCGGCGACATGGCGGAGCTCGCCGCTACGTGCCTCGTCTCCGAGGGCGTGCGCGTGACCCTCGTCGCGAACCGCACCTACGAGCGGGCGCGGGCAATCGCGGAAGAGCTGCACGCGCGCGCCCTGCCGCTCGATGAAGCGTGGGAGCACTTCGCCGATACCGACATCGTGCTCAGCTCCACGGCCGCGCCGCACGCCGTCGTGACCTGGGACCGCGTGGCACCGGCGGTGGCCCGGCGTGGCGGCCGCCCCCTGTGCATCCTCGACCTCGGCGTGCCGCGCGACGTAGAACCCGCGGTGGCACAGCTCGAGAACGTCTTCCTCTACGACTTGGACGACCTCCAGGCCGTTGCAGCGCAGGCGGCGGCAGGGCGGCGCCGCGACATTCCCGCGGCCGAGCATATCGTGAGCGAAGAAGTGGAGCGGTTCTGGGCGTGGTACGGCGGACTGGTGGTCGTCCCCGTGCTGAAGGAGTTCCGCGACCGCATGGACCGCGTGCGGGCCGCCGAGCTCGAGCGGGTGCTACGACGGCTGCCCCATCTCAGCCCGGAGGATCGCGGCGAGCTCGAGCACTTCAGTCAGGCCCTCCTCAACAAGTTCCTGCATCCGCCCACCATCGCGGTAAAGGAAGCGGCCCAGGCGGGCCGCGGCTACGGCCTGGTGGAGGCGCTCAAGCGGCTGTTCCGCCTGGAGCGGCCGGATGGGCCGTAACGTCCTGGTCACCGGCGGGGCGGGCTACATCGGCAGCGTCGTGGTCGAGCAGCTCCTGGCCCGGGGCGATACGCCCATGGTGCTCGACAATCTCAGCACCGGCCATCGGGCGGCCATCGCGCCCGGCGTCGCATTCATCCAGGGGAATGTGGGTGACCGCCGCGTGCTTGAGCAGCTGTTCGCCCGGCAACGGATCGATGCCCTCATGCACCTCGCGGCGTTCGCGCTCGTCGCCGAATCGGTGGTGGATCCGGCGAAGTACCGCGCCAACAACGTTACGGCCGGTCGGGTGCTGCTCGACGCGACAGTCGCCGCGGGCGTGCCGCGCGTGATCTTTTCCTCGTCCTGCACGATCTACGGCCACCGCGGTGCAGAGCCCATCCGCGAGGACACGCCGCCTGCGCCGATGAACCCCTACGGCGAGACCAAAGTGGAGTTCGAGGGCATGCTGGCCCGTTACGCGCAGAGTCACGGGCTCGCGTCGGTGAGCCTCCGTTATTTCAACGCCGCGGGTGCTTCGGCGCGCTACGGGGAAGACCACGAGCCCGAGACCCACTTGATCCCCAACATCCTACGCGTGGCGCAGGAGCGCGCCGCGGCGGTGGAGGTGTACGGATCCGACTACCCGACCCCCGACGGCACTGCAGTCCGGGACTATATCCACATTCTGGACCTAGCCGATGCCCACCTGCGGGCGCTGGACGCGAATCTCGACGGCGCGGTGGCGCTGAATCTGGGAACCGGGGAGGGCCAATCGGTGCTCGCGGTTGTCGAGGCGGCGCGCGCGGTGACGGGGCGGGCCATCCCGACGACCCTTCGGCCCCGGCGCCCGGGAGACCCGCCGTTTCTGGTCGCGGCTCTGGGGCGTGCCGAGCGGCTGCTCGGCTGGCGGCCGCGCCACTCGAGCCTCGAGGAGATCCTGGCGACCGCATGGGCCTGGCACCGGGCGCATCCGGACGGGTACCGCAACTAGCGAGGAGGGCCGATAGCGTGCCGCTGCTACAGGTGGGACGGGCGGTTCCCACAACGCCCTGGGAGCTCGTGCTCACGTCGAGCCGCGAGACCAAGTTCGTGCTCGCGATCCTCGTCGTGTTCTCGCTCGTCTCCTGGTATCTCATCTTTCTCAAGTGGTGGCAGTTCCGCCGCATGCGGCGGCAGGCCGACCGGTTCATGGCGGAGATCGAGCGGGCGCCGCGGCTCGATGACGCGTATCATGCGGCGATGCGGCTGCCTTCCTCGCCGTACAACCGCCTGCTGCGTGAGGGCATTCTCTTCTTCTCGGAATTGAAGCCGGGCGGCTTGAAGGACAACGGCCCCACCGTCGCCACCCAGAGCGCTCTGACCACGACGCAGCTCGAGGCGTTGCGGATGGTGCTCGCGAAGGAGGTCGCGGCGGAGCGGGATGCCGCGGCCCGGTTCATCCCGTGGCTGGCCACGTTCGGCTCGGTGAGCCCGTTGCTCGGTCTGCTTGGCACGGTACTCGGCGTCATGGACGCGTTCATCGGCATCGCCGTCGGAGGCTCCGGCAACATCGGAGCCGTCGCTCCGGGCGTCGCGGAGGCCCTCGTCACTACGGTGGCGGGCCTGGCGGTCGCCGTGCCGTCGGTCATGGCCTACAACTTGTTTGTGAATCGGCTCGGCCTGTTCGCCGGCGAGCTGGAAGGGTTCGCCCAGGAGATCATCGCGACGCTGGCCCGCGAAGGGAGGCTCTAGTGGCCGGTCTCGTGGGCGGCGGCGGGCTGCGCGGGCACGGCGAGCTGCCGTTGAACGCCGACATCAACGTCACATCCCTCGTGGACGTGGCCTTCGTACTGTTGATCATTTTCATGATCACGGCGCCGATCATGCAGGGCGGGGTGGACGTCCGGTTGCCGCGCGCGGCGGCGCGCCCGCTCGAGCCCAAGTCGGGGCTGGTGGTCACGCTCGACCGGGACGGTCGCATCTTCATCGACCAGGCGCCCCTCTCTTATGAGGACTTCCGCGCAACATTCCCAGCCTTTGTGCGAACCAAACACCCCACTGGGGTGTACCTCCGGGCCGATGGGCGGGTACCGTACGCCGCCGTGGTTCAGGTTCTGGCCGTGATCCGCACGTCGGGGGTGAGCGATGTCGGTCTGGTGGCGGAGCCGGAAACGGTGGAGCGGTGAGGCGCGGACCGCGGGGTCCCGACAGTATGCGTGTTGGCCTCGCGGGCACGGTCGCGGTCCACGCGCTCGCCGCGGTGTTCCTCGTGGCTGGGGCCGCCGACGCCCGCAAGCCCGTGCCCCCGACGTATCGCGTGCACCTTGTGGCGGCGCCCGAGCCGGCACCGAACGCGCGCAAAGCGCCCGAGGCAGTGGATCGCCCGGCCGAGGAAAAGCCCGCGCCGGCCCCCAAGGCGCCGTCGCCCAAGAGCACCGTGTCCCAGGCGGCGCCGCCGCCTGTAGCCGACAACACGAAACGCGAGGCGGCGCCGCGCACGACGCCCAAAGCGGCGCCGCTCCCCGGCGAAACGCCCTCCACCGGCTCGGACGTGGCGACGGTGAGCACGGAAGGGGTGGAGTTTCCGTTCCCCGAGTACTTGCAGAACATCGTGGCGCAAGTGTTGCGGCGCTGGCAACGCCCGCTCCAAAGCAGTCCCCTCGAGGCGGAGGTTTCGTTCTTCGTGCATCGCGACGGGTCCGTGAGCGACCTCCAGTTCGTCAGGCGTTCGGGCAACTTTGCCTTCGACCTCGAAGCCCAGGGAGCGGTGGAGCAAGCTGGGCGCTTCAAGGTGTTCGGGGCGCTGCCGGCCGGCTGGAATTCGGACGTGCTGTTCGTCCGGTTTTACTTCAGCGGGAAGCGGCAGTGAAGGCGGTGGTCTGGCGGTCTGGCGGTCTGGCGGTGGGTGTCTCCGCAGCGTTCCTGACGGTCGGTCTGCGTGGCCGTCTGAGCGCCCAAGACACCTTGGCCATCGACCGCGGCGTTCGCATTGGCATTGTGTACCGCCCCGGGGTACGGCCCGGGATGGTGGTGCTGCCGGGGCGCGCCGCCGGACTCGACTCGGTGCGCGCGATCGTGGCGCGCGACCTCGACTACAGCGACCGGTTCGAGCTGATCACGCTTCCGGGAGTGGATTCGATCCGCATTGCGACGGTGGCGTCCGGTCGCCCGGCGACCGGCGGTGCAGCCGCCGCGGCGGGGCTCAACTATCCGCTGTACCAGGCCCTCGGGGCCGACTTTGCGGTGGCGCTCACGGCAGGGCCGGGCGACACGACGGTTGTCACCGTGCACGACGTGGCCGCGGGCGGCGTGCGGCGCGAGCTGCGCGCTCGCCTGCCTGCCCTCGCGGACCCTGGGTTCCGGCTGGCGGTGCATCGCTTGTCCGACCGCGTGCTCGAGGCGTCGCTCGGCGTGGGCGGTACGGCGGCGACGCGCGTGTTGTTCGTGATGGAAGGCAAGGTGTACGCCATCGATCAGGACGGGGCGGACCAACGCCTGGTGTCATCGAGCGATCACGCGGCGCTCTCGCCCGCATGGGCGCCCGACGGGCGTCGGTTCGGGTACATGGAGTTCTGGGAGGGTCACGGCCGGCTGTTCGTCCAGGACGTGGCGTCCGGGAGGCGCACCCCGGTGCCGACCACCGGCCAGGCGCTCGATTTCACGCCGTCCTTCTCCCCCGATGGCAAGACCCTCGCATTCAGTCGCGCGACGGAGGAAGGCACCGACGTCTACACCGTGAACGTCAAGGACGGCTGCTGCTTACAGCGCTTGACCGTGGGGCGCTTTTACGACAACTTGTCACCGACCTACAGTCCCGACGGACAGCGGATCGCCTTCGTGTCGACGCGATCCGGGCTGCCGCAAATCTACACGATGGCGGCGGACGGGACGGACCCACAGTTGTTCGCGCCGTTCGACTACGGTGCGACCGGTTCGTCCAATGCGCCGGAGTGGTCGCCCGACGGACAGACCGTCGCCTTCCACCGCGACGTGGGCGGCACCTTGCAGGTGTTCGTCCTCGACGTGCGGACGCGCGCTGTGCGGCAGCTCACCTCGGTCGGGCGGAACGAAGATCCAACCTGGGCACCCGACAGTCGCCATATGGCCTTTGTGTCGGATCGTTCGGGGTATCGGCAGCTCTGGATGATCGATTTGGAAACCGGCCGCATCCGTCCGCTGCTGCAAAAGAGCGGCGCGCGCCTGCCGGCTTGGTCTCCCCGTTTACCGGAGACCGCTTCGTCTACCCCTTGAAATCGGAGAGGACCCGATGAAACGCCTACCCTTGCTCCTGCTGAGCTGTTTCGCCGTAGCGGCGGTCGCTGCCTGCGGCGGCGCCAAGCCGGAGCCGCCGGCCCCGCAAACCGCCAATGCGGACTCCATCGCGGCGGCCGAGCGGGCGCGGCTGGATTCGATCGCTGCGGCGCAGCAGGCCGAAGCCGACCGCCGCGCGCGCGCAGAGGCCGAGCGCCGCCAGCGGGTCGCCGACTCGCTCGCCGCGCTCGGACGGACGACCGAGGCGGTGAAGACCATCCTCGCGACCATGATCCACTTCGACTACGACAAGGCGATCATCCGGGCGGGGGACGCCGCCGTCCTCGATCAGAAGGTGGCGATCCTGCAGGCGAATGCGGCGCTGCGTGTCCGGATCAGCGGGCATTGCGACGAGCGCGGCTCGGACGAATACAACCTCGCGCTCGGCAACCGACGGGCCACAGCGGCCAAGCAGTACCTCGTCAGTCACGGCATCGACCCGAGTCGTGTCGAGACCGCGTCGTACGGCGAGGAACGGCCCATCGACTCCGGGCACGACGAGAACGCTTGGGCCCAGAATCGGCGCGACGAGTTTGAGATTCTCTCGGGCGGCGACGACCTGAAACAACCCTGACGTATTCGCTCGTGACGCGATCGGTGCCGTTGTTGCTCGCCCTGGGGCTCACCGCCGGATGCGCGCTGAAAGGCGATGTCCGGCGGGTGGAGCTTCAGGTCGAGGCGCTCCGCGTCGAGCGCGACCGCGCCGATAGTCAACGCGCCGCCGCCATCGACACAGTCCGCGCGCTGCTTGCTACGGTGCAGGACAAGATCGTCGCCCAGCAGGCGTACCTGGTGCAGCTGCGCGGCGACATGAAGACCGATTTACTGGCCGTGCAGCAGCAGCTCGTGGCAGTGCAGGAGCTCACCGGCCAGAGCCAACAGCGGCTCACCGAGCTCCGCGGCCGCCTGGAAGCACAGGCGCGCCAGCCCCTCCCGGTGCTCGACACGTCGCGCGCCGCGCCCGGCGCCCCGGTCGGACCCTCGGGGAACCCGGCTGGTCCCGGTCCGGACCAGATGTGGGATTTGTCGCTCCAGCAGTTCCGCCGCGGCAGCCTCGCTACCGCCCGGGTGGGGTTCCGGGAGTTTCTGCGGGTGTTCCCCACCGACGAGCGCGCCCCCGACGCGCTGTTTCATATCGGCGAGACGTTCGCCGGCGAAAGCGCGGATTCGGCGGCCGCAGTGTACCAACAGCTCGTGAAGACGTACCCCAACTCTCCGCGGGCCCCTGCGGCGCTGTACAAGCTCGGGTTGCTGGCCGAGCAGCGGGGCGACAAGGCGGCGGCCCGGACGTACTACGCCAGGGTCATCGCCGGGTACGCCCGCTCCGAAGAGGCCAACCTGGCGCGCGACAAGCTCCAACGCCTGGGGCGGTAGCCCCTCCACACCGGGGGCCGGGGGCGGGGGGGCCGTCGTGCCTGAGACCGCGGACAACCGAGCCGAGATGCCGTTCCTCGATCACGTCGAGGAGCTGCGCTGGCGCATCCTCTACAGCCTGCTCGCCCTCGTGGTCGGCACCCTGGTGGGGTGGGTGATCGTGGAGCGCGTGGATGTCATCGGCCTCCTCATCCGGCCGATCGCGCCGCTCATCCCGGGCGGCAAGCTCCGCGTGACGAGCCCCACCGAGCCCTTCTTCATCACGCTCAAGTTCGCCTTCGTCCTGGGACTGCTTCTCGCTTCGCCGGTCGTGGGCTACCAGGCCTGGGCGTTTCTCGTGCCGGCGCTGTATGCGCGGGAGCGCCGACTCATCGTGCCGACGCTCTCCGCTGGAGCCCTGTTGTTTCTGGCCGGCGCCGCCGCGGCGTATTTCTGGGTGCTGCCGCGGGCGCTGGCCGTTCTGCTGAGCTTTCAGCGGGGCGTGTTCGACCCCCTCATCACGGCGGACAAGTATTTTGCGTTCGCCGCCCAGCTGATCCTCGCCTTCGGGGTCGTGACCGAGCTGCCGCTCGTCGTCGTGATCCTCGCGTCCCTTGGCCTGGTCACGCCTCAGTTCCTGGCGCGCAACCGGCGCTATGCCCTCGTGATCTCCGCCGTGGCGGCGGCGCTGCTCGCGCCGCCCGACGCCGTGTCGATGCTGCTGATGATGGTACCGCTGTGGGGGTTGTACGAGGTCGGCATCTGGTGCGCCTGGGTGGTGGAGAAACGACGGGCGCGACGGGCACAAACGGGGGCCGCGAGCGCGGCGGGGATCGTCGCGCTGCTGCTCCTCGCCGCGGGCGGCTCGCTCGGCGCGCAAACGCCGCCCACCCGGCGGCCGGCCCGGCCCGATACGACGCCCCCGCGCACCGCCGCCGAGTCCGCCCAGGCCCGCGCCCTCGACACCGCCCTCGCCCGCCGGCTCGGACTCCCCACGGGCCCGACCCGCAGCTTCCCGCCGCCCGACGCGATGATCGATTCGCTGCTCAAGCTCCAGGGATACCGGATCACGCAGTACGTGGCCGATACGCTGATTGTCCAGGGCGGCGATACCGAGACGATTCATCTCCGCGGCGAGGCGTACGTCGAGCGCGAAGGGACCAAGCTCGAATCGGACTCGATTCGCTATCACCAGCGCAGCTGCCGGCTTGACGCCGTCGGAGACCCCCGCCTGTTCGATCAGGCGACCGTGATGGTCGGGGAGGGGATGCGGTACGACACCTGCATCAAGCGCGGCACGGTGCACAATGCCCTGACTGACTTCCAGCAGGGCGCCGCGCGGTGGTACGTGCGCGGCGACCTGGCGGTCGACTCGGGATCGACGCGCTTGTACGGTGCGAGCAGCGAGATCACCTCCGACGACAGCCCCGTTCCCGACTACCACTTTGCGACAGGTCAGATGAAGTGGCTCAATAAGAACGTGATGGTGGCGCGTCCGGCGGTCCTGTACGTCCACGATGTCCCGATCATGTGGCTGCCGTTCATCTTCCAGGACGTGCGCAGGGGACGGCGCAGCGGCATCCTGGTACCGCGCTTGGGGCTGAACGATATCGTGCGTCCGGTCCGCACGTACCAGCGACACGTGGCGAACTTCGGGTACTACATCGTGCTGAACGACTACGTGGACTTGCTCGCGTCGGCGGACTGGTACGCGGGGCGCTATGTGTCGCTCCGGGGGCAGGTGAACTACCGGTGGCTCGATCGATTTGTGTCGGGCGGCCTGTCGGTCGAGCGCTATGTGCAGCTCGGCCTGGCGGCAAACTCCCTGCGGTTGGGCTGGCAGCACCAGCAGAGCTTTTCCTCGCGCACCCGGTTCAACGCGAACATCGATTACTCGACCAACTCCACGGTGATTCGGAGGAATACCGTGAACCCATTCCTCGCGACTGCGAGCCTCGGGTCGCAAGTGAACTTCACCAGACAGTTCAACTGGGGAACGCTCACGATTGGCGGCAACAGGCGTCAGGAAATCGGGAACGGCCTCATCTCGCAAGTCCTTCCCTCCATCAGCCTGACGCCGTCGCCGGTGAACGTCACGCCGTCCATCACCTGGTCGCCGGGATTCTCGTTCCAGAACGCACAGGCGTTTCACCAGGGCCCGACGCCCCTCGTCGTCCCTGGTGCGGGAGGGGGACTCGACACGCTGGCGCTGTTTGCCGACAACCGGCAGACGACGCTCAACCTGCAGACGCCGCTCCGCATCGGGCCGTGGAATTGGGCCAACAGTTTCGTGGTGAACGATGCCATCAGCAACGCGCGGCAGGCGTTCGACATCCCGGACTCGACGGCCGCGGGCGGCCGCCGCCGCGTGCTGTTCGACCAGACGTTCAGCACGACCGTCGAATGGCAAACCGGCATCAACTTGCCATCGCTCTTTACCGGCACGTGGAAGCTCCAGCCCGGCATCGCGATCGTGAATCAGACGTCGGCGGGCCCGTTCATGATCCGCAACCAGTTCACCAACGGTCAGTTCCTGCGACAGGGCAAGCGGCTGCAATTCAACGCCAGCCTCACTCCCACGTTCTTCGGTTTCTTCCCCGGCATCGGGCCGATCGCGCGCATCCGTCACTCGTTCTCACCGATCGTGAGTTACGCGTATGCTCCCGGCGCCGCGGTCTCGAGCGCGTTCCGGGACGCCATCGACCCGACACACCGGCTCCTGAACTCCGGGAGCGACCCGCAGCAGACCATCAGCTTGGGCCTGTCGCAAAACTTCGAAGCAAAGCTCAAGCCGCCGCCGGGGGACACCACCGAGCGCGCCGTGCGCAAGATCAAGTTGCTCACCATCAACACGAGTGCGCTATCGTACAACTTCGAGCAGGCGAGACAGCGCGGCCGCACGGGCTGGACCACGGCCACGATGAACAACACGCTCGCGTCGGACGTGCTGCCTGGGTTCTCGCTCAGCCTGACGCACGACCTGTGGAACGGTCAGGTCGGCACCGACTCGGCGAAGTTCGATCCCTTCTTGACGAACGTGTCCGCCCAGTTCGCGGTCACGCCAGCGACGATTCGCGGGATTGCCCGCCTGTTTGGCCTGGGGAAGCCCCCGCCGACACCTCCCCCGGCGAGCACCGAGGGTCAGCCAGGCTCCCCCAGCCCGTTCGGTCGGAAGGAGTTCGTCGGTCCGGGCGGGCTGTCGATCGGGGGAGGAGGCCGCGGATTCAACCTGTCGGTGACCTACAGCAGCTCGCGCAGCCGCCCGCACGCCGACTCCACGGGCATCAGCAACCTGGCCGGGCGCCGGGAGATGGGGCTCGGTCTCTCGTTCCAGCCTACGGCGCGCTGGTCGGCCGTGTGGAACTCCCATTACGACTTCAATACGCGCCAGTTCGGCGACCACACGATCAGCCTGGAGCGCGACCTGCATCGCTGGCGCGCGAGCTTTTCGTTTGTGAAGACCGCGACCGGTAACTTCGCCTTCAGTTTCTACATCTCGCTGCTCGACCAGCCGGATATCAAGTTCAACTACGAGCAGCAGTCGCTAGCGCGCTAAACCGTCCCCCCAGGATGACACCGCGGATGGCGCGCGGCATCGCAAGTGCCTCGCCGTGCGCCGGTTACGCTACGGCACGGGGCATGCTTTCTCCGCCACCGACCCGCAGCCCTGAGGCACCCATGCCGTTTTCGCCCCGCTCGCTCCTGGTCGTCGCCAGTCTCGCGGCCGCTGCGTGCCGCAACGACACCGTCTCATTCTCCGCCCTCCCCGCGCCCCAGAATCTCGCCTACGAGCTCGACCCGAGCGGCGCTCCCAACAGCCCGGCCGGGATCCTGCTCGCCTGGGACGACGTGCAGAGCCCGGATCTGCAGAGCTACCGCATCTACTCGCGCGGCAGCACCGGAGGGCAGTTCCTGCTGCGCGGCGAGACGACGTCCAACACGTTCCACGACAACGGCGTGCCGCACCTGCAGTACTTCGTGACGGCGGTCGACTTGGGCGGCGGCGAGAGCGACGCATCCAATACCATCACGGTGGACGAGCGTCTCCAACTCGAGGCGCCGGCGAGCATCGGCTCGATCTCGCTCGACAGCGCGATCCATCTGGACTGGGCCGACAATGCCTTCCTGACCGATCCCCAGCGGTTCAAGTGGTACCGTGTCTACAGCACGAGCTACGACCTCGACCGGGGGCTGTGCGGCGCGGACTGGGCGCTTGAGGGCACCACGGTATCGCACGAGTTCCTGGCGGCGCAGCTGCAAAACGGCGTACCGCGCTGCTTCGGGGTTTCGGCGATCAGTCTGGAGGGCTACGAGAGCCTGTGGTCGCCGCTGTGGCAGGACACGCCGCGGCCCGACGCGCGGAATGTCCTGGTGTGGGCGTTCGGCGTGAACACGCCGCAATCGGGCTTCCGGTTCTGGCTCGACGGAGACGCCAACGGGTACGGAGACGCGGGCGAGCTGGGTCTCGTGCAAGACGGGAACCGCACCGACATCGACTTCTCGGTGTTGGTCCAACCGAGCGACTCTTCGCTGTGGCTCGTGCCGGAGTTCGCAGGGGACTCCATGCGGCTGTACCAGAACTCGCCGGTGGCCGACTTGACCGCCATCGACTTCGCGCCGGCGACGGGCTATGCACCCAACATGATCCAGGCGGTGCCGGGCTACGGTTACGTTTTCCAGCGCCTGGAAGGCGGGCAATACCATTATGCGGCGCTCCGCGTCACCGCGGTCAGCCGCCAGTACGTGATCTTCGATTGGAGCGTGCAGACCGATCCCGGGAATCCGGAGCTGGTTGTTCCTAAGGGTCCGGCCCTCACGGGATCCCGGGCGGCAGAGTCGCGGTAGTCGCCGGGACGCCGAGCGGGCGTTGCACGGGGCGAGCGGGGAGGTGATCCCGCTCGCTCCTCTTGCATCCAGTCGGCGTCGGGACATCTTGGCGTCTCTCGCCCGCTGGCGTAGCTTCCTCTCCGCATGTCAGCCCTCGTCACGCTGGACGGCCATTCCCTCTCGATCGAGGACGTTGTGGCCGTCGCCCGCGGCGGCGCGTCCGTCGCCATCGCCGCGCCGTCGCTGGCGACGGTGACCGCGTCGCGCCGGGCGGTCGAGGCGGCGGTTGCCCGCGGGGATACGATCTACGGCGTCAATACCGGCTTTGGGAAGCTGGCGCACGTGCGGATCAAACCGGAGCAGGCGCGCGAGCTGCAGCGCAATCTGATTCGCAGTCACGCGTCGGGGGTGGGGGATCCGCTCTCCGTCGACGCGGTACGGGCGATGATGTTGTTGCGAGCCAACGTGCTGCTGCGGGGCACGAGCGGCGTGCGCCCCGAGCTGCCGGGGCTCATCGTCGAGATGCTGAACGCCAGGGTGCACCCGCGGGTCCCGTCGCAGGGGAGCGTCGGGGCGTCGGGCGATCTCGCGCCGCTCGCGCACCTGGCGCTGGCGATGATCGGTGAGGGGGAAGACGGCGCGGCGCTCCGGGCCAACAAGCTGCGACCGATCACGCTGGAAGCGAAGGAGGGGCTGGCGTTCGTCAACGGGACGCAAGCGCAGACGGGGCTCGCGGCGCTGCTCGTGCACGACGCCTGGACGCTGTGGCGCACGGCGCACGCGGCGGCCGCGATGAGTCTCGAGGCCGTGCGGGGCTCGCCTGAGCCGTTCGACCCGCGGATCCACGACGCGCGTCCCCATCCGTTCCAGCAGCGCTCCGCCGCCCTGTTGCGCGAGCTGCTCGCCGACTCCGAGATCAGGGAGTCGCATCGCGAGAACGACCCGCGCGTGCAAGATGCCTATTCCCTGCGCTGCACGCCGCAGGTCCTCGGTGCGGTGGGGGAGGGGCTGGCATTCGCGGAGCGATTGGTGGCGACCGAGCTGAACGCCGCGACCGACAACCCGCTCGTGTTCGGCGACGAGATCATCTCCGGCGGCAACTTTCACGGGCAGCCCATCGCATTGGCGCTGGACGTGATCGGCATCGCGCTCGCCACCCTTGCCGGCCTCGCCGAACGCCGGCTCGAGCGCATTGTGAATCCCGATCTCTCCTCCGGCCTGCCGCCGTTCCTCGCCCGGAATCCCGGCCTCGAGTCCGGGTTCATGACCCCGCAGATCGCCGCGGCCGCGCTGGTCGCCGAGTGCCGAGTCCTCGCGACGCCGGCGAGCGTCCAATCCATACCCACCGAAGGGAACCAGGAAGACGTGGTGCCCATGGGCATGACGGCCGCGTGGAAGGCGGACCGGATCCTCGCCAACGCCGTGCGGGTCGTTGCGGTGGAGTTGCTCGCGGCGGCGCAGGGCCTCGAATTCCTCAAACCGCTGCGGCCGGGCCGGGGCGTGGCGCGGACGTACGCGGCGGTGCGCAGCCTGGTGGCCGCGGCCGACGGCGACCGGCCGGCGGGCGGCGACATCGAGCGGATCGCGAGCGCGGTGCGCGCCCGCATCTTGGACCCCGAGGCGGCGTGAGCGGGCCTCGAGTGGTGCGCGCGCCGCGGGGCCCGGCCAAGTCGTGCCGCGGATGGGTCCAGGAAGCGGCGCTGCGGATGCTCATGAACAACCTCGATCCGGAGGTGGCGGAGCGCCCGGCGGACCTGGTCGTGTACGGCGGTACCGGGAAGGCGGCCCGCGACTGGCCCGCGTTCGACGCGATCTGCCGCACGCTGCTCACGCTCGCCGATGATGAGACGCTACTCGTGCAGTCGGGGAAGCCGGTGGGCGTGTTCACGACGCACCCGGACGCACCTCGCGTGCTCATCGCGAACGCGAATCTGGTCGGGCGCTGGGCGACGTGGGACGTGTTCCGGGACCTCGAGCGCCGGGGCCTGATCATGTACGGCCAGATGACGGCGGGATCGTGGATCTACATCGGCACGCAGGGCATCCTGCAGGGGACCTACGAGACGTTCGCGGCCGTGGGGCGGCGGCACTTCGGGGGATCGCTGCGGGGGCGGCTGGTGGTGACGGGCGGATTGGGCGGAATGGGCGGCGCGCAGCCGCTCGCCGCCACGCTGAATGACGGTGTGTGCCTCGCGGTGGAGGTGGACCCCGCTCGCGTGCAGCGCCGGCTCGACACCCGGTATCTCGATCGCGCGACCGCGTCCCTGGAGGAAGCGTTGCGGTGGTGCGACGAGGCAAAACGGGAGGGCCGGGCCCTGTCGGTCGGACTGATCGGGAACTGCGCCGAGGTGCTTCCCACGCTGGTGCGGCAGGGCTACGTCCCCGACGTCGTCACCGATCAAACCTCGGCGCACGATCCGCTGCACGGGTACGTGCCGGCGGGACTCGACCTCGAGCAGGCGATAGCGTTGCGGCGGAGCGCGCCAGCCGAGTACGTCCGGCGCGCGGTCGCGAGCATCGCGACGCACGTGCAGGCGATGCTCGCGCTGCGGCGCGGGGGCGCGGTGGTTTTCGACTACGGCAACAACATCCGCGCCCAGGCGCGGGACGCTGGCGTGGCGGACGCGTTCGACATTCCCGGCTTCGTTCCCGAGTACATCCGGCCGCTGTTCTGCGAGGGAAAGGGGCCGTTCCGCTGGGTCGCCCTCTCGGGGGACCCGAAGGACCTGCAACGCACCGATCGGCTGGTGCTCGAGCTCTTCCCCGACCAGGAGCATCTGCGTCGCTGGATCGGGCTCGCCCAGGAGCGCGTGGCGTTCCAGGGCTTGCCCGCCCGCATCTGCTGGTTGGGGCAGGGCGAGCGGGCCGCCTTCGGATGCGCGCTCAACGACCTGGTGGGGCGGGGGGAGCTCAGCGCACCGGTGGTGATCGGGCGGGATCACCTCGACACGGGATCGGTCGCTTCGCCGTTCCGGGAGACGGAAGCGATGCGGGATGGGTCCGACGCCATCGCCGACTGGCCGATTCTCAACGCGCTGCTCAACACGGCGTCGGGCGCCGGGTGGGTGTCGTTCCATCACGGGGGTGGGGTCGGGATCGGCAACTCGTTACACGCCGGGCAGGTGAGCGTGGCGGACGGGTCGCCCGCGGCCGGGCGGCGGCTCGAACGCGTGCTCACGAACGATCCGGGGATCGGCGTGGCGCGCCACGCGGACGCGGGCTACCCGGATGCCCTCGCCACCGCTCGCCGTCACGGCATTCGATTGCCGATGCGGGAGGCGGGCGACTGAGTACGCTGCTCGTCGGCGCCCGCCAGATCGTGACCGGCCGTGGCCCGCCACGGGCACGCCGCGGCCGGGAGTTGCGCGAGCTGGAGGTGCTCCACGACGCCGCGGTATTGCTGGACGGCGACCGCATCCGGGCGGTCGGATCTTACGCAGCGCTGCGGGACATGCACGGCGGTGCGGTGGCGGAGGAGGTGCGCGGCGTCCTGTTCCCCGGCCTGATCGATTGTCACACGCACGCCGTGTTCGGGGCGCCCCGGCTCGACGACCATGAGCGCCGGGCCCTCGGTGAGGACTACAAGACGATCGCGGCAGGGGGCGGGGGAATCCTGCAGTCGGTGCGCGACGTGCGCGCGCGGCGCGAGGGCGAACTGGCCGCGCTCACCCGCGCGCGCGTGCGCACGCTCCTCGCACATGGCGCGACCACAGTCGAAGTGAAATCGGGATATGGGCTCGATCCCGCCACGGAACTCAAGCAGCTGCGTGTCGTCCGTGACGTGGCTGCCACGGAGCGCGCCGCTCTGGTCCCCACGTTCCTCGGCGCCCACGAGGTCCCGCCGGAGTACCGCAACGCCCGCGCGGAGTACGTACGCTTGCTGTGCGACGAGATGATCCCCGCGGTGGCCCGCGAGCGGCTGGCCGTGGCATGCGACGTGTTCTGCGAGCCCGGCGTGTTCGACGTCGCGGAAACCCGCGCCATCCTCAGCGCCGCGCGACGTCATGGGCTGGCCGTGAAGCTGCACGCCGACGAGCTCGAAGGCTCCGGCGGGGCCGAGCTCGCTGCCGAGCTGGGAGCGCTGTCCGCGGACCACCTCGCCGGAATCTCGGAGGCCGGGATCCGCGCGCTCGCGGCGAGCGACACCGTGGCCGTTCTGCTGCCCGCGACGATGGTGTTCCTCGGCCGGCGCCAGCAGGCACCGGCCCGGCGCTTGGTGGAGGCCGGCGCGGCCGTCGCGCTCGCGACCGACTTCAACCCGGGATCGTCGCCCACCGTCAGCCTGCCGCTGGTGATGGCGCTCGGCGTCTCGCAGCTCGGCCTGCGCCACGCGGAGGTCGTCCACGCGGTGACCGTGAACGCCGCAGCAGCGCTCGGCCTGGCCGGCGATCGGGGTCAGATCGCCCCCGGGTTTCGCGCCGACCTCGTGGCATGCGCCGTGACGGATTGGCGGGAAGCGGCGTACTGGATGGGGGAAAACCTCGTAACCGCCGTCTGGACAGGGGGTTCCGCTTGTCCGCTCTCCCCGGCGCCGGTATCTTTAGGACTCCATGTCGAAACTTGAGAAGCTCAAGGACAAGGCCCGCACGCTCGAGGCCAAAGACCCCAAGGGGGCCATCGAGGCGTGGCTCGAAATCCTCACGGAGCAGGATGCGGAGGGCGACCCCAACCCGGATCTCTCCGTCTTCAATCGCGTCGGCGATCTGTATCTCAAGGTCAGGGACCCCGCCCTGGCCGCCGACTACTACGACCGCGCGGTCGACAGGTACGCCGAGTTGGGCTTCCACAACAATGCCATCGCGATGTGCAACAAGGTGCTGCGCAACGCGCCGGGGCGGCAGACGACCTATCTGAAGCTCGCGAAGCTGTACGCGGCGAAGGGCTTCATGGCCGAGGCCAAGCAGAACTTCGTCGAGTATGCGGAGCGGATGCACAAGGTGGGAAAGATCCAGCAGGCGTTCGCCGCGCTGAAGGAGTTCGCCGACCTGTCGGGTGAGGGCGCCCATCTGCGCGAGACCCTGGAGGAGCATCTGCGGATGTACGGCGCCCCGGAGCGTCGCTCGATCGGCGGCGCCGCGGCGGCGGCGAAAGTCGCGCCCCTCGATGACCCGTCCAAGTCCGGCAAGCGCAAGACGTCGAGCCTGGTATTTCTGGACGTCGACGCTCCGCCCGTTCCGAAGGCGCCCACCGGGCCGCGCGCCACCGCTCCAGCCAAACCGGCGCCGCTGCCTGCGCCCGAGCCGGAGACCGTCGCGGAGAGTCTGATCGAGCCGGTGACGGCAGAGCCCGACGTGTCGCTGGAGATCGAATCGACCAGTCTCGTCGAAGGAGTCGAGTCCACCGCCGGGGGCGGAGTGCTCGAGGGGTTCGAGACGACCAGCACGGAGTTCGGCGACGTGCAGCTCGAAGCGAGGAACGTTCCGTCGTTACGGGACGAGGTCACCGCGGACGACGTCGTTCCGCTGGCGGAGCTCGAGCCCACCGCGACCGGGGATGTGGACTCGCTGGACGGAGAGATCGAGCTCGAGCCGCTGCTCGAGAGCGAGCTGGAAATCGAGCCGCCCGTTGCGGCCCCGAAGGCGGTTCCGCCGAAGGCTCCGCCGGGCCGGGTGGCGCCGGTCGTGCCGAAGCGACCCGCTGCGCCGATCTCTGCGAAGGGGGCACCGTTACGGATGACCGTTCCCAAGTCGCCCGCTCCGACCCTCGAGCCGCCTCGGGCCGAGCCGGCCAGGGTGAAGCCGGTTGTGCCCAGGCGTCCGGCGCCGCCGCCGCCCACGTCCCCCAACCGCAAGACGGCAATGGAGGTGCCGCCGCTCGAGCTCGAGCCCGATTTCGACACGGCTACCACGGGGAAGGGTCACGACGTCGACGACCAGCCGCTCGCGATCGATGACGCAGCGCCGGTCGCCGGGACCGTGGGGTTCATCCAGACGGAAAACGACACCTCGATCACGTCGCCGGGGCGCCGCTCGGCCGCGATCGACCTGGGGCTCGACGGCGTGGTGAACCAGGCCGACGAGACCGGGTCGCTGGTGTTCGCCAACATCGAGGCGCCGGCGGCGAAGCCGACGATCGAGGAGCTCGAGGCGCGCGTCGCCGACGACCCCGACGATCCCGAGGCGCATCACACCCTGGGCGAGGCGCTGATCGAGGCGGGGGAGCGCGAGCGGGGCATCGAGGAGCTGGACCTTGCGACCACCGGGTTCGAGAACCGCGGAAACCTGCCCCAGGCGCAGGACCTGGTCGACGAGATCCTACGGCTCGACCCCAACAGTGTGCGCCACCGCCAGAAGCAGGTCGAGTTCGCGTTCAAGTCGGGCGACAAGGCGAGGCTGGTCGACGCCTACGTGGAGCTCGCCGACACGCTGCTGCGGAGCGATCTGCCGGACAAGGCGCGGGCCGTCTACCAGCGGGTGGCCGAGCACGATGCGGGCAACGAGCGTGCCAAGGCGGCCCTCGCGATGCTCGCACCCGTCGCGCCGGCGCCGCCGGCGCCGAAGGCGAAGGCGCCCGCTCGCCACACAGAGGGGAAGACGGACCCCCGGGACGCGAAAATGAAGGTCCGGGACGAAGCGGGGGACGAAGGCGATTTCGTGGATCTCGAAGCGATGATTCTCACGAGCGACCTGCCCGAGCGCGACACCCGCATGAAGGTGGCCGACGAGGAGCCCACGGGCGACGAGGAGCAGGATTTCCGGGACATGCTCGCGCGCTTCAAGCAGGGGATCGACGAGAATATCGACGAGGGCGATTTCCAGTCGCACTACGACCTGGGCGTGGCGTTCAAGGAGATGGGGTTGCTGGACGAAGCGATCGCGCAGCTGCAGAAGGCGTTGCGCTCCCCCGAGGGGAAGTTGCGGAGCTCGGAGGCGCTGGGTGTGTGTTTCATGGAGAAGGGCGCGCACGTCGTGGCGGAGTCTATCCTGCGGCGCGCGCTCGAGCTGCCCGCGTCGGGCGACCAGGAGCGCCTCGGCATCTTGTACTGGTTGGGCCGGGCCCTCGAGGAGCAGGGCAAGCGAGTGGAGGCGCGCGAGCTGTACGGTCGGGTGTTCGCGGTGGACATCCGCTTCCGGGACGTCGGCGAGCGCGCCAAGGCGCTCGCGAAGGCGAAGTGACGTGAGCCAACAAGTCGTTCCGGTCGCGCTGCGGGACCTGCAACGGCCGGTGGCGGCCGAGCTCGCCCGCGTCGCCGACGAGCTGCGGCGCATCATCGCCGCGGACTTCCCTATCGTCGCCGAAGTCAACGAACACCTGCTGCGGATGAAGGGCAAGCTGTTCCGTCCCACGTTGCTGCTGCTCTCGAGCCAGGCGGCGCTTGCGGAGGACCCGCGCGCGGTCACGCTGGCGGCGGTGGTGGAGCTGATCCACCTGGCGACCCTGGTCCACGACGACTCGGTGGACCACTCCGTGCTGCGACGCGGCATGCCGACCGTCAACGCGCTGTTCTCTCACCAGGTGGCCGTGATCATGGGCGACTACCTGTACTCTCGCGCCATCATCGAGCTCGTCCGCCTGGACGATGTCGCGCCGCTGCGCGTCTTCGCGCGGGTCACGAACGAAATGACGATCGGCGAGATGCGGCAGCTCGAGGCGCACGACAAGCTGGCGTACGGCGAAACCCAGTACGACGAGCTGATTCGCGCCAAGACGGCGTCGCTCCTATCGGGTGCGTGCGAGGTGGGCGCGTTGCGCGCACCGGAGGAATACCGCGCGGCGCTCGCGCGGTTCGGGATGCGGCTCGGCATGGCCTTCCAGATCGCCGACGACCTGCTCGACTACACCGCCGGCGAGGCGGTGACGGGCAAGCCGTCGGGGCGGGATCTGCGCGAGCACACGGTCACGCTGCCGCTGATCGCCGCGCTCGGCGCGATGACTCCTGCCGACCGGCGGCTGGTGGGCGAGCTGATGACCACTCCGGAACCTGCTGACGCGCTGGTGGCGGAGGTGATCCAGCGCGTTATTGCCACCGGGGGGCTGGACTACGCCCGCCGCCGGGCCTTGGAGCTGGCCCAGCAGGCCGACGCGGAGTTGGACGTCCTGCCCCCGTCGCCCGCGCGCGACGCGTTGCGCGACAGCATTGCATACGCCGTGGAGCGGCGCAGCTAGCCGTGGCGCAAGGCCCGCGCAGGCCGCTATTTTACTTCGGCGTGCTGGCGACCGGCTTCGTGCTCGGCGGCTTCGTCCACTCGCTCCTGCGCCGCTTCCTGCCGCAGGGGCCGGCGAAAGAGATCTTCACGTGGGCTGTGACCCCGACACTGGGGCCGGTCCACATGGACCTCCTGGTCGTGTCGATCACGCTCGGGCCGATCGGATTGGACGTCTCGCTGCTCGCGCTCGTGGGAGTGGCGATCGCGTACTACGTCGCCCGGTCGATCTTTTGAAGCGAGGCAAGTCATGTTCGGGGACCTGTCGTTCAGCCACATCCTGATCCTGCTGCTGGTGCTGGTCCTGGTGTTCGGCGCGAAGCGGATTCCGGAAATCGGATCGTCGATCGGACAGGGGATCAAGGAGTTCAAGCGGAGTCTCAAGGACGCGACCGGCGACGACCTGCCGGCACCGCCGCGCGGCGTGCAGCCGCCGACGTCCAGCTCGCTGTCGTCGGGCGGCGACCCGAAGCGCCTGAGCGACTAGCTCGCGCTGGTCGCCGCGGGGCGGAACAACTCCTCGCGGTGGTCCACCACCTTCGCCTGAGCGCGCAGCGCGGCGAGGTATTGCTGCACCCGTGCCTGCGCGATCGGTCGGATCAGCGCGTCGCGCTGGGCGACGCGCTGCTTCAGCCAGGCGACCGAGTCGGCGGCGTGCCGCGCCAGACCCTGCACCACGAAACAGCCGGTCTCCCCCGCCACCACGCCGCTGCGTTCCCCCGGCCGCAGCCCGAAGGCCACACCCAGCACAATCGGGTTGCGCGCGAACTCGGCGGGCGCCGATACGCGGGTGAATGGGCCGAGCTTCTCGGGCTGGTATCCGCGCGCCCGACCGGCGGCGACCAGATCCGCCGCGTCGCGGAGAGACGCGGCCGCCTGCTCCGCGCGTTTGCGCGTCACCGCTTTCTTCTTTTCGTAGCGTGCCGCGCCGAGCACGCGGGCGCGGATCTGTGCGAGCGGCGGGACGCCTTCCGCCTCGAGCGAGTCGAGACGGAACACATAGCTCGCCCCTGCGGCATCGATCACCGGACTCGTTTCGCCGGGCCGTGCCTCGAACGCCCACACGCCGACGTCGGGGACGGTAGAGCGGCCGAGCGTCATCCGCTCGCCCCGGACGAGCCTCGGCGCGCGCGCGAACGGCAGGCCGAGCCGGCGGGCCGCGGTGTCGAGCCGGGCACCGTCGGTTTGCTCCGCCGCGAGGCGGTCCAGCGTGTCGGTACGGGCGTCCACTGCGTCGAGATGTTTGCCCTGCAGGGCGATCGGCACGAGGATGTGCCGGACGTGAACCGAGTCGCCCTGGGCGGCGTCGACGCGGATCACGTGATAGCCGAAGTCGGTCAGCACCGGCTCACTGAGCGTTCCCGGCGCGAGCCGGCGCATTGCGGTTGCAAACGGCGCCACGAACCCCGGGGCGTCGCGCTTCACCCAGCCGAGATCCCCGCCGCGCGCCGCGCTGCCCGAGTCCGCCGACTCCCGCTTCGCCACGTCTTCGAACTTGGCCTTGCCGCTCGTGATCCGCGCCCGCAACGCGCGCACGTGCGCTAGAGCCGCGGCGCTGTCCGCTCCGTCCGGGATGCGGGGCAGCGCCACGTACCTGAGCCACGCCGCCGCCGGCCGCTTGAAGTCGTTCCGGTGAGCCGCATAGTACTGCGCCAGCTCTGCATCGCTCACCGGGGCCAGCGAGTCCGGCACGTCCTCCGGCCGGACGACAAGCAACGCGACCGTCACCGACTCGTGCTGATCGCGCCAGATGCGCCACAGCTTGGCGTCGGACACGTAGACGTCGGCCGTGAGGTAGTCCTCGAGCTTGCGCTGCGGCAGAAACTCGCGGTACAATCGCTCGATCTCGGCGCGGAACTCCGGGGCGGCGCTCGCGAGGTAGCGCTGCCACTTCGTGATGTCGAACTGGCCGTTGGTCTGGAACGTAGGGTCCTGAAGCACCTGCTGCAGGATCTGCGGCGGGGGCGAGCTTTTCGCGGACTGGATGATCTCTTCGTCCGAGATCGTGATGCCCAGACGCCGATACGCCCGATCGAGCAGGATGTTCTGGATGAACTGATCCGCGACGCGATCTTGGATCTGGCGTTCGTCCTCGCGCGTGAGGCGCCCGCCGCCCTGTTGGCGCCGGTACTGCTCGAGCATGGTCTGATACTGAGCCTGGAACGGCTGCGATCGCACCACCGCGCCGTCCACTTTCAAGACGACGTCCTTGCCGCCCGCGACGAAGTCCGAAACCTGGCCGTACGCCATCCAGCCGATGAAAGAGATCGCCACGACCCAGAAGACGGGTTTCGTGATTTCGCGCATCGCGCGCATCATAGTGGACCAGACTCCCGACGAAGACGGGGTGAGAAGGGGCATAAGTCTAAAAACGACAACGCGAAAACTCAAGCGAGCGAGCGCGAGTCAGATTGACAGCGCGCCCGAGCAAACACTATCTTTGTCCAACTCCCCCAACCACTTAGCCCGTGGCCTACACTAGCGAAATAGAAAAGCTGGAAAAGCGGTGGTTGGAGAACCCCAAGGGACGCAACTTTGCCCCCCTGGCCGATGCCTATCGTAAGGCGGGAGAAGTAGATAGGGCTATCGACCTGTGCAAGGCCGGCCTGGAGCGGCACCCCGACTACGTCAGCGCGCACATCGTGTACGCGCGCTGCCTGATCGATCAGAAGAACGATGCCGGCGCGTCCGAGGTATTCCGGAAAGTGCTCGCGCTCGATCCGGAGAACGTGCTGGCGCTCAAGATTCTGGCCGACATCGCCGAGCGGGGCGGCCGCTTCGACGAAGCGGTGGAGTGGTTCGGCAGGCTGCTGAACGCCGATCCCATGAACGGGGATGCCGCCGAGGCGCTGGCGCGGGCCAAGGTCAAGGCGGCTCAGGCTGCCGCGCCGGAGCCCGTGGTGCGGATGGTGCCCGCTCCGGTGCAAACGCTGTCTCCCATGCCCGCTGTGCCGCCGGCGCCGCCCCCGCCCCCGCCGCCGCAGGCCGCACAAGCCGACTTCGTGATCGAACACGCTTCGGAAGGTCCCACCGTGCCCCCTCTCCACGTGAAGGGGGCACCGGCGGACATCGAGACGTTCGACGGTACGCTCGACTTCAACGCGGTGGCGCACGACGCGGCCCGGGCGGACGGGCTCGAGGTGCAGGAACAAGTCGAGCTGGAGGCGCAGGACCTGGTGGTCGAGGGGCTGGCGCAATCGCAATACGAGAGCGCGCTGTTCGCCGGGCCGCTCGAGGCCACGGGGCCGGACGACGAGCTCCCGACAGTGGACCTGCCGCTGATCATGCCGGACGATGTGGGCCCGCCGTTCGCGCCGCCGGCTCCAGCGGCTCCAGCGCCGACCCCACCGCCCGCCGCGGTCGCGCTCTCGGACGACGACGGGGCGGCCGATACGGCCGCGCTGTCGCGCGCCGAGCCGGTGCTCACCGAAACGATGGCAGAGCTGTATCTCCGGCAGGGCCACCAGGACGACGCGCTGCGCGTATACCACGCGCTGCTGGCGCAGCGGCCCGGCGATGCCCGGCTGCGCGCGCGGGTCGACGCACTGACGGGCGGCGGGACGGGAGAGTCGGTTCAGGCGTTTCTCCGGAGGATTCTGGCGGGGCGGCCCGGGGCGCCGGCGGCCGAGCCGCCGCCATCCGGTGGGTCGCCGCTCGACGGCGCGTTCGCGGCGACCGCCGTGGATGCGGAGCCCGAGCCCGGGATCGACGCGCCGGGCGAGGCGACTCGCCTTGCGGCCGACAGCATATCGCTCGACGAAGTGTTCGGCGACGAGGGCGTGCACAGCTCGCTGCCGGCGGCGGAGGCACCGGCGGGGCACGCTGCCGAGCCGGCCGCCGCTCCCCCCGCGAGCGGGGGGTTCTCGTTCGACCAGTTCTTCAGCCCGGGACCCGAGGCCGGGGCGGGCGGCGGCTCGGCCGGAGGGAGCGGCGCCCCACCCAAGGCGCCGAACCGCACCTCCGGCGCAAAGCTGCTACCGCCGGTGGAAGACGAGGGCGACCTCGACCAGTTCCAATCCTGGCTCAAAGGCCTCAAGTCCTAGTGCACATCGCCGTGTTGAACGGCCCGAACCTGAATCTGCTGGGCGAGCGTGAGCCGGAGCTGTACGGCCGGACCACCCTCGCCGAGATCGAAGCGCGTACCCGCGAGCGGGCGCGGGGGCTCGGCGTCGAGCTGTCGTGGACGCAGACCAATCACGAGGGCGAGCTGGTGGATGCGATCCAGCGACTCCAGGGGAAGGCGGACGGACTGGTGATCAACGCCGCCGCGTTCACGCACACGAGCTTGGCGGTGCGGGACGCGCTGCTCGCGGTGCGCGTGCCTTTTGTCGAAGTCCATCTGTCGAACATCTTCGCCCGCGAGCCGGAGCGGCGCCATTCAGTCCTCGCGGACGCGGCGCTGGGCCTGGTGACCGGATTTGGCGCCGAGAGTTACCGGCTGGGACTCGAGGGCCTGGTTGGCTATCTCCAGGCCCGCCATGGCGCCTGACCGGCGGCGGGCGCGCCAAGAAGCGCTGGTGCGGGCGCTGGAAGCGGAAGCGTTGGACGGGTTGCTCGTCTCGTCCCGCGCCAACATCCGGTACCTGACGGGGTTCTCGGGCTCGGCGGCGCTGGTCGCGGTCACCCGAGCGGATGTCCTGCTCGTGACGGATTTCCGTTACGACGAGCAGGCGCGCGCCGAGGCGGGTGCCGTGGCGCGAGTCGAAGTCGAGAGCACGAGCGTGTGGGACCGGTTCTTCAAGGAGCTGGCCACGCTCGGCCCGTTGTCCGAACTCGGCTACGAGGCGCACGCCCTGTCGGTGCACGAAGCGCGGCGGTTCGCCGACGCCGGGAAGGCGTGGCGCTGGCGAGCGACGACGGAGCTGGTGGAGCGGCTGCGCGCGGCGAAGGACGCGGGCGAGGTCGCGGCGATCCGGAGTGCGGCGCTGCTCGCCGGTGAAGCGCTGCGACAGACGCTCGTCCAGGTGCGGCCCGGCATGACCGAGCTCGCCATCGCGGGGACGCTCGAGGGCACGTTGCGACGACTGGGCAGCGAGGGACATCCGTTTGCTACGATCGTGGCGTCCGGACCACGGAGCGCGCTGCCCCACGCGCGGTCGACCGCGCGGACGGTGGCGGCGGGCGAATGGCTGCTGCTAGACTTCGGGGCTCAGGTGGACGGCTATTGCGCGGACATCACGCGCACCGTGGTCGTGGGCGCCCGGGCCAGCGATCGGCAGCGCGTGCTGTACGGCCTGGTGCACGAGGCGCAGCGGCGGGCCCGCAGCGGTGTGTATGCAGGGATGAGCGGGCGGGATGCGGACGCGCTGGCGCGCGACCCGATCGCCGCGCGCGGCTTCGGTGAGGCGTTCGGTCACTCGCTCGGCCACGGGCTCGGGCTCGAGGTTCACGAGGCACCCCGACTCTCCAAGATCAACCTCGATGCGCTTCCCGCGGGCGCGGTGGTGACGATCGAGCCCGGCGTGTACCTCGCGGGCGAGGGCGGCGTGCGCATCGAGGACGACGTTCACCTGGCGCCGGACGGCAGGCCGGCGGAGCTGCTCTCCGACGGGCTGACGGACCTCGTGGAGCTCGTGTAACTTTGGGACCCATGAAGCTCGATATCATCGCGCAGTTGGTGCAGATCCTGAAGGACGCGCCCGAGCTTGGGGCCATCGAGGTGCGCCGGGGCCTGTTCGGGGCCTGGTCGTCCGTTCGGGTGTCGAAAGCCGGGGTGGTCGCGAACGCCGGGGGTGGAGGGCAGGTGGTGGTGGCTCAGGCACAGTTTCCGGGGCCGCACGCCCTTGCCGCCGGGGCGGCGCCGCCGGCCGCTTCCCCGTCCCATCTGGTCGAGATCAAATCACCCATGGTCGGGACGTTCTACTCCGCCCCCGAGCCCGGCGCCGAACCGTACGTCAAGGCGGGCTCCCGGGTCGCGACCGGGCAGGTGGTGTGCATCATCGAAGCGATGAAAATCATGAACGAGATCGAGTCCGAGGTCGCCGGGGTGGCGCGGGAAGTCCTGGTGGAGAACGCGCAGCCCGTGGAGTTCGGACAGCCCCTCTTCCGGGTGGACCCCCATGGCTGAAGCTCCCCAGACCGGCCAAGCGACCTTCAACTTCAAGGGGGCCATCACGCAGATGGTCCAGCGCAACGCTTCGGACCTGCTCCTCAAAGTGGGCCGGCCGGCGACCATCCGAGTGAACGGCGAGTTGGTGACGCTCGATACGACGCCTTTGAAGCCGGAGGAGCTGAAGTCGCTCGCCGAGCAGATCATGACCCCGCGTCAGGTGAAGGAGTTCGCCGAGCACAAGGAGGCGGATTTCGCGATCGGGGTACCGGGGGTGGGACGGTTCCGCACCAACGTCTACCAACAGCGCGGCACCGTGGCGTTTGCCTTCCGGGCGATTCCCTACGAAGTGAAGACGATCCGCGACCTGAACCTCCCGGCCGTGCTCGAGGAGATCGCGCTGCGGCCGCGCGGGCTGGTGCTGGTGACCGGGGTGACGGGGTCGGGAAAGTCCACGGCGCTGGCGGCGCTGATCAACCACATCAACACGAACCGGCGCGTCAACATCATCACGATCGAGGATCCCATCGAGTTCCTCCATCGCGACAACCTGGCGAACATCTCGCAGCGCGAGGTGGGCAACGACACGCTCTCGTTCAACGCGGCCCTGCGCCATGTGCTGCGGCAGGCACCCGACGTGATCCTGATCGGCGAGATCCGGGACATGGAGACGCTCGACACCGCGCTCAAGGCGGCGGACACCGGGCACCTGGTGTTTTCGACGTTGCACACGACCGACGCGACGCAGACGATCACGCGCGTGATCTCGTTCTTTCCCCCGCATCAGCACGATGAGGTCCGTCACCTCCTGTCGACCGCGCTGCAGACGATCGTGTCGCTGCGCCTGGTGCCGCGCAAGGACGGCAAGGGGCGGGTGCCCGCGGCCGAGGTGCTGATCAATACCGCGGCGGTCCAGGAGAACATGCGCGATCTCACGAAGTCGCTCAGCATTCCCGACTTGATCGCGCAAGGCTCGGTGCAATACGGCATGCAGAGCTTCGACCAGTCGCTGTTCTACTGGTACGAACAGGGGATGGTGAGCTACGAGAGCGCGATCTTCTACGCCACGAACCCGAGCGAGTTCGCGCTGAAAGTGTCGGGCGTGGACTCGGGCGAGAGCCAGGCGTTCGGCGGCAGCACGGCCCCGGCCGGGCTGCACGACGAAATCACGCCCTGATGTTCAAGAAGGTGCTGGTCGCGAACCGCGGGGAGATCGCCCTGCGGGTGATCCGCGCGTGCAAGGAGCTCGACATCTCGACGGTCGCCGTGTACTCGGAGGCCGACCGGGACAGCCTGCACACGCGCTTTGCCGACGACGACGTGTGCATCGGGCGCGCTCCCTCCCGCGACAGCTATCTGAACATCCCGCGCATCATCGCCGCCGCGGAAATCACCGGGGCGGACGCGATTCACCCGGGGTACGGCTTCCTGGCCGAGAACGCCGAGTTCGCCGATATCGTGCGCACCTCGAACATCACCTTCGTGGGTCCGACCGGCGAGCAGATCCGGCAGATGGGCGACAAGGCTGCGGCGCGGAAGCTGGCGCAGAAGCTCAAGGTGCCCACGGTCCCCGGTTCCCCCGGCCCCGTGGACGACGTGGAGTCGGGGCTCAAGATCGCCCAGAAAATCGGCTTTCCCGTGATCATCAAGGCGGCGGCGGGGGGCGGCGGGAAGGGCATGCGGGTGGCGCAGGACGACGAGCAGTTCGCTCAGAGCTTCTCGCTCGCCAAGCAGGAAGCCCTCGCCGCGTTCGGGTCGGACGGCGTGTACCTCGAGAAGTACCTCGCGCGGCCGCGCCACATCGAGATCCAGATCATGGGCGACACCCACGGGCGGGTGATGCACCTGTGCGAGCGCGACTGCTCGGTGCAGCGCCGCCACCAGAAGCTGATCGAGGAAGCCCCCAGCCCCGCCGTGGACAATACACTGCGGCAAGACATCGGCGACGCGGCCGTCCGGCTCGCGGAGTCCATCGGATACGTCGGGGCGGGGACGATCGAGTTCCTGCTCGACGAGGACGGCTCCTTCTACTTCATGGAAATGAACACCCGAATCCAGGTGGAGCACCCCGTCACCGAGATGTGCACCAACTTCGATCTCGTGAAGGAGCAGATCCGGGTGGCTGCGGGGGAGCCGCTCTCGTTCGTGATGAACGGCAACCGGCTGCGCGGCCACGCCATCGAGTGTCGCGTGAACGCGGAGGACCCGTCCCGGAACTTTCAACCGAGCCCCGGCACGATCACCGTGTACCACCCGCCGGGAGGCCCCGGCGTCCGGGTCGACACGCACATCTACGCCGGGTACACGGTGCCGCCGTACTACGACTCCCTGCTCGCCAAGCTGATCGTGCACGGTAACAGCCGCGCGGAGGCGCTCGCCCGCATGCGACAGTCGCTCGACTCGTTTATCATTGAAGGCGTGACCACGACCATCCCGTTTCTCAGTCGGGTCATGCGCCATCCCGACTTCATCGCCGGCCGCGTGGACACCAAGTTCCTCGAGCGCGAGCCCCAGCTGTTGCAGCCACCCGCATGAAGATCGACGTCCACTTCACGCCGCTCGGCTTCGTCGCGGGAGATCTGGCCGGCCGCGGCGTCGTCGTGATCGACGCGCTGCGCGCGACCACCACTGTCATCACGGCGCTCGCGAACGGCGCCAAGGCGGTGATTCCGGCCGCCAGCTCGGAGGAAGCGGTCCGGCTGGCGTCGAACCTCGAGAAGGACGGGGTGCTCCTGGCGGGCGAGCGCAAGAGCGTGAAGATCGAAGGGTTCGCGCTGGGCAATTCGCCGCGCGAGATGACCGCGGCGGCGGTCGCGGGCAAGACCATCGTGCTCGCGACGACCAACGGCACACCGGCCCTCGTGGCGGCACAGGGAGGCGACCCGGTGCTGGTGGGCGCCCCGGCGAACTTCAAGGCGTTGGCCGCGCGGGCGCGGACGATCCTGGCTGAGCGCGGCGATCTTGTCATCGTGTGCGCCGGGCGGGAAAGGCAGTTTGCGGCGGAGGACGGCTATACGGCCGGCCGGCTCATCAAGGCCGTGAAGCGGGGCATCCGTAAGGTCGTGCTCAACGACGCCGCCCGGGCCGCCGTCGCCCTCACAGCCGAGTTCGCGGGATGGTTGGAGGCCCTGGAAGAGTCGGAGGCCGCGCGCCAGCTCGCCGAGGTCGATCTTGCGGCCGACGTCGCGTTCGCCGCCCGGCCGGACCGCTTCGACGTCGTGCCCAGCTACGCGGACCGCCGCATCACATGAACCCGAAGGTGCGCCAGGAGCTGATCGGCATCGGCGCGCTCGTGGTCGGGTTGTTTCTCGGACTCACCCTGCTGCGGTTGCCCATCACGGGAAGCTGGGGTGACCAGATCGGCTCGCTCTTGTGGCGCGTGCTGGGCGTGGGATCGGTGCTGCTACCGCTGCTTGGCGTCGGTTGGGCGCTCGCGGCGTTCGAGCGTCTGGGAAGCCTGTCCGCTCCCCGCGCGGCGCTGCTGGGCGCCGGGCTGATCCTGCTGATCCCCTACGGCATCGGCACGGTGACGGGAGCGACCTTTCCGCCCGACTACGCCGCATGGGGGCCCACGCAGAAGCTCGTGGGGATGGCGCCCGCGCTGCTCGCGCACGGCGTCCACCAGGCCATCGGGACCGCCGGCGGTACGCTGGCGGGGCTATTCGCCCTGTCGGCGCTAGGGTTGCTGACGGTCGGATGGCACCCGCTGGTGGTACTGCGAACGGGGAGCGGGGAGCGGGGAATGGGACCCTCCGCCGCGGCGAGGGCGCCGAAGCGGGAGACGCCCAAGATGGCGGCCTCGGAGAACGACCGGGTCGCACGGGATCGGAAGGAACCGCTCTCCGCTCCCCGTTCCCTGGCTGAGAAGACCCGCAAGTCGAAAGGGACGCCGCCGCCCAAGCCCCCGCCGGTGCCGGCCGGCGTCCTCATCCCCCCCATCGATCTCCTGACGCCCGCGCCGCCGGAGGACGGCGACGCTGGCCTCGCGCAGATCGATCAGATGGGGCGGAAGCTCATCGAGACACTGCAGACGTTCCGGGTCGAAGGCTCGATCCTCGGCCGCACCGTCGGGCCGGTGGTGACCCAGTACGAGGTGGCGCCGGGGCCGGGCGTGAAGGTCGGTCGCATCGCCGCCCTCGCCGACGATCTGGCACTGGCGATGCGCGCCCCGTCGCTTCGCATCGTGGCGCCCATTCCCGGCAAAGCAGCCGTTGGCATCGAGGTGCCGAACCCGCTGCCGCGGATGGTGCACGTGCGCGACCTGATCGAGGGCGGTGAGTACCACCGCGCGACGCGCGCCCTGCCGATCGCCCTCGGCAAGAACCTGGAAGGCGAGCCGGTGGTCGCCGACCTGGCCAAGATGCCGCACCTCCTGATCGCCGGCGTCACGGGCTCCGGGAAATCGGTCTGTATCAACACGATCATCACGAGCCTGATCTATACGCACCCGCCCGACAAGCTCAAGCTGCTGATGATCGATCCGAAGATGGTCGAGCTATCGATGTACGCAGCGCTGCCGCACCTGGGGCTGCCGGTGGTGACCAACCATCACAAGGCCGCGAGCGTGCTCAAATGGGCGGGGTGGGAGATGGAGCGGCGCTACCGGCTGCTGCACGCCAACCACGCGCGCAACATCGTGGACTTCAACCGCAAAGTGGAAGAGCGGAAGCCGCTCAAGGGTCCGCGCGAGACGCTGGTGACGCAGGCCGGCATCCAGAAGGAGCTGCCGCTGGACGGGGAGTACGCGGGTGGGATCCTCCCCTACATCGTGCTCGTGGTGGACGAGCTCGCGGACCTGATACTCACGGTGCAGGGGGAGATCGAGACGCCGCTCGCGACGCTGGCGCAGAAGGCGCGGGCCATCGGCATCCACCTGGTGCTCGCGACCCAGCGTCCCTCCGTGAACGTCATCACCGGGCTCATCAAGGCGAACTTTCCCTGCCGCATCGCGTTCCGCGTCTCGGCCAAGGTGGACAGCCGCACCATCCTCGACCAGAACGGCGCCGAGACCCTGCTCGGCAACGGCGACATGCTGTTCTTGCCGCCGGGCAAGAGCGACCTGTTGCGCGTGCAGGGCGCATTCATCTCGACCGACGAGACCGAGCGGCTGATGGAGTGGTACCAGGCACACGCCGCGCAGGTGGCCGCCCCCGTGGGCGCGAGTATCGGCGAACAGGTGACGGCGCTGGAAGAAGCGGAGAAGGCCGGGGAGGAGGGACGGGGGACGGGGGAGGAGGGCACCCCGGGCGAGCGCGACTCCCTGTTCCGGCAGGCGGCCGAAGTCTGCATCCAGAACCAGCTCGGCTCGACGTCGCTGTTGCAGCGGCGCATGAGCATCGGGTACGGCCGAGCCGCCCGGATCATCGACCAGCTGGAGCTGGCCGGCATCCTCGGCCCGGCGAACGGATCGAAGCCGCGCGACGTGCTCGTCGGCCTCGAGGAGCTGGATGAGATCGGCGGGAGGGAATGAATGCGGAATGTGGAATGCGGAACGCGGGATTGCCGTGAGAGGTCGTTCGCCGAGCGACGCTCGCCTGACATTCCGCATTCTGCACTGCGAATTCCGCATTGAATGGCCACCGCTCGCAGCGATCCGGTTACGCCGCGCGCCGGCCGACCCGTTAGGTTGCAACGTGAAGGGGGGACTGCGCAGCGACCCGGAGCAGTGGCTGGACGAGCGCCACAAGCGGGGCCTTGCGGGCGAGGAGCAGGCGATCCGCTACCTCCTGTCGCGCGGGTGCCACATCGTGGCACACCGGTTTCGCGTGGGCCACGCGGAGATCGACCTGATCGCCCGCCAAGGGGACCTGGTGACTTTCGTCGAAGTGAAAACGCGGCGCGGCACGGCGTTCGGAAGCCCGCTCGAGGCGGTCACCGGCGCCAAACGGCGCGAGCTCGTCAAAGTCGCCCGCGTGTGGGTGGACCGGTTCGGGCAGCCCGCCGACATCTACCGCTTCGACTGCATTGCGATCATGGACGGGAAGTTGGAGCATTTGACCGACGCGTTCCGCCCCGGGTGGCGATAGGCCCGGTTTCGGTATATATTCGGGCCTCTCATGCGGAGGCTCCCAACCCATGTCGAGGACACTCATGGCGGCCGAAAAGGAAGTCGCGCAGCTCTCGGACGAGCGCAAGAAGGCCCTGAACCTGGCCATCGCGCAGATCGAGAAGACCTGCGGCAAGGGTGCGATCATGCGGATGGGGGCGGATTCCCCCCGCGTGCGGGTGGAGGTGATTCCGACGGGCGCCATCAATCTGGATGCGGCCATCGGGATCGGCGGGATACCGCGCGGCCGCGTCACCGAGATCTTCGGGCCCGAGTCGAGCGGTAAGACCACGTTGGCGCTGCACATCGTTGCGAACGCGCAGCGCCAAGGTGGCGCGGCTGCGTACATCGACGCGGAGCATGCGCTCGACGTGGAATACGCGAAGAAGCTCGGCGTGGACATCGACAACCTGCTCGTCTCGCAGCCGGACACCGGCGAGCAGGGGCTCGAGATCACGGAGATCTTGGTGCGCTCCGGAGCGGTGGACGTGGTGGTGATCGATTCGGTCGCCGCGCTCGTTCCCAGGGCCGAGATCGAGGGAGAGATGGGCGACTCGCTTCCCGGCCTGCAGGCGCGCCTCATGAGCCAGGCGCTCCGCAAGCTCGCCGGCGCGATCAACCGCTCGCGCACCTCCGTCGTCTTCATCAATCAGCTGCGCGAGAAGATCGGGGTCATGTTCGGCAACCCGGAGACGACCACGGGCGGCCGGGCGCTCAAGTTCTACGCGTCGGTGCGGCTGGACATGCGGCGCATCGGTCCGGTGAAGGAGCGCGAGGTGGTGATCGGGAACCACGTGCGCGTGAAGGTGGTGAAGAACAAGGTGGCCCCGCCGTTCCGTCAGGCCGAGTTCGACATCATGTTCGACGAGGGCATCAGCCACGAGTCGCTGTTGGTGGACATCGCGGCGGAGGCTGGGATCATCGAGAAGTCCGGCGCGTGGTATGGTTACGGCAAGGAGCGGATCGGGCAGGGGCGCGAAAACGCCAAGCTGTACTTGAAGGATCACCCCGATCTCGCGTTGGAAGTCGAGGCGAAGGTGAAGGAGCACCTCGGCGTGAAGGCCGCCCCGGTGGCGGCCGACGAGGAGGCCCCTTCCCCCGAGGAGTGAGTGCCGACGCTCACCGGCCTCGCCCCCGATCCACGCCAGCCGGGTTACCGGCTGGTCGAGGTGGACCGGGGGCGATTCGCTTCGCTGCCGGCGGCGGTGCTCGAGCCGCTCGGTCTGCGGCTGGGCGCCGGGCTCGCACCGGCTGTGCTCGAGCGGTTGCGCGAGCTCGCCGACGTCGAGGCCGCGGAGCGCGCGGCCTTGCGCGCGCTTGCCCGCCGGGCGCACGCCCGGCGCGACCTGCAGCGGCGTCTCGTGAAGAAACAACATCCCCCGCGCGCCGTGGATGCGGCCCTCGAGCGGCTGGCGGCCCGCGGCCTGCTCGACGACCGGCGGTTCGCCGAGCAATACGCGGCGCTCCGCGCGACGCGTGGCAAGGGCCCGGCGCGCCTCATCCAGGATCTGCTGGCGCAGGGAGTGGAGCGCCGCACCGCGGAGGACGCGGTGCGGCAGGCGCTCGACGACGAGGACATCGACCCCCGGCAGGAAGCGCGCGCGGTGGCGGTCAAGCGCGCCCGGCAGCTGGACGGGCTCCCGCCTCTGGTGCGCAGGCGCCGCCTCCTCGCCTTCCTGATGCGTCGCGGCTACGCCGGGCCGCAGGTAAGGGCCCTGATCGAAGAGCTGTGCGGGTGACGCCGACTCGGATAACTCCTAGCTAGCCTTTCAGTTGCTCGCCGCGGGGCAGTATATTCACCCCCATGACCGCCGCGGAAATCCGTCGCAAGTTCCTCGCGTTCTTCACCGCCCGGGGACACCAGGAGGTCCCGAGCGCCTCGCTGGTCCCCGCGGACGACCCCACCCTGCTTTTCACCAACGCCGGGATGGTGCAGTTCAAGCGGGTGTTTCAGGGGCTCGAGCGACGGGACTACACGCGGGCGGTGACGTGCCAGAAGTGCGTGCGCGCGGGCGGGAAGCACAACGACCTGGAGCACGTAGGCCACACGGCGCGGCACCACACCTTCTTCGAGATGCTCGGGAATTTCTCGTTCGGCGACTATTTCAAGCACGACGCCATCGCGTACGCGTGGGAGTGGGTGACGGGGAAGGATTGGCTCGGGATCGATCCGGCCCGACTGTACGTGACGGTGCACCACACGGACGACGAGGCGCGCGGGTTGTGGCGCAAGCTCACCGGTATTTCCGACTCGCGGATCTACGGACTCGGCGATAAGGACAACTTCTGGCAGATGGGGGAGGCGGGGCCGTGCGGGCCGTGTTCCGAGATGCTGGTCGACGTCAGGGAGCGGGGAGCGGGGAGCAGTCCCTCGCTCGATGACTTCCTCCGGCTCAGTGAAGCGGGCCAACTGCTCGAGATCTGGAACCTCGTGTTCATGCAGTTTGACCAGCAGGCCGATGGGTCCCGCTCCCCGCTCCCCGCTCCCTCGGTGGACACCGGCGCCGGTCTCGAGCGCGTCGCGGCCGTCATGCAGGGGGTACCCTCGAACTTCGACACCGATCTCTTCACGCCGATCATCGAGCGTGCGGTGGAGGTGGTGGGGAAGAAGTACGATCGCGGGCCCGGCGGCGCGTCGTATCGCGTGCTCGCCGATCACGCCCGGGCCGTGGCGTTCCTGCTGGCGGACGGCGTGTACCCGTCGAACGAAGGGCGCGGCTATGTGGCGCGCCGCATCTTGCGCCGCGCCGTGCGCCACGCCTGGCTGCTGGGGCGCCGCGAGCCGACGCTCGTCCACCTGGTCCGCACGGTCGAGGGCGTCCTGGGCGGGGTCTATCCAGAGCTCGCCGCCAAGCGGGCCCACCTGGAGACCGTGACGCGGGCCGAGGAGGAGCGCTTCTTCGACACGATCGAAGGGGGCCTGGAGCGGCTCGAGGAGTTGAAGAACGCGCAGGCGCTCTCCGGGGCCGAGGCGTTCAAGCTGTACGACACCTACGGGTTCCCGATCGATCTGACGCAGATCATCGCTCTCGAGCGCGGCCAGACGGTGGACGTCGCGGGGTTCGAGCGTGAGCTGGAGCGGCAGCGCAGCCGCTCGCACGACGCGTTGCGCCGCAGCAAGGCCGGGGAAGGCCCGGCCGTGCACGTGCAGCGCAGCGGCGAATGGCGCGCGGTGAAGCCCAAGCGGAAGCAGAAGTGGGTGGGCTACGAAATGACGCGGGCCGAGACCGAGGTGCTCAAGTTTCGCCAGTCGCAGGACGTGGTGGAAGTGGTGCTCGAGGAGAATCCGTTCTACGCCGAATCGGGCGGCCAGGTGAGCGACACGGGGCGCGTGAAGGGGGACGGCTGGACGCTCGATGTGGACGGGGTCGAGAAAGTGGACGGCGTGAGCGCCGTCGTCGGACGCTTCGAGCATGAGTTCGAGCCGGCGGCGGTGCTGGCCCAGGTGGACGAGCTGCGGCGCAAGAACATCGAGCGCAACCACACGGCGACCCACCTCGTGCACGCCGCGCTCCGCAAGCTGCTCGGCCCGCACGTGCGCCAGCAGGGCTCGGTGGTGGCCCCCGAGCGGCTGCGCTTCGACTTCGCCCATCACGGGCCGGTGGACGACGCGACGCTCGCGCGCATCGAGGAGGAAGTGAACCGCCACATCTGGGAGAACCTCCCCGTCACGACCCGCGAGATGAAATACAAAGAAGCGATCGCCGCGGGCGCGATGGCGTTCTTCACCGAGAAGTACGGGGACATCGTGCGCGTGGTGGACGTGCCCGGTGTCTCGGTCGAGCTGTGCGGCGGGACGCACGTGCCGAGCACGGGGCAGATCGCGCTGTTCCGGTTCACGCACGAGACGGGCGCAGCGGCCGGCGTGCGGCGCATCGAGGCGGTGACCGGTCCGGGGGCCTACGCGCTGATTCGACGCGTGGATGGAGAGCTCGAGCAAGCGGCGGGCGCCCTGAAGACGCAACCCGAGCATCTGGTGCGCCGGATCGAGCAGCTGCTCGAGGAGAATCGGAAGCTCGAGAAGCGGGTGGAGGAGCTGCTCAAAGGGGGAACGGGGAAGGGGGAAGGGGAAAGGGTCGAAAAGATAGGGGATGTGGAGGTGCACATTGCCGACTCGGATCTCGAGGACCGCGATCAGATCGGGCTCGTGATGGATGCGTTCCGGGCGAGCCACACGCACGCGATCTCGATCCTGTTTACGAACGGAGAGCGTGCGGGCATCCACGTCGCCGTGACCGACGACCTGATCTCCCAGGGAGTCAAGGCTGGAGAGATCGCCAGCGCGATCGCGGCGGTGAGCGGCGGCAAGGGCGGCGGCCGGCCCCATTTCGCGTCCGCCGGCGCGGGCGATGCCGCGAAGTTGGGCGAGGCGCGAGCGCGGGCGGCGGCGATCGTGGCGAGGCTGCTCGGCCGATGACCCGTCGCGAATTGCTTGCCTGGCTCGAGGCGCGGCGCCCGGCGCCGCCGGAGGCGCTGCTCACCCACCTCGCGGCGGCGCTGGCCGACGCCGACCTGCGGCTGCCGGACCACCTGGCACACCTCGGGGAGCAGGCGTTGGCGCGTGTGGCCCGCCGCCCGGAGGGCGGACGGGAGCTGGCACTCGATCTGCTCGCGGCCGACGCGTTCGTCACCTACGCGTTCGAGGCTCAAGCGGAGGCCGACGCCGGCGGGTTGAGTGCGCTCGCCGATCGCGTGGCGGAGGGTGGGCGGTGAAGGGGCTGCTCGAGCGGCGACCGGGACTGCTGGTGCTGGTGGACCCCAGCCGCACCGCACCGGTGGAGGCGGGAGCCGTGGCGCGGACCGCGCAGCAGGCCGGCGCCGCGGGGCTGATGATCGGCTCGTCGTTCGACGGCACGCAGGACACCGAGCGCGTGGCACGGGCGATCCGGGAGGCGGCGACCGGCCTGCCCGTGGCGCTGTTCCCGGGGTCGGCCCTGCAGCTGACGGCCGAGGTGGACCTCGTGCTGTTCCTGTCGCTCGTCTCCGGGCGGAATCCGCAGTACCTGATCGAGGAGCACGTGCGCGCCGTGCCGTTCCTGACGCGCCATCCGGTCCCCACCCTGTCGACGGGCTACATCCTCGTGGACGGAGGCCGGGTCACGAGCGTGGAAGCGGTGAGCCAGACCCGCCCTCTGCCGGCGGACAAGCCCGAGCTCGTCGCGGCGCACGCGACCGCGGCGCGGCTCATCGGCATGCAGGCGATCTACCTCGACGCCGGGAGCGGCGCGCCGCATCCGGTGGACGCCAGCGTGATCGGCGCGTGCCGCGCCGCGGTCCCGGGGCTCACGCTGTTCGTGGGCGGAGGCATCCGGACGGCGCAGCAGGTGCGGGCCGCGCGGACGGCGGGCGCGGATTTCGTGGTGGTCGGGACCGCGGTCGAGGAGCATGGCTCGTCGGGGGCGGAGGCGCATCTCCGGGCGCTGGTAGAGGCGCTGGCGCAGTGACCCCTGCCGAGCAGGCCCGGGCGGGGCTCGACGCCCTGGCGGCGCTCGCCGCGCGGGTCGGAGAGCAGCACGCGGATACGATCGCCACGATCGTGGATACCTACGTCGCCGCGCTGCGGGCGGGGGGGACCCTGTTCTTCGCCGGCAACGGCGGCAGCGCGGCCGACGCGCAGCATCTCGCCACCGAATACGTGGTGCGATACCAGTCCAACCGCCCCGCGCTCCGCGCCGTGGCCCTCACCACCGACACCTCGCTCCTCACGGCGTGCGCCAACGACCTGGGGTACGACGAGATCTTCGCGCGCCAGGTCGAAGCGCTGGCCCGTTCCGGGGACGTGCTCGTCTTGCACTCTACGAGCGGTGAGAGTCCCAATACGCTTCGCGCCGCTCAGGCGGCGAAGGTCAAGGGTGTGAAGGTCGTTGCCCTGCTGGGCAAGGGTGGTGGGGCCCTGAAAAGTCTCGCAGACCACTATCTCGTCGTACCTTCCGATGAGACGTCACACATCCAGGAGTTGCACCTCGCCGTAGAGCACATCGTGTGTGCGATGGTCGAGGAGGCGCTGGGGCTGTGATTTCCCTCGAAGGCAAGCGTGCGTTCGTCACCGGGGGAAGTCGTGGCATCGGGCGGGCGACGGCGTTGCTGCTGGCGCAGGCCGGATGCACCGTCGCCGTGGGGTACCGGCGCCGCAGGGAGGACGCGGAGGAGACCTGCAAAGCGGTCGGGCGGACGGGCGGTCGGGCGGTCAGTATCGCCGGTGACTTGGGAGATCCGGTCGCGGCCCAACGCGCCGTGGGCGAAGCGGTGCAGGCTTTGGGCGGGCTGGACGTGCTGATCGTGAACCACGGGATCTGGCCGCCCGACGACGTGGCCGTGGCCGAGCTGAGCGACGCGCAGTGGGAGGAGACGCGCCGGGCCAATCTCGACAGCGTGCTGTACGTGTGCCGCGCCGGCGTCCCGCGGCTGCCGGACGGCGGCAAGGTCGTGCTGGTGTCGTCCACCGCGGGCCAGCGCGGCGAGGCGTTCCATGCCGACTACGCGGCCGCCAAGGGCGCGGTGATCGCGCTTACCAAGTCGCTCGCGATCGAGCTGGCCCCGCGTCGCATCAATGTGAACTGCGTCGCCCCGGGATGGGTGGATACGGAGATGGCGGAGCAGCCGTATGCCCGGGACGGGGGACGGGGGAAGCGGGAGATCGAACGGACCATCCCCCTCGGTCGGGTGGCCAGTGCCGCGGACTGCGCCGGCCCGATCGTGTTCCTGTGTTGCGACCTGGCGCGCCACATCACGGGCGAGGTCCTCAACGTGAACGGCGGGAGCGTGCTGTGCGGATGAATCCAATGCCGCATTCTCCATTCCGCACCGTATGACGTTCCCGGATCGTCTGCCGATCCCGGACGAGGTCCTTCGGATTGCACGGAAGCTTGAAGACGCCGGCTACGAGACGTGGTGCGTGGGCGGCGCGATCCGCGACAATCTGCTCGCGCTCGAGAACCACGACTTCGACCTCACCACGGCGGCACCGCCCGCCGAGGTGCAGCGGCTGTTCAAGCGCACGGTGCCCGTGGGAATCGAGCACGGCACGGTCGCCGTGCTTGACGGCGACCGCCGGCAGCACGAGGTCACCACGTTCCGCAAGGACATCAAGACGGACGGCCGCCACGCCGTGGTGGAGTTCGGCGTGTCGCTGATGGATGATCTAGCGCGGCGCGACTTCACGATCAACGCGATCGCCTATCATCCGATCCGGCACGAGTGGCGCGATCCGTTCAACGGCGCCGACGACCTCGAAGCCAAGCTGATCCGCTCGGTGGGCGACCCCAACTGGCGGTTTCAGGAGGACTACCTGCGGATCCTGCGGGCCCTGCGCTTCAGCGCGCGGTTCGAGTTCCGCATCCACCCGCGTACCCTCGAAGCCGCCAAGGCCAACGTCCAGGGACTAGCGCAGCTGTCGGCCGAGCGGGTGCGGGACGAGTGGTTCAAGGGCATCAGGACGGCGGGCAGGGTGTCGAAGCTGCTGCGACTGTGGGTGGAGGTGGGAGCGGCGCGGATCTGGCTGCCGGAGATCCGGGAGCGGGGAGCGGGGAGCGGTATTTTCGGGGCGGTGGACGAGCTGCCGCGCGATCCGGTGCTCGTTACCGCCTATCTCGCGGGTGATCCGGCATCCTTGCTCACCCGGCTGAAGTGCTCGACCAAGGATATCGAGCGGGGAAGGGCCATCGGGCAGTGGCGCGACAACTACCCTGACCCGAAGCATCTTCCCGAGGTGCGACGCTGGCTGTCCCAGGTCGGCGTATATGCGGACGACCTGCTGGCCCTGCTCGCGGCCAGTCCCGCTCCCCGCTCCCCGGTCCCGCGAGTCGTGGAGGCGATCCGTGCCGCCAAGGACCCGCTGACCGTGAAGGACCTGGCCGTAACGGGCGACGATCTCCTCGCGGTCGGCGTCCGTCCGGGGCCAGACATGGGAGCAGCCCTGCAGCGGCTGCTCAGCGAGGTGTTGGCTGACCCGGCGCGCAACACCCGCGACTATCTCCTGTCCCGTGTCTAGCGCGCTCGGCTGGGCACTGATCGCCGCGCTGGGCAACGTCATCGGCGCCCTCGCCGTAACGCGGCGCGCCGCCCGCGAGCTCACGGTGATCGAGCACTTCGTCGCGTTCGGAGCCGGGTTCATGCTGGCGGTGGCGCTGATGGAAGTTCTGCCCGCGGCCTTCGCTCGCTCGGGCGACGCGGCGCCCGCGTTGGTGCTCGCGGGCTATCTGGCGGTCCATCTCACGCAGCACACGCTCACGCCGCACTTCCATTTCGGCGAGGAGACTCACGCGGTGCATCCCGCCGCCGGACCGTCGGCTCTGGTCGGACTGTTGCTCCACACCTTCTTCGATGGGGTGGCGATCGCGAGCGCATTCCTGGTGCGCCCCAGTCTGGGCATGATGGTGTTCGTCGCGATCTTTCTCCACAAGCTGCCGGAGGGCGTGACCATCTCGAGCCTGTATCTGGCGGTTGGGCGGTCGGGAGGACAAGCGGTGGGTGCGGCGACGCTCCTCGGCCTGGCCACTCTCGTCGGGGTGGTGCTCACCGACCAGCTGGGCTGGCTGGCGCAGCACGGGCTGGCGGTTTCCGCCGGCGTCACGATCTATGTGGCCGCCTCGAATCTCGTGCCCGAGTTCCAGGGGAAGCGGGGTTGGGCCTCGCCGCTCGCGTTCTTGAGCGGAGCGGCGGCGTTTTTCCTCACGCGGGCCCTCCTCGAGCTGAGCCGATGACCGAGCCCACGCTCTTCTCCCGCCCCTCGGAACCGCTGGCGGCGCGGATGCGACCGCACACCCTGGAAGAGTTCCTCGGCCAGGAGCAGCTGCTCGGTCCGGGGAGACCGCTGGGCGAGTTGATCCGCCGCGGCGACGTGGGGTCGTGCATCTTTTGGGGGCCGCCGGGCTCCGGCAAGACCACCCTGGCCCACCTCATCGCCCACTACACGGACCGTCACTTCGAGCCGTTCTCCGCCGTGACCGAAGGCGTGGCACGTGTGCGGGAGATCACCAAGGCGGCGGAAGAGCAGCTCAAGTACGAAGGGCGCGGCACGATTCTCTTCTGCGACGAGATCCACCGCTTCAACCGGGCGCAGCAGGACGCGTTCCTCCCCTGGGTGGAGAACGGGATCGTGACGCTGATCGGCGCCACGACCGAGAACCCGAGCTTCGAGCTGACCGGGGCGCTGCTGTCGCGCTGCCGGGTGTTCGTGCTGGAGCCGCTCAACGACGAGCACATCCGGACGGTCGTGCAGCGAGCCGTCGCCGCAGAGCAAAAGGGGCGAGGGGAGAAGGGAGAGGTACAGCTCGGTGGCGAGGCGATCGACCTGCTCGTTCGCCATGCCCAAGGTGACGCGAGGCGCGCGTTGAACGCGCTGGAAGCCGTCTTCCAACACGTCACGAACCTCTCCCCTCTCCCCGCTCCCATTCCCAGCGACGTGGTGCAGGCCGTGCTCGAGAAGCCGCTCCCCATTTACGACAAATCCGGCGACCAGCACTTCAACCTGATCTCGGCGCTGCACAAGGCCGTGCGGGGCTCGGACGTGGAAGGCTCGCTCTACTGGTTGGCCCGTATGCTCGCCGGAGGGGAGGATCCGCTGTACGTCGCGCGCCGCCTGGTGCGGATCGCAGCGGAGGACGTGGGGCTCGCGGACCCCCGGGCCATCTCGCTCACGCTCGCCGCCAAGGACGCGTATCATTTCCTCGGGTCTCCCGAAGGCGAGCTGGTGCTCGCGGAGGCGGTGGTCTACCTGGCGACCGCGCCCAAGTCGAACCGCGTGTATGCCGCCTTCGACCAGGCGATGGCGGCGGCGACCGAGCATCCGGCCGAGGCGGTGCCGCTCCATATCCGCAACGCCCCGACGAACCTGATGAAGGAGCTGGGGTATGGCGCGGGGTACAAATACGCGCACGCGTACGAGCATGCCTACGTGCCCCAGGAGTATCTGCCGGGGCCGCTCAAGGGAGCGAAATGGTACGAGCCGACGGAGTTCGGGTTCGAGAAGGACATCAAGAAACGCATGGAGTGGTGGGCGGACCTGAAGCGCACGGCCGGGGAACAAGACGGATGACCTCTGCCACCCTCTACCGCCTTCTGCCGCCCCTTGCCGCCCTGTCGTTCGCCTGCGCCACCCTCGGCCGGCTCGCGTTCAAGGAGCCCGCGCTCGAGCTGCAGGAGATCGACGTCACCGGCATCGGCCTCACCGGCGGCACCTTCGATCTCGTGTTCGATGTATGGAACCCGAACGACTATCGCATCCGCTCGACCCGGCTCGAGATCGGGATCGACCTCGAAGGCACGCACTTCGGCGACGCGCTGCTCGACCGTCCGCTCGACCTGTCGCCCACCAACCACAGCCGCGTGGTTCTGCCCGTCCGCTTCGAATGGGCGGGCGTGGGAGCCGGAGCCAAGGCGCTGCTCACGCGCCAGGCGGTGGCCTACGGCCTCACCGGCCGCGTATTCCTCGAGACGCCGCTGGGAGACAAGACGGTGACGCTCACGGGTCGGGGCAACGTGCCGCTCAGCAAGGTGCTCAAGTGAGCGTGCGGACCGCGCTGTGCTCCGTGCGCTGTTAGATTCCGGTCGAGGAGGTCGCGGGCATCCGACAACTCATTGACATCCAGGTTCCGGTCGAGCGGGCGTTTCTGGTCGGCGCCCCGCGCAAGGGATCGGCGGACGCGGCGCAGGTGGGGGAGCACCTGGACGAGCTCGCCCGGCTCGCCGACACCGCGGGTGCCGAGGTCGTCGGCCGGACGCAGCAGCGGGTCGATGCGCCCACGCCCAAGCTGTATCTCGGGCAGGGGAAGGTGGAGGAGCTCAAGGGCCTTCTCCAGGAATCCCGCTCGACGCTGCTGCTGTTCGACGAACCGCTCTCGCCCGTTCAGGGCAGCAATCTCGAGAAGGGGCTGGAGGTGCGAGTGATGGACCGCACCGAGCTGATTCTCGACATCTTCGCGACGCGCGCGCGCTCCGCCGAAGCGAAAATGCAGGTCGAGTTGGCGCAGCTCGAGTACCTGCTGCCGCGCCTCACGCGCATGTGGACCCACCTGTCGCGCATCCGCGGCGGCATCGGGCTCCGGGGCCCGGGTGAGACGCAGCTCGAGACCGACCGCCGGGCGATCCGCCGCAAGATATCCGTGTTGAAGAAACGCCTCGAGGATGTCGCCGACCATCGCGCCAACCAGCGCCAGGGCCGCCGCGACCTGCCGAGTGCCGCGCTCGTCGGGTACACCAACGCCGGCAAGTCCAGTCTGCTGCGTGCGCTGTCGGGCGGCGACATTTTCGTGGAGGATCGCCTGTTCGCCACGCTCGACACGCTCACCCGCGAGGTGGACGTCGGGGGGGGGTACCGCTTCCGCGTGACCGACACGGTGGGCTTCATCCGTAAGCTGCCCCATCATCTCGTCGCCTCGTTCCGCGCCACCCTAGAGGAAGCACGCGCGGCGGACCTGTTGCTCCACGTGATCGACGCGGCGCACCCCGGCTGGGAGCAGCAGGCGGAGGTGGTGGAGGAGACAATTACGGAAATGCGGAAGGGCGAGGCCGATCTCGGAGAGCGACAACGGACCGTGCATGTGTTCAACAAGGCGGATTTGCTGCCGGAGCCTGAGGCGTTCCTCGCCCAGGTGCGGGAGCGATTCCCCCACGCAGTGCTGACCGCGTCCATTCCGCATTCCGCATCCCGCACTCTGCAATCCGGTGGTGTGGAAGGACTACGCTTCGTCCTGCGGACCTCTGCTCTGGCGCTCCGACCGATCGCCCGGATCCATGTTCCACTGGGCGACGGCAAGCTGCTGGCGTCACTGCATCGCGACGCGGAAGTGCTGGCAGAGACGCAGGTTGACGGCATGGTGCAAGTGACCGCGCGCGTCCAGGCGTGGCTGCTGGGCAGGTTGCGGCGCGACGGGGTCGGTGTCGACATCGACCCGTAAGTGTTGCGCGCGCACTACATGCCCGTGTAGGCGAGATGGAGTGACGTAGGTCACCGCCGTGCTTGCGAGGTGGTGGGTAGGTTGCCACCCGAGAGCACGCTGCTCAGAGCAAAACCGCCGAAAGGCGGTGACGCAGAGCTACGGGGCTACGGCGGTTCGCCGCCACGCCAGCCGGGCCGCCAGCGATCGACGAGGGTCGACGTTGGCGGCCCGTTCGTTTCTAGCCCGTGGAGGCGTGCCGTGACGTTCCTACACAAGCTGGCGCACCGTCTGGCCCTTCTCAAAGACCGTCTGCTCCGCGGCGCGCTGCTCGCGCTCCCGCTCACGTTCGTCGCGAGCTGCGAGAAGCCGATCAACATCAACGAGCCGAACCCGACGGTCGCCCAACTCGTCGTTTCTCCCAGCGCAGTCACGCTACAACCCAACCAGGTCCAGGACTTCACGGCCGTCGGCTTCACCGCCGCCGGCGATACGGCGCAGATCGCCGTGACCTGGAGCGCCACGGGCGGCGCCGTCGACACCAATTCCGCGGGCGGTCGCCACTACGGCCACTACCACAACGCGAGCTGCGGACAATTCAGCCTGAAGGCCACGAGTCAGCCCGGGAGCCTGTCCGATTCGGCCAGCATCAGCGTGGCCTGCTCCGTCCCCGTCGCGTCGGTGAGCGTAAGCCCGGCGTCGCCCAATATCCTGGTGGGGCAGACGGTCCAGCTGACGGCGACGCTGCGGGACGCGAACGGCAACGTGCTGACCGGCCGGACGGTGACGTGGTCCAGCGACAACGCCTCCGCGGCCACGGTCGGCGGCAGCGGGTTGGTGACCGCCGCGGGCCCTGGCTCGGCGACCATCACGGCGATGAGTGAAGGGCAGAGTGGGACCGCAAGCATCACGGTCTCCAACGTCCCGGTGTCGTCGGTCACGGTGAGCCCGACGTCGGCGAGCCTCCTGGTGGGTCAGCGGGCGCAGCTCACCGCGACGCCCAAGGATGCCAGCGGCAATCCGTTGATCGGTCGCACGGTGACCTGGTCCAGCAGCAACACATCCCTTGCCAGCGTGAGCTCGAGCGGGCTCGTGACCGGCGTGGCCGCGGGCGGTCCCGTCACCATCACGGCGACCAGCGAGGGTCAGAGCGGGACGGCCAGCGTCACGGTCGCCAACGCCCCGGTGGCCTCGGTCACGGTGACCCCGGCCGCGGCGAGCGTGGTGACCGGTCAGACGGTGCAGCTCGCCGCCACCCCGAAGGACGCGAACGGCAATCCGCTGTCCGGCCGGGTGGTGACCTGGTCGAGCAACAATACGTCCGCGGCGACGGTGGACGGCAGCGGGCTCGTGACGGCGGTGGCCGTCGGATCCGCCACGATCACGGCCACGAGCGAAGGCAAGAGCGGCAGCGCGAGCATCACGGTGACGGGCGTGCCGGTCGCCTCGGTGACGGTGAGCCCGGCGTCAGCGAGCGTGCAGGCGGGGCAGACGGTACAGCTGACCGCGACGCTCAAGGACGCCAACGGCAACGTGCTGACGGGCCGGACGGTGACGTGGTCCAGCAACAGCACGACGGTCGCCAGCGTCAACAGCAGCGGACTCGTGACCGCGAAAGTGGCGGGCTCGGCGACGATCACGGCCACGAGCGAAGGGAAGAGCGGCACGTCGTCCATCACCGTCACGCCCGTGCCGGTCGCGTCGGTCACGGTGGCGCCGGCGTCGGGGAGCGTGGCGGTGGGGAGCACGTTGCAGCTCACCGCGACCCCCAAGGATGCGAACGGCAATCCGCTGTCCGGCCGGGTGATCACCTGGTCGTCGAGCGATGGAACGGTCGCCACGGTGAACGGCAGCGGGCTCGTGCGGGGCGTTGCCGCGGGCGGCCCGGTGACGATCACGGCGACGAGCGAGGGCAAGAGCGGCACCGCGTCGGTGACCGTCACCCCGTCGACCGGCGGCGGTTCCCAGTTCGGACACGTCTTCGTGGTGACGGAGGAGAACACCGATTACGTGGACGTCATCGGCAACTCGTCGATGCCGTATCTGAACGGCCTGGCCCAGCAGTACGGGCTGGCGACGCAGTACTACGCCAATACGCACCCATCGATCGGGAACTACTTCGAGCTGGCCACGGGCCAAATTCTCACGAACGACGATGGCTCGTCGACGATCGAGAACGTGCCGAACATCGTGCGCAGCCTGGTGGCCGCGGGGAAGACGTGGAAGTCGTACGCGGAGAGCATTCCGAACGCGTGCTACCTCGGCGGGGACACGGGAGACTATGCGCGCAAGCACAACGTCTTTCCCTTGCTCTCGGACGTGGCCAACGACCCGACCGGGCAGGGGTGCAACAACGTCCCGTTCACCCAGTTCGCGACCGACCTGGCGAACGGTACGCTGCCGGCGTTCTCGAATATCGTGCCCAATCTGTGCAACGACGCGCACGACTGCGGCCTCGATGTGGCCGACAGCTGGTTGCAGACCAACCTCGCGCCGCTGCTCGCCAGCCCGGTGTTCCAGCAGGACGGGCTGTTGATCATCGTGTTCGACGAGGCGGGCGGTGATAACACCAATGGCGGCGGACGCGTCGCGTGGGTCGCCGTGAGCCCGAAGTCGAAGCCGGGCTACCAGTCGACCACCGTGTACCAGCACCAGAGCACGCTGCGGCTCATTCTGAAGGGGCTCGGTGTGACGGTCTTCCCGGGGGCTGCGGCGACGGCGCCCGACATGAGCGAATTCTTCACGCCCTGAGGCGCACCACATACCATGGAGCGAGACCCATGACGTTCAAGCACAAGCTGTCGTGCCGACTGGCCCTGTTGAAGGACCGAGTCGTCGTAGCTTCCCTGGCGGTGCTCGTCACGGCGGCGATCGTCGCGTGCGAGATGCCGCTCCGCGTCACCGACCCAGGCGGAACGGTTGCCAACCTGCTCGTCTCTCCCAAGACTCTCACGCTGCGCCAAAACGCGACCGCCGACTTCACGGCCGTCGCGTTCATGAGCACAGGCGACTCCGCGAGCGTCACGGTGAGCTGGAGCGTGACGAGCGGCAGCATCACCGACACGAGCAGCAACGGCAAGCGCCATTACGGTCACTACAAGGCCGGGTCGACCACCGGCCAATTCCGGGTCGTCGCGACCAGCAATCCGGGCGGCCTGTCGGACACTGCGACCGTCACGGTGACGCTGATGCCGGTATCCGCGGTGAGCGTGGCGCCGACGGCGGCGACGATCCTGGTGGGCGCGACGGCGCAGCTGCAGGCGACGACGACCGATTCGGCTGGCAACGCGCTGACGGGTCGGACCGTCACGTGGGCCAGCAACAACACCGCGGCCGTGACCGTCGACGGCAACGGGCTCGTGAGAGGCACCGGGACCGGCTCGGCCACGATCACCGCGACGAGCGAGGGGCAGAGCGGGACAGCGACGATCACGGTCTCGAACGTGCCGGTCGCGTCGGTCACGGTGAGCCCCGCCTCCGCCAGCCTGCTGACGGGCCAGACGGCGCAGCTCAGCGCGACGCCGAAGGACGCGAACGGCAATTCGCTGTCGGGTCGAGTGATCACATGGTCCTCGAGCGACACCACGATCGCCAAGGTGAACGGCAGTGGGCTGGTCACGGCGCGCGCCGGTGGCTCGGCCACGGTCACGGCCACGAGTGAGGGGCAGAGCGGCACGGCCACCGTGACAGTGACCTTTGTCCCGGTGGCGTCGGTGACGGTGAGCCCGGCGTCCGCGAGCATTCAGGTTGGTCAGACGGTGCAGCTCACGGCGACGCCCCGGGATGCCAACGGCAATCCCCTAACGGGGCGCGTCGTCACGTGGTCTTCGAGTGATACGACGATCGCGAAGGTGAACGGCAGTGGGCTCATCACGGCGCGGGGCGCAGGCACGGCCACGGTCACGGCCACGAGCGAAGGGAAGAGCGGCACCGCGACCATTACGGTGACCGCGGCACCCGTCGCGTCGGTGACGGTGTCCCCGGCGGCGGCGGCGGTGCAGCCAGGGCAAACCGTGCAGCTCACCGCGACCACCAAGGATGCGAACGGCAACACATTGACCGGGCGCACGGTGACGTGGGTGAGCAACAGCAACGCGGCGGCGACGGTGAGCTCGAGCGGGCTCGTAAGCGGGGTGGCGACCGGCACGGCGATGATCACCGCCACGTCGGAAGGCAAGACCGGGACCGCGATGATCGCGGTCGGCACGCCGCCGCCGCCGGCGGGGTGCGCGCCCACGGGTGGAGGCCGGTGCTACTACGTGGACGTCGCGGCCGGCAACGACGGCAATCCGGGCGACAGCGCGCGGCCGTTCCAGACCGTGCAGCACGCCGCCGACGTCGTGAACCCGGGCGACATGGTGATCGTGCGGAACGGGGTCTACACCGGTAGCAGCAGCGCCGTCGTGTCCATCGGACGGGGTGGCTCCGCGGGCAACCTGGTCGTGTTCAAGTCGCAGAACAAGTGGGGAGCGGTGCTCGACGGGCAGAACAACTACTCCGGCACCGTCGTCGAAATCAGTGCCAATTACGTGCGCGTCGAGGGGTTCGAGGTGAAGGGCTCGAACCACTACGGCGTGGACCCGAGCACCAGCACCCACGACATCGAGATCGCCGGGAACAACATTCACGACGTGGGCCGGTACTGCGAATCGAGCGGCATCGGGTTGTCGGCCATCGACGCGTACAGCGACAACCTGATCATCGAAGGCAACTGGGTGCACGACATCGGGCGGTTCGCTGCCGGCGAGAACGGTTGCCAGCCGGGCAACGACTACTGGATGAATCACGACCACGGCGTCTACAACGGCCGCGGCACGAACGTCATCATCCGGAACAACGTGTTCTACAACATCACGCGCGGCTGGGGGATCCAGCGCTACGGCTCGACCGTGGACCAGCTGTACATCGTGAACAACACGTTCGCGTTCCCGAACCCGAACCGCGACGGCCAGATCATTCTCGCGGCGACGACGACGAACCTGTACATCCAGAACAACATCTTCTACCTGCCGGGCCAGAACGTCGGCATTTCGGGCACGTCGAGTGGCGCCCACATCGACCACAACCTCAGCACGGGGACGGTCGGCGGGGGTGGGACGGGCTCGAACATCGAGAATACCGACCCGAAGTTCGTGAACCCGTCGGCACTCGACTTCCGGCTCCAGGCCGGGAGCCCGGCCATCGACGCCGGCGCCATTCTGTCGATGGTGCTGAACGACTTCCTCGGCATCATTCGGCCGCAGGGGGCGGGCTACGACATCGGAGCCCTCGAGTTCCATTGAGCGACCCGAGCGGTTGAGCGCGGTTCTCTCGCGGGCGCCGGCATTCCAGCCGGCGCCCGCGTCGCTTCTGGAGCGGCCGGACGGCCGCGGGCTTGTAACTCGGCTGCTACAGTTTTGCCCCCCTCGGCCTTGCGCTGCAGGACTAGACGATTGGGCCACCCGAAGGAGTAAGCAGTATACCGTTGTGAGATAGAGAGTTACGCGAGCGGCGCCCACCCGGGGGTGCCAGCATCCGGCATGCTTCTTGAGTGATGCGGATTACTAAAATGCGCACGCTCAGCCACGAGGAGCAGGTCCGATGTGCGGGATTGTAGGCGCGATCGGTCTCGGCCGCCCGATCGACGTCGCGGTTCTGCAGCGCATGAACGACCTGCAGGCGCACCGTGGACCGGATGGCGAGGGGTTCCTGCTCGGGTGGTTGAGCGGGGGCCAGTTCCATCACGCCGTCGTGCCGCACACCACGCACTGGGACGGCGCCACTCCGATCACCGTCGGGCTGGGACACCGCCGGCTGGCCATCCTCGACCTCTCCCCCCGCGGCGCGCAGCCGATGACGGCGTGCGCTTCCCCGCAATGGATCGTATTCAACGGGGAGATCTACAATCATCGAGAGTTGCGGGCGCAGCTGGAGGCGCTCGGCTACGAGTTCACGACACGGACCGACACGGAAGTGCTGCTGCAGGCCTACCGCCAGTGGGGTGAGGGGTGTCTCGCCCACCTCGACGGGATGTTCGCCTTCGCCATCTGGGACGGCGCGCACGGACGGCTGTTCTGCGCGCGCGATCGGCTGGGCATCAAGCCCTTCTATTACGGGACGCCCGCCGGCGCGTTCGTGTTCGCGTCGGAGATCAAGGCGCTGCTTGCCTTCCCCGGCATCGACGCCACTCCGGACGACGAGGCGGTCGTCGCGTTCCTGGCCCACGCCAACTGCGACTATGGCGAGCGCACGCTGCTGCGGGCGGTCAAGGCGCTGCCGCCGGCTCACTGCCTCACGGTGGATGCCGCCACCGGACACGTGGCCACCCGGGCGTACTGGCAGCTCGTCCCCCGGGCTCCCAACGGCGCTGGCGACCGCGAGCGGGTCGACGGGCTGCGGACGCTGCTT
>JBGPDL010000005.1:0-72655 GCA_041482275.1 Gemmatimonadota bacterium | reverse complement strand
CCCATGCGTCACGAAGGGTACGAGTTCTCGTTCTCCGGGCTCAAGACGGCGGTGCTGCACGCCGTGCGGGCGAGCGCGGACGTCGAGCGCGACCGGCCGCACCTGGCGCGCGCCTTCCAGGATGCGGTGCTGGACGTGCTGGTCACGAAGCTCGAGCGCGCGGTGCGGGCCACCGGCTACCGCACGGCGGTGTTGGGCGGCGGCGTGGCGTGCAGCCGGGCGCTCGCCGAGCTCGCCGCCCGGCGCCTGGCGGGACTCGCGCGGGTCGCGGTCGCGAGCCCGCGCTTGAACGCGGACAACGCCGCGATGATCGCCCGCGCCGGCTGGTACCATCTCGACCTCGGCGAGACGAGCGCCTGGACCCTCGACGCGCGGGCCGATCTGCCGCTGCCGGGACTCGAGCCTGCGCCCGTCGCGACCCCGTCCGCTCCCCGCCCATGACCATCTATCCGGTCTCGCTCCAGCTGGGGCCCCTCACCATCACGGGCTACGGCGTCATGATGATGGTCGCGTTCCTCATGGCGGGCTGGGCCATTCAGCTCGACCTGCGCCGCCGCGGCTTGAGCGAAGACTTCGCCGCCGACGTCGTCTTTGCCGCCGTGATCGGCGGCATCGTGGGAGCGAAGATCTGGTACGTGCTGCTCACGGGCGATTGGGACGCGCTCATCCGGCGCGGCGGGTTCGTGTGGTATGGCGGTTTTCTCGGGGGCGTGGCCGGCGTCCTCGCGACGAGCCGGTGGAAACGCGTGTCGGCGCGCTGGACCATGGAGCTCACCGCCGCCCCGCTGGCCCTCGGCTATGCGCTGGGGCGGGTCGGCTGCTTCCTCGTGAACGATGACTACGGCATCCCGTCCACCCTGCCATGGGCGATGAAGTTCCCCGAAGGGCTGCCGCCGACGACGGTCGCGAACCTGAAGCAGATGCACGTCGCGTTTCCGGTCGACGCGGATCCGTTCCAGGTCGTCGCGGTGCATCCGACGCAGATCTACGAGACCGCGCTGATGTTGCTGGCGTTCGCCTGGCTGTGGCGGTTGCGCGACCACCGGCACGGCGTGGGCTGGCGGTTCGGCGTCTATCTCGTACTGGCGGGCGCGGAGCGCTTCCTGATCGAGATGGTGCGGGCGAAAGACGACCGGCTGCTCGGCCCCTTCAGCCTGGCGCAGGCGACGAGCGTGTTGCTCGTCGTCGCGGGGGTATGGGTCCTGGCGCGCCTGCGCGAGCCCGACCCCGTGCCCGTGCCAGCCGCGCTCACGGAAAAGACGGCCGGCGCCGCTCCGGCCCCGCCCCGCTGACCCGGTCGCGCTGCAACCACACGACGGCGACCACGAGGAGGACAATCAGCAGGAGTTGCAGTGCCAGTGATTGAATGGTGGGATAAATCCCCAACACCGGGATGCGCGGTGCCCACTCGACCACGCTCGTCCGCACGAGTCCCGATTCCTGTAGGTCCGCGATCCCCTTCCCCGCGAACACGAAGGCCATGTAGTAGAGCATGGCGCTCGTCACCGCGAAGAACGGCTTGAGCGGCACCTTCACTCCAAACCGGCTGATTGCGACGTAGACGATTACCAACCCCACCGCACCGACCAGGATGCCTGCGACCACCGCCCCGGCCGCCCCCCCGCCACCACCCGCCGGGCCCGCCGACGTCAGCAGCGCCTTGTAGAACAGGATCGTCTCGAAGCCCTCTCGGTACACGGCGAGGAACGCCACCGAGGCAAGCGCGAATCCCGAGCCAGTGGAGAGTGCGTCCTCCATGCGACCCTTGACGAACGCGTTCCACTTGGCCGCTTCGATCTTCGAGAGCAGCCAGTAGCTGACGTAGAACAGCACCGCGGTCGCGAGCAGCATGGTGATGCCCTCGAGCGCCTCGCGCTCGCCGGGCGTGATCTCGAACAACAGCTCGACCACCACGGCGGTAACGACGCTCGCGCCGACCGCAGCCCAGGCCCCTTGCGCCACGTGGCGCCGGCGCTCGACCGCGCCCGCTTTAGCAAGGAACGCCATCAGCGCGGCGACGATCAGGATCGCCTCGAACCCCTCGCGCAACAGCAGCACGAACGACTGCATGAACACGTTCGTGCCCGAGCTCTTGTCGGATACGAGGCGCTCGGCGCGCTCGAGCCCCGCCAGCAACCGCGCGTGAATCGCCTCGAGCTCGGGGTCCCCCGCTCCCGCTGCGGCACGGGAGCGCAACGAGGCGAACGCATCTTCGAGGTCGCTCGCCAGGCCGGCATTTCTCGCCCGGACCGCCGTCTCGACCTGCTCGAACGTGAGGTACGCGTCGAAGGCGATCTTGTCGGAGCGGAACGCCACCGCCGAGTCGAGCTGGCGGCGCACCGCTGAGAACGTCGCAGCAGCGGGTGAGGCCTGATGCCGCTGCCGCTCGGCGGACGGCAGCACGCGGAGGTACGCAACCAGGGTCGCGATCTGCTCGCGCTCGAGCGTCCGCGCGAATCCCGGCATCGGCGTTCCCGGCCGCCCGCGCTCGATCAGTTGCTCGAGCTCCTGGTCGGTGAAGCGACCCTGGACCGCGAGGTCGCTCAACGCGGGCGGCCGCACCGAGAGAGACGCGGCGAGCGAGCCATCCCCGCCTCCGGCCGCCCCGTGGCAGGCCGCACAGTACGCGATGTACACTCCCTCGCCCTCGCGCACCATGCCCTCGTCCGCGCGGAGCGTGGCCACGTAGACCGCCAGCGCCCAGCGATCCTCGGGAGAGAGCGTCTCCTCGAACTGCGGCATCGCGGTCCCCGCGACGCCGATCGTGAGCTTACGGTAGACGTCCACGGGCGACACCGTGCTCATCAGCGCCCGATCGGCGAGGCTCGCTGGCGGCGGCCCCTTGAGCTGCCGGGCCTTGGGTCCGTCGCCTCGACCGGTCGGGCCGTGACACGGCACGCATTGCTCCCGGAACACCGTCGCCGCGCGCCCGAGCGCCGGCGGCCGCACCGGAAATGGATCGAGTACGGCCCCGGTCACCGCCGCAATCCGCTGAATGAGCGTGCCGGCGCGCTGCGCCACCGAGTCGGGTGGGGCCGCGCGCTCGATCAACGCCCGGAGCGCCGCCAGGTCCGAGTCCGCCGCCGCCCGCACCGCGGCGGGCAGCAACCCCACGTCGAGCCGCGCTTGGTCCACGAACTGGCGTGCCTCCGACACCTCCTCGGGAGCCGTCACGCGACCACCCCCCGGCGCCACGCCGATCGCGTATTCCTTGGCGGCGAGCGAGGCGGCGGCGACGATGCGCCGGGCGACGGACAACGAGTCGTTCGCCTGCCCCGCCGCACGCACCGCGACGCAGAGGCTCAACAGCAAGCCGAGGAGGGGCTTACAGTAGATGAGAATTGTTCTCAAAAAGGAGGTGTCAAATACTAGAGCGAAAAAGTCGGGAATTCAAGCGAACGCCTCACGCGCGTTCCAGTACGACCATGGCCACCGCCGCCTGGTGGGTGTGGGAGAGCGACAGCAGCACCCGGCCGACTTCGAGCTCACGGGCGCGCGCGGCAGCGAGGCCGCTGAGCTCGACTGCGGGACGTCCATCCGGAGCCCGTGTCACCTCGATCTCCCGCCAACCGATACCGCGCGCCGTGTCGCTCCCCTGCAGGGCCTTATAGACCGCTTCCTTCGCGGCCAATCGCACGGCGACGTGCGTCGCGGGGTCGGGGCGGCTCTCGCAATAGGCGCGCTCCGCAGGCGTGAGCAGGCGCTCGAGCACGCGCGATCCTTTGTCGGCGATGATCGACGCGACGCGGGATACTTCCACGAGATCGACGCCGACGCCGATCGCGGTCACGGGCGCCGTCAGAAGCCGAGGCGCTCGGCCAGCCAGGCCGGCGCGGGAAGGTAGCCGCCGAGGATCAACCCGAGCCACAGCAACACGGTAGCGAGCGGCGCCCACGCGACCAGGAGGGGCCAGAGCGGCGGCCGCCACCGGCCGATCGCCTCGATCTCCCCCTCCCAGCGACTCCTCTCGTCCGCGACGGCGGCCTCGAGCGCGAGCCACGCGGCTTCGAGCCGGCGCGCCGCGGTGCGCAGCGCCTCCTGCCACTCGGCGTGCGCGGCTTTATCCAACACGCTCGCCCCGCGCACGCGCGCCGCCGCCGCGTCGAGCGCGTCGAGGGCCGCTACCAGGGTTTCGCCGCCGGCGGCGAGCCGGGCGCCGATCGCGCGTTTCTCGGATCCGGCGAGGCGGCGGCGGCGGCGCAACCGGCTCGGCATCCGCACCCGGTGCGCGGCCCGCTCGATTTCGGCATCGAGCACCAGGCTCACGCGCTCGCCCGCCCGGCGGGCGGCCGCCTCCCATGCGGCGAGCCACGCCCGCCGGCTCACCGCGTCGAGCACCGCATCGCGCTGTTCGCGGGCCGCCGCCGCACGCGCCTCACCACCCAGCTCCATCACGCGCGTCGCCAGCTCTTCACGGATGTCGTCGAGCGGCACCCATGGCTCCTCCAGCCGGCGCGGCACCAGCCCGCGGCCGAGCGACGGCGCGAGCTCCGGCACGCGCAGTGGCATCGGGATCTTCAGGGAAGCGCTCATTGGGCGAGGAGGGCGGAGCGGCCGGTACGGGCTTCGTACTGGGCCACGAAGTACGGCAGCGACTCGGCGAGAAAACCGCCGCGCTCGAGGCCCGTTGCCGCGATCGCCCCTTCGATCGCCCGCGGCTCGCCCTCGACCTCGAGCAGCACGTCCATCGCGGGATACCACTCGAGGCGCAGCACCGCCCGGCCCAAGCGGTACACCTCCACGCGACGGTCGATGCGCAGCGACACGGAGAATCCCAGCCGCTCGAGGATCGTCACGGCGGCCTCCGGATCCGCGACGCGCACCTCGGCTTCGGCGCGGTGGCGGTAGCGCCCGCGTTTCGAGTGGGGGCCCTTCCACCCGAGCACGCCGTAGGCAGGCGTGCCGTCGGCCGGCCGGAACACGCGGAGGCGCAGCACTTCGTCGCGGTGGGCGAGCGCCTGATCCCGGTCGAACCGACGGTCGATCATGTCGCCCCGGAACTCGAGCTCGGCTCCGGCGCGCGCGAGCGCGGCTCGTAGCCCATCGGGATCCTCGACCCGCGCCTTGACTTCGAGCTCGTCCGCCGGGGAGATCGAGGACACACTCACGCGAAGATGGCGTCCAGCACCGCGGCGGTGTCGGCCAGCGTCTCGAACACGTACGCCGCGCCGGTCGCGGAGAGCGCCGCGACGTCGTAGGAACCCGTGGCCACCGCGACGCTCGTTGCCCCGATCGGCCGGCCGCAGGCGACGTCGTCCGGCGTGTCGCCCAAGATGACAACGTCCGCCCCGGCGAAAGCACGTCCCGTCAGCGCCGTCGCGCGGGCGGCGGCGACCGCCGGCAGGTCCGCGCGCCGCGCGGAATCCGAGCCGTACGCCCCCACGCGGAACCGTTCGGGGGCGAGGCCGGCCGAACGAAGCTTGAGCGCAGCGCCAGCGGCGACGTTGCCGGTGAGCAAGCCGACGAGAGCCCGGCCCGCGGCTTCGTGCGGCTCGAGCGCCGCGAGCAGCGCGCCGATCCCGGCCATCAACCGCGTCGCCCGCGCGGGGCGCTCGAGCTCAGCCCGGAGGTGGTCGACATAGCGGCGGCACACCGCCTGGAGCAGCGCCGCGTCGTCCGCCCGCGGATGGTCCGCGAGCGACAGGAGATCCTGCACGATCTGCGGGTCGGTCTTACCGTCGAAGCGGTAGCCGTCGATCGGCCCGGCCGTCCCCGCCTCATCGAGCAGCGCACGGTGGATCGCCCGGCGGCCGGCGCCGTCGGTCCAGAGCAGCGTACCGTCGATGTCGAACAGGACGAGCTTCATGATGACAAAATAGGCGGTCAGCGCCTCGGTGTGTCGGGGCGGCGCACCACCACCAGAAAGTCGCGCAGCCGCCGCGCCGCCGGCGTTTCCGCCAGCAGGTCGTCCGACGCCACGCCGCCCCGGGAGAGCGCCGAGTGCACGATCCGCCCCGCGCCCGCCCACAGCGCCACATGCGAGATGCGCCGCCCGTCGGCGAAGCACAGCACGTCACCCGCCTCGTAGCCCGCGCCGGCCGGATCGATCGCCACCTCGCGCCCCGCCAGGGACTGAAGATCACTGTCGCGCGGCAGCGCGACCCCGCGCGCCGCGTACGTCGCCTGGACCAGGCCGGAACAGTCGAGGCCCCATTCCGTGCGGCCGCCCCAGACAAACGGCGCGCCCGAGAACCAGCGCAGTGCCCACTCCGGCGCCGCGAGCAGGCGCGCCTCCGCCCGCAGCTCGGCTTCGGGCCGAACGGTCCCGGCCGTCACGCTCCACGTGCGCCCGTCCGCCGTCTCGACGTCCCCATGGCGCCCCAGCACGACGCGCGCCCCCACCGCCAGCCGGAACCGCCGGTCCGCGAACTTCAGCTCGGCGCCGAGCGACCACGCGGTCGCGCGGGCGCTCCAGTCATCCGCCCAATCGTCCGATCCGGTGGCGACGTAACCGGCGTGGGTCCACGCGTGGTACCCGTCGCCCGCGCGTACGCGCAGCCATACCCCGTCGCGCCGCTCGAGCAGCGCGAGCGACTCGCCGTGGAGCGCCTCGCTCACGCGGTCGGCGGTGATCCGCGGCTCGCGCAACAGCGGTGCGATGGCCGCCGTCACGACCGCGCGCGGCTCGTCGTGCACCGAGGTGTCGGGGAGGAGCCGCACGTCCGCCGCGCGACCGACGGCGGCAGCGAGCTGGCGCAGCGCGGCCAGGGCGTCGCGGTTGGTGGTGCATCCGGCGAGGCGTTGTGGCTCGACCGCGACGTCGAACACCCCGAGGCGCGAGTCCGGCACCAGCTTGCGCGCGACGTCCGACACGTCGCGCGCGAGGCGGTCGCTCACCCTCCACCGTCCGCGAGGCCCGGCACATGACCGAGCCCGCGCGCGAGCCGCACCGCGCGCTCTGCCGCCACGGGCACCGCGAGCGCCGCGAGCGCCTCGGCCTGCAGCGGCGTGGCCGGCGCAGTGGCAACGGTCGACAGCGCGAACACCACATCCCCGTCAAACGTCGTGCCGTAGGGCACGATACGCCGCGCCAGCGCGTCGCCCGCCGCGTGCGCCAAGCTCTCGAGGGCCGTGCGGTCGAGCGCCGCGTTGGTCGCCACCACGGCAAGGGTCGTGTTGCGCCCCGCAAACGGCACGCCGCCCCGACCGAAGTGCGCCAGCGCGTCCACGTACGTGCCGTCGGGGCCGCGCGCGCCGGCGAGCACGCCCCCCGCGCCGTCGAGGATGTTCCCCACCGCGTTCAGCACCACCAGCGCGCCCACCACGATATCGCCGCCCGTCACCGCCCAGGTACCCACGCCACCCTTCATCGCGGCGCGCGGCCCCAGCGCCTTGCCGACCGTGGCGCCCGTCCCCGCGCCGACGCTCCCCTCGGCAACGTGGGTCGAGGCGGCGGCGCAGGCGCGGTAGGCGTCGTCCGCCGTGGGCCAGCGATCCGCCTTGCCGCCGGGGGCCAGGTCGAAGTCGAAGATCGCCGCGGTGGGCACGATCGGCACGACGCCTGCCGGTCCCACCGGCCAGCCCCGCCCCCGCTCCTTCAGCCACCGCATCACCCCGTCCGCAGCGCCGAGCCCGTAGGCCGAGCCACCGGTGAGGAGGATGGCGTCCACCCGGTCGACCAGGTGGCGCGGGTTCAGCGCATCGAGCTCGCGGGTACCGGTGGCGCGACCGCGGACCGCACAGGCCGCGCGGATCCCGCCCTCCGGCGCGAGCACCACCGTGCACCCCGTCGCCCGCGGCAGGTCGGTCCAGTGTCCCACGCTGAGGCCGCGGACGAGGGTGATGCTCGAGGGAACGGAGGACGCCATGGAAGCGCGAAGATACCTCGGCTTGCTCGGGTTGTGGAGGGCACATACGTTAGCGCCATGCCCAACGCCGATCCGCAGGTCCCCGCGACGACCATCTTGGTGGTGGACGACGAAGAAGGCATTCGCCAGGCGCTCGACCGGTTTCTCACTCGGCTCGGATACAAGGTGCTGCAGGCCGCGAGCGGCGCCGAGGCGCTCGACCGACAGTCGGCGGATCAGCCGCAGGCGATGCTGTCCGACATCCGCATGCCGAACATGAGCGGCGTGGAGCTCGTGCCCAAGGCCCTCGCGGTCGACTCGGACTTGGCGATCATCATGCTGACGGCCATCGACGAGCCCCGCACCGCCATCGAGTGTCTCAAGCTCGGGGCCTACGACTACCTCATCAAGCCGGTGGACCTGGACGAGCTGGAGATGTCGCTCCAGGGAGCGTTACGGCAGCGGCAGCTCGAGATCGACCGTCGCGAGCTCGAGCAGTGGCTCGCGCGCGAGGTGGCGGTGCGCACGCGCGATCTGGAAGAGCGCACCACGGTGGTCGAGGACGTCGCTCTGACCGCGCTCGCGGCCGCGGGCGACTGGCCGGGGGCGAGCGATGCGGTGGCCAAACTGGCGAAAGAGCTCGGCACGACGCCCGAGGACGTGGCGCGGGAGGTCCGGAAGCGGCGGGACGCGGCGGGCTAAGCCTGCTGCGACGCTTTCGCCTTCTCCTCGCACGCCTTGCAGCGCGTGATGCCCCGGAACGAGCAAATCAGGCAGATGAAGGTGCCGCAGTCCGCGCACGGATACCCCTCCGACGCACGTTCCTCGTTGCCGCAGTAGCGGCACACCATGCCGTCGTGCTCCATCAGCTTCAGTTTGTCCGTCATAGTCGCCTCAGAGGTCGAGCCCGTAGACCCTAATCTTATTGATCAGCGTGGCGCGCGAAATACCGAGCTCCTGGGCGGCGCGCGTGCGGTTGCCGCCGTGAAACCTGAGCGTCTTCTCGATGTGCACCCGCTCCACTTCGGCGAGCGCCTGCGGCTGGTGGCGGCGCTCCCCACTCCCACCCTTGCGCAGGTCGGCCGGCAAGTGCTCGACGCCGAGCTGACTCACGCCGCGCGCGAGGATCATGGCCCGCTCGACCACGTTGCGCATCTCGCGCACGTTGCCCGGCCAGGCCGCCGACAGGAGCCGATCCAGCACCTCGGCGCTGCAGGCACTGGGGCAGCCCGGCATCTGGGGCGCCAGGTCCGAGAGGATGCGGGTGAGTAACGCCAGCCGGTCGTCGCGCGAGCGCTCCCGCACCGCCGGCAGGCGGAGCGGCATCACGCTGAGGCGATAGTACAGGTCCCGGCGGAAGCGCCCCGCCTCCACTTCGGCCATGAGGTCCCGATTCGTGGCGGCGACGAGACGCACGTCCACGGTCAGCTCGCGCGTGCCGCCCAGCCGGCGGAACGTCTTGGTCTCGAGCACCTTGAGGATCTTGGGCTGGAGCTCGGGTGCCAGGTCACCGATCTCGTCGAGGAACACCGTGCCATGGTCCGCGAGCTCGAACAACCCCTGCTTGCGCTCCTTGGCGTCGGTGAAAGCACCCTTCTCGTGCCCGAACAGCTCCGAGTCGAGGAATGTGGCGGACAGGCCAGCGCAGTTCACCTCGATGAACGGACCTTTCGCGCGCGGCGACAGGTGGTGAATCACCCGAGCGACCCACCCCTTTCCGGTGCCGCTCTCCCCCGTGAGTAGCACGGTGGACCGCTCGCTCGCGGCGAGCAGCTCGATCTGGCGGCCGAGCTCCCGGATGGCGGGTGAGACGCCGAGCGATTCGAGCCCCTCGCCTTCGTGCTCGCGCGCGCGCAGCAGCGCGTTTTGGCGCACCAGCCGGACCTTCTCGCACACGCGCGCCGTGGCCGCGGCCAGGTGGTTGAGATCCACCGGCTTCGTGAGGAAGTGCTCCGCGCCGAGTTGCATGGCGCGGACCGCCGTATCGATGTCGCCCTGGCCGGTGAGCAGGATGACGGCTCCACCGCGCGAGCGGAGGCGCTCGAGCACCTCGAGCCCGTCGAGGTCGGGAAGGTGGAGGTCGAGAATCACGACGTCCGGCCGGACGCGCTCGAACGCCTCGAGGCCCGCCTCGCCCGTCCCGGCCCGCCCTACCTCATAGCCGATCTTGTCGAAATAGTCGCCGAGCGCGCGCAGCACGTCGGCGTCGTCGTCGATGAGGAGGAGGCTGTCAGCCACGGGGTTTCGCTCCCAGCGGCGCGGTGTCCGGATCGACGATCACCGCGAGCGCGCGCGGCAGCAGCCGCGCCTCGAACGGTGCGTCGCCCCACAGCTCGCCGTCGAGTTGCATCGGCTGGGGCGGGCCTTCCAGCACCTCGACGCGCACCGTGCGCCCCCGCCCGAACCACAATCGCCGGGCGCCGTTCGCGGGCCGGCGCAGCAGCTCGAAGAATGCCGCGAGGCTCTGGACCACTCCCTCGGCCCGCAGCACGAGCACGTCCAGCCAGCCGTCGTCCGGCGCGACGTTGTCGCGCAGCCGCAGGAACGGAGGTAGGAGCTCGCCGCAGTTCGCGACCAGCACCATGGCCGCAGGCAGCTCGCGCGCGACACCGTCGACGGTCACGCGATGGAGCGGGCTCGTGACGCCGGGCAGGGCAGCGAACGCCCGCATCACGTACGCCGCCATCTTCCTGCGCCGTTTCTCCGCAGTCCCGGTGCGCGCCATCAGCCGGGCGTCGAACCCCGTGCCGCTGCAGACCGCGAAATAGTGCGTGCCGTCCGGCCGCTCCACGGCGCCGAGGTCGATGGATGCCGCGCGGCCGGCGAGGATCACGCGCGCCGCCGCCGCGGGGCGGCGCGGCAGCCGGAGGTTCCCCGCCAGCAGGTTGCCGGTCCCGCCGGGCACCAGGCCGAGCGGGATGCCGCTCCCCACCGCGCCGGCCGCGATTTCCATGGCCGTGCCGTCTCCCCCGTAGCACACCAGCGCGTCGAAGCCCTGGGTGCTCGCCTCCCGGGCGAAGCGACGGGCGTCGCCGGCCCGGGCCGTCGCGCGCACCTCCACCGCCCAGCCCCCGCCCCGCAGCGTGTCGCGGATCGCCGTCACCGCCCGCGCATCGGTGCGGGCCGCCGCCGGGTTGGCGATGAGCAGGGCACGCGTCACGGCTAGTAGCGCTTCTCCCAGAACAGGTCCAGACCGATCTGGCGCGGAACCGTGTTGCCCTGCGTCTCGCTGGTGGGGTCGCCGCAGGTCTGTACCGGTTCGAAACTCGCCTCCGTGCGCCACTCCGGGCTGATACGGAACTGGAGCGAGAGGCCCAGCGTGTTCCCCACACCGACCTGCCGGCCCTCGCAAAATCCCGCGTTCACCACGAGGAACGTCTTGGGCCCGAGCTGCCGTCCCACGGCGAACTGCCAGCCGAGCAGCGGGTCGCCCTGCCCGCCCCCGCCCGGGCGGATCTCTACGTAGTCCACCGGCACGCCCCCCGACACGATCGTCTGCTCGATCTCTCCCGACAGGACCGCAAGGGCGCTCTGCAACACGGCCCGCTGATCGGCGATGGGGCCCTGATCCCCTCCCAAATCCAGGTTGCTCTTGCCGAACAGCAGGTAGGAGATGAGCTCGGTTTGCGACAGCTCGCGCTTCTCCGCTTCGAGCGTGACCTTGGGCACGAGCAGCGTTCCCGTGATGTGCGCCACCACCGTGATGTCCTCGGGGTTGCGCTGGCTCAGCGTCGGGATGGGGTGGACCACGTGCTTCGCCACGATGTCGAGCGCGGCGTCCTGGTCCGGAGTGCCGAAGTAGCGCACCGTCCCGTCGGTAACGACGAACTCGCGCGACAGCACCGACCCCACCTTGAGCCGGTACGTGCCCCGCACCGCCTGCAGGGTGCCGCTCACGAGGTAGAGGTTGCGCTGCTTGCTGACCCGCACCGAGCCGGCGAGCTGGATGTTCGTCTCGTTCGACCGGAGCCACACGTCGCTTCCCATTTCCAGCTCGAGGCCATCGATCCGCAGACTGTCGAGGAACACGTTCTCGAACTCGGGGCCGAGCCGCTGCTGGGCGATGAGCGACGCGAGCGACGTGTCCGCGAGCTCGTCCAGGTTCACGATGCGCTTCTGCACGAGATCCGCGAAGTACAGCACGCCCGACGTGACCTTTGCCTGGCCGGTGAGCGTGGCGCCGATGACGGGCCCGCGTAGCACCAGACGCCCGCTGGCGGTGATCGTGACGTTGTTCTTCAGGTCGAGCGCCCGGAACTGATCGGCGACGATCCGCAGGTCGAGCACCGGGTGCGTGAGCTGCTCGAGCCGCACCACGCCCGTGAAGTCGGCCAGGCCACCCTCGCTCCGGGCGGACAACGCCTGAACGGCGATTGTGTCGCCCGAGAGCGCCAGCCGGCCGTTCACGTCCTCGTAACGCACGTTCAGGGTGGGGATCGTCGCCGCCGCGTGGGTGACCTGCAACGCACCGCGCAGCCGCGGTGCGTCCCACGTGCCCGCGATCCCGACATCCGCGGAGAACACGCCGGTCACGCGCTGCAGGGCGGGCGTGAGCGCCTCGAGCACCGAGAGATCCACGCTGTCGGCCGTGGCCCGCACCGACAGGGTGTCGGGAAGCTGGCGGCGCGCCATGGGCGTGAGAGCCAGGTCGAGCGGTAGGTACGCCTGCACATCGAGGATCTGCTGGCCCGAGCGCCACAGATGCAGCGCCGCGCCCAGCCGGCGGTCCCGATACTCGAACGTCCCGTCGACGAACGGCGTGTGGAACTCTCCGAGGGAGCCGTTGGAGAGGGAGAACGACCCGCTCGAGATCGGGCTCGCGCGCGTGCCCGACAGCCCCGCGGTGGCCGTGATGGTACCGCCTACCCCCGCGGTATCCTGCTCCAGCAAGGCGTACAGCGCGGCGAGCGGGAACGCTTCGAGCTGGAGGTGCGCGTCAGCCCGGCCGCGCGTTGGCAGGTCCCCCTCGAGCGCGAGGTTGCCCTGCCCGTACGCGCTGTGCAGCGCGAACCGGGTGACCGTGGCGGCTGAGTCGGTCACGGTGAGCTCGGCCGGCCGCTCGAGCACCCAGGCGTCGCCCGGCAGGTGGACGGCGAGCGAGTCCACTCCGATGGTGCGTACGACGCCGCCGCCGACGGAGGATGTCTGCGCGAACCGTCCGCCGCCGAGAAACGCGCCCCCCTCCCCGATGCGCGTGCGCGCGAACCAGGTGAGCGAGTCGGGCTTTCCCCGCGCCGCGACGGCCGCGACGGAGAACCCGAGCACGCCGTAGGCGAGCGAGTCGAGCGTCGCGTCGAACGCGAAGGTCGGGTGTGGGCCGGGTTGCCAGGCCAGCCGGCCGCGGCCGGCCGGGATCAGCCACCCGCGCCACGCGAGCCGCTCGACGCTGGCACGCGCATCCCCACCGAGGGAGTCGAGCGAGCCCTCGAGTGTGAGCAGCAGGTGCGCCGAACCCGCCAGGGCGTGCGCCGCCGGCCCGCCGGAGTCCGCGGCGGGGGACCCGCCACCCGCGAGCCAGCTCACGAGCGAGTCGAGCGCATTCAAGCTGTCGGCGTCGAAGTCGAGCGCCAGCTGGCCGCGCGTCCCGTGGGTCCACCCAAGCGATCCGGACCCGGTGGTGATGAGGCCCGGTTGGGCGATACGCAGGGAATCCACGTAGAGCCGCCGGTCCGCGAACCGCACGCTGGCGGCTCCCGAGTCGATTCCGGCACCGGCGAACTCGGACGCGCCGAGCGCCACGGTCGCCGCCCCGGTGGGCGGGGCGGCGCTGTCGCGCAGCACGCTCCCCTGGAGCGTCAGGTTGAGGCGCGAGGGCGGCGCCGCCGCGAGCCACGCTGCGAGGTCCAGGTCCCGAGCCACGATCTTCAGGTCGCGAGCGCCGAACCGCGGCCGGTCCAGCACGAGCGTCCCGTCCCCGCGCACGTCGCCACCCGCCGCGCGCAACTCGGCGTGCATCTCGAGCGCGGTGAGCGCGCCGCTGAGCTTCACGGGACCCGTCGCCGCGCCGTGCAGCGGCAGCGACGGGAAGCTGCCCCTGAGCCCGTCGAACGAGAGCGAGTCCATGGTCACGTCGGCATACACGCCCAGCGTGTCGGTGCGTGTGTCCAAGCGCACGCTCCCGACGAGCGTGCTCGGCGGCCGGTCGCCGTCCCGGTGCGTCAGACGCCCGACGAACTGCGCGTCGTGGAGCGGCCCGGTGAGCGTACCCGCGGCGTCCAGCGTCCCGTGCAGCTGCACGGCGGGCGCGAGCAGCGCGACCGTGCCCAGGTCGAGGCTCGCTGCCTCGACGGCGAAGCTCTCGAACCGCAGACCGTCGGCGGCGGTGAGGTTCACCGCCCCCTTGCCCCGTACGCGGCTCTCCGGCCACCCCGGTACGAGCGAGTCGCGGAACGACCAGTCGGTCTCAAGGGCCAAGAGGCCGAGCGGTCCGCTCGCCACCGTGTGTCCGGTCAGCCGTCCGGCGAACGGGAGCGTGTCGACAAAGGGTCGCGCGAACTCGAGGTCGAAGTTGCGGGCCTCCAAATCGGCGTCCTGCAGAGCGACGAGCCCGGAGTCCGCCACGCTGAAGGCGGTGAGGCGACCGGCGAGCGTCCCGCCCGCGTCCGCCAGACGCAAAGGGTCGAGTCCCACCTCGAGCACCCGCCCGCCGTGCGAGCGCACTCGCACGTCGCCCGACACGACGCCCCCGCCGGGACGTCCCGCAAAGCGCCGGTCGATGAAGCGGAAGTCGCGCAATGTCGCCGAGTCGGCGTGCAGCCGGAGATCGTACAGCAGCGTGTCGTGCGGCCAGCTGAGCAGCCCGCGCGCCTCGCGCAGCGCTGAGCCCGGCAGCCGCACCCGCGCGAGACCCAGCTCCAGCGAGTCGTGGATCACCCGCAGCTGCCCCACCACGTCCACCAGGCGGACCGGCGGGTCCGAGATTTCCACCGCCAGCTGGGACACGTCGATGCGGACGCCGCGCTCGCGCGGCGTGGACAACTGCAGAACCGCGAGCCGCGTGTCGACATGCTCGAACCGGCGGATCCGCAGCCGGCCGTTCGGCCCGCCGCTCGCAATCTCGCGGCTCGTGTCGCCCGGCTCCGGCCGCCGCGCCTGCAGCCGCAGCGTCACGCTGCCGTCGGTCACCCGGACGTTCCGGAACAGGATGAGCGTGGCGGGTCCGTGCGGCCCGGTGTCCGGGCCGCGCAGCCGCAACAGCTCCTCGATGTTCAGCCGGCCGCTCGGGTGCTGCACGATGTTGATCACGGGCCGGTCAAGCTCGAACGCGAGCAGCACGATGCGGCCGGCGGCGAGATCGAACGGGTTGTAGCTCAAGTCCGCCCGTGGCAGCCACGCGACGAGCGTCGAGTCCGCGTCGAACAGGCGGACCTGGTCCAGCGTGACGCCGGTCAGGAGCGACCCGCGCACGTTTGCGATCTCGATCGTCCCGGTGAACAGCTGGCGCACGGCCGCTTCGGACACGCGCGCGAGCAGGGTGCGCCCGGCCCCCGTGCCGACCAAGGACGAGAGCGCCCCGAGGAAGCAGGCGAGCAGGCCCGCCACCGTCCACAGCGCGGCCCCGAGCGAGCGCCGGACCATCAGAAGGCCTGGCCCACGGCGAACTGCACCACCACCCGCCGCCAGAACCCAGGCGGCAATGGCAGATGGAGTATCACCTGGTTCCCACCCCCATCAGTCACGGCAGTGAGGCTCTTGGTAGTGTTATTCAGGAGGTAGAGCGGGCCGGACGCCTGCGGGTAGCCGTTGTACGCGGCGTCGAGGCGCACCGGTCCGAGCGGGGTCACAAACCGTAGCCCGACCCCCGGCGTGACGCGCAGCCCGTTGATCCCTTTCCCGTATTCCCACACCTGCCCCGCGTCCGTGAAGACCGCCAGGCGCATGCGGTCGGGGAAGAGCGGCGTCGCGAACCGCAGCTCCGCATTCGCGACGAAGATCGAGTTGCCGCCCGTCGGTGAAGCTCGGAGGTTTCTGTAGGTCGTGGTGGTTCCCTGCACCTCGATGCTGTCGGTGACGTACACGCGCGGACCCAGCTCGTTGCGGGCGTAGCCGCGCACCGAATTGGGACCGCCGCCGTAGAACCGCTGATCGGGAGGGACAAAGCGGACCCGCTGCGTGTCGACCTGGATCTGCCTCGTCGGGAGGATCGTGCCGCCGAGGACCCGCCAGGCGAACGCTCCACGGCGGCCGATCGGATAATACCGCGCGACCTCGAGCTGCCCCCGGATGAACTCGTACAGCGTGTCCGAGCCGATGAGCCGCGACGAGTACATGAGCGAGCCGGTGACGAGACCCCCCCCGGACGGATCGAGCACGGAGTTGGTGCTGTTGCGGAGCGCGGAAACCGTGACCGCCCCAAACGGTCGCTTGCTCGCCAACGACACTTGATCCAGGCTGTCGCACACCCGAAACACACTGCAGTACACCGCCGCGCTGGCCGTCGTGCGTCCCACCGAGTAGCCGTAGCCCACCGTCACGGGGACGTTGCGCCGGGCGTTGAGCGTCACCGCGACGTTCGCCCCCACCGCCTGGCGCGTGTAGGTCTTGAACTCCGAGCGCCGCTCAGCGAAGATCGCGACCCTCGCCGTGTGCCGCGCCGACAGAAACACCGGCTGGCGCAACGTCACGGTGGCGTTGTAGTTGAGGGTGTCCGACGTCGCATCGTCGTGCAGGAAGCCGCACACGTTGTTCTTGAATCCGGCATCGGTGGGACGGCCCACTCCGAGTTTCGAGAGCTGGCCGGTGACGTCGAGCGAGCGGGCCCCACCGAGGAAATCGTACGCCGTCCAGCCGCTCTGCACCCGAAAGCAATCAAGCGATCCGTACCCCGCCCCCATCCGGATCCGGTGGCGCGGCGCCTCCGCTACCCGAACCCCCAGCCGCACGGTCGAGTCCCCCGCCGGGGGCGGCGCCGTGTCCGCCAGCACCACGTTCACCGAGCCGAACATGCCGAGCGCGTACAGGTCGCGCTGGGTCTGGTACAGCAGGTCCTGGCTAAACCACTCCCCGGCTTTCACCGAGAGCACGGTCCGCACTGTGGCGCTGTCGGCCTGCCCCGCGCCCGTGATCACCACCTCGCCGACCCGCATCCGCCGGCCCGGGAGCGCCTCGAGCGTCGCGTCGGCGCGGAACGCCGCCCCGTCCACGTCATAGCTCCGGAGGATGTCCGCGAACGGGTAGCCCCGGTTCCGGAGCCGGCTCACGATCGTGTCGGCCGATGCTTGAAACAGCGTCCGGTTGAACGGGTCGCCCTCCCGCAGCGGCAGGCCCCGCTTCAGCGGCGCCACGTCGAGGATCGAGTCGAGGCCCAGAATCTGAAGCTTCACGAGGCGCACCGGGTCGCCCTCGTAGATCCGGAACGTGACGTAGGCGTCACCGCTCTCGCGGCGCACCAACGTGTCGATCACCGCGTTCATGTACCCGCTCTGGCGGTACAGCAGGATCAACCGCACCACGTCCCGGCGGAACTCGAGCTCGTTGAAATAGCGCTTCTCACCCAGCCCCATCCAGCGCAGCCACCAGTGCGTCGCGAACGCCCCCGACTTCGTGGTGGAGATCGCCGTGCTCAACGTGTAGTCGTCGATCGCGTGATTGCCCTCGAAGGAAAGCCCGCGGACCACCCGCTGCGGCTCTTGCTGCGCGGCGAGGGGAGCCGCCGCGAACGCGGCGACGAGCAGGCACAGCAGAGGCGCGCGCAATTGACGCGGTTGGACCGCTTCCCTATGTTGGCTCGCTCCCACCGCACTGTCAACCTTTTCGACACCTGGCCCCATGCGCGCGTTCCCCGATCTGGCTCTTGCCACCCTCGCCGCGACGACGGCCTGTGGAGAGGAACGCGCCCGGCCGCCGGGTGCGACCCTCACGTATTACGAATCCTACGACCCGCGGTCCCTCGATCCCGCCCTGTCGACCGACGTCCCCACCGGTGAGATGGCCACGTTGGCGTTCGACGGACTCACCCAGTTCGATCCGGACGGCCGACTGCACCCGGGGCTCGCCGATCGCTGGACGGTGGGGCGCGGCGGCCGGCGATACGTCTTTCACCTCCGAGCGGGCGTCAAGTTCCACGACGGCACGCCGCTGACGGCGGCGGCGGTGCGCGCCAGCCTAGTGCGGGTCCTCTCGCCCGCGACCCGCGGCGGACGTCCCTGGCCGCTGTACCCGATCGCGGGCGCGCAGGACTACGCGGCGGGACGGCGCGACGATGTGCCCGGTATCGAGCTCCTGGGCGACACCGCGGTGGCGTTCACCCTCACCGAGCCGCTCGCCATCTTCCCCAAGTTCCTCGCGATGCCGGTCGCCAGCGTCCTGCCGGCGTCACCCCCAGCCGACCCCGGAGCGCATCCGGTCGGGACGGGGCCGTGGCGCTTCGTGGCGTGGCAGCACGACGACTACCTCCTGTTCGCCCGCAACCCGGCGTACTGGGGCGGCGCCCCCGTCGCCGAAACGCTGGCGGTACGGATCATCCCCGAGCCGCTCACGCGTGCCGCCGAATTCGAGGCGGGGCGGCTCAGCGTGGTGGAGGTACCGTTCGGGGAGACCGCGCGGTGGCGCGAGGATCGGCGGAACTGGCTGGTGGAGAAGCCGGCGCTGCGCGTCGTGTACGTGGCGTTGAACAACCGGCGCGGCCCGCTGCGGGATGTCCGCGTGCGGCAGGCGATCAACCGGGCGGTGGACGTGCCGGCGATCCTGGCGACGGTGTACGGCGGACGCGGCGTTCCGGCGCGGGGGGCGATCCCCCCGGGGCTCGGCGGCAACGACACGGCGAGGACCGCGTACCGGTACGATCCCGCCGCGGCGCGCGCGCTGCTCGCCGCCGCCGGCTACGCGGGCGGCATCACGGTGCGGCTGTGGCGCACCGCGGCGAACATCGAGCTGTCGCGCGTGGCGCAGGCGGTGCAGACCCAGCTGGCGGAAGTGGGGATACGCGTGGAGCTGGTCGAGCGCGACGCGTCGAGCCAGCGCGCGGCGGCGCGCCAGGGGGAGACCGACATGGTCATCCTCGACTGGTGGGCCGATTACCCCGACGCCGACAACTTCCTGTACCCGCTGTTCTATACGGGGAGCTTCGGTCCCGGAGGCAACTACGCGTTCTACTCGGACAGCGTGACGGATGCCCTGATCCTGCGGGCTCGGCGCACCACGGACGACGCCGCGCGCACCGCGTTATATCGTCGCATCGACGAGCGGGTGTACGGTGCCGCGCCGTGGCTGTATCTCTGGTTTCCCACCGACCTGTGGGCGCGGCGGCCCGAGGTCACGGGTTGGGACGTGCCGGTGATCTTCAACGGCCAGCGCTGGACCAGCGCCAGGATCGCGCCGCGGTGATGCGCGTCGTAGGGCGCCGCCTGCTCATGACGGTCCCGACGCTCGCCGGCGTCCTGGTCGTCACGTTCTTCCTATTGGACGTCGCACCCGGTGATCCCGTGGCGGCGATGGTGGGCGAGCGCGCCGATCCCGCGACCATCGCGCGCCTCCGGGCCGACTTGCACCTCGACGACCCGCTCCCCACCCGGTTCGGGCACTACGTCTGGGGCGTGGTACGGGGGGATCTCGGCCGCTCCTACATCACCCAACGGCCCATCGTCTGGGATCTGCGAGAGCGTTTCCCCAAGACGGTCGAGCTCGCCCTCGCCGCGATGGCGCTCGCCGCGGTGACCGGCATCGCGCTGGGCGTCCTGTCGGCGGCGCGGCCGGGGGGGGCCGTCGACCGGCTCGCGATGCTCGTCTCGTACGCGGGCGTGTCGTTCCCGGTGTACTGGGTGGGCTTGCTCTTGATTCTCGTGTTCGCCGTGACCCTGCGGTGGCTCCCACCGTCGGGCTCGGGAGGTCTCGTGTACCTCGTGCTGCCGGCCGTGACGCTGGGCATGCGCTCGATCGCCTTCCTCGCGCGCATGACGCGCGCCGCCATGCTGGAGGTCCTGGGGAGCGACTTCATCCGCACCGCGCGCGCGAAGGGCTTGAGCGATGCAGCGGTGATCCTGCGCCACGGGCTCCGTAACGCGCTCATCCCCGTGATCACCGTCCTGGGGCTCGACACGGGCAGCTACCTCACGGGCAGCATCCTCACGGAAACAATCTTCGGGTGGCCGGGGCTGGGCCGCTATGTGCTCTCCGCGATCGAAAAGCGCGATCTCCCGGCGATCCAAGGGAGCATACTCTTCATGTCCCTGGTATTCCTGCTGGTGAACCTCCTGACGGACTTGGTCTATGCGAAAGCTGATCCTCGCATCGTTGACGATTAGCTCCACGGTTGCGGCCCAGACGCCGGGGGGGCGGCCGCGCACGGCGCCGCTCCAAGGATCGCTCGAGCACCGGCTGGCCCAGCTGATCGACACGCCGCCGTTCGATCGCGCCACATGGGGCATCTACGTCGTGGACGACCGTGGCCGGGTCCTGTACCAGCGCAACGCCGACCGTTTCTCGGTGCCCGCCAGCAACACCAAGCTGGTCGTCACGGCAGCCGCGGCCGTGCTGCTCCCGCCCGACTACCGGGTCAAGACCACGCTGTACGTCAACGGCCGGGTGGAGGGCGGCGTGCTCCAGGGCGACCTGATCCTTTACGGCCGGGGCGATCCCACCTGGTCGGCGCGCTGCTACGGCGTTGACACCCTCGCCCCGGGTGCTTGCGACTCGACCTTCACCGCGATCGACGCGCTCGCCGACTCGGTGCGGGCGCACGGCATCCGGCGCATCACCGGCAAGCTGGTGGGAGACGGCTCGTACTTCGAGCCCACGCTGATCCACTACGGTTGGAACGCCTGGGACCTGACCTGGTGGTATGCGGCCCCGGTGTCGGGCTTGGGCTTCCACGACAACAGCGTGGACTTCCAGATCGCGCCGGGTCCCGCCGTCGACGCGCCTCCCTCCATCACCTGGGCGCCCGATCTCGGTCTCATCACGTTCGAGAACCGCGCGCGCACCGGCCCGCCCGATTCGAGCTCGACCATCGGCGACAACTTCTTCCGCGCCGGCGGAGGATGGAACATCCGGGCCGAGGGGACGGTGGCGCTGGGCAAGAAGCCGTGGGTCGAGTACGTGGCCCTGCCCGATCCGAACCTCTACGCCGCCCGGGCACTGGCGGCGTCGCTCGCGCGCAAGGGGATCGCCGTGGAGGGGGGTGCGGCCGGCACCATCGACTCGCTCGCCTACCGCACGGTTCGCTGCTGCAGCGGGGCGCTCGCCGAGTTCAGCGGCCGGCCGCTGCCGGACATCATCTTCCCGATTCTCAATTCGAGCCAGAATTGGTTCGCCGAGATGCTGCTCAAGATCCTCGGACGGGAGCTGAAGGGGGAAGGGTCCTGGAAGGCGGGGCTCGACGTGGAGCGACGCTTTCTGATCGACTCTGTGAAAATCGACTCGACCGCGGTCGCGCTCGAGGACGGTTCGGGGCTGGCGGCGGGGAACCTCGTGACGCCGCACGCCTTCGCGCAGCTCCTCGCCTACATGCACCGCCATCCCAAGGGAGGTCCATTCGTCGCGGGACTGCCCCACGCGGGCCAATCCGGTTCCCTGCTCCGGCGCTTCGGCGGCACGTCGCTCGAGGGCCGGGTGATCGCGAAAACGGGGAGCATCGACCGCGTGAACAGCCTGTCGGGCTACATCGAGCGCGCCAACGGGCGGACGATCACCTTCAGCGTGCAGGCGAACGGGCACGCCGTGCCGTACGGGCAGATGCTGGCGCAGATCGATTCGGTGGTGGTGCAGATCGGGCGGCCGTGAGGCGCCGATAATCGTGATATCTTGGGACCCGTCCCGGAGATGGGGAGAGAGCGCGGTTGAAGATCTACACCAAGACCGGTGACGGGGGCGAGACCGGCCTGTTCGGCGGGGGGCGCGTGCTCAAGAATCACCTCCGGGTCGAAGCCTATGGGGCCGTGGACGAGCTCAACGCCGCGATCGGCTTCGCGCGCGCGTTCGAACCGGCGGGGCTCGCCGATGCACTGCTGCTGGAGGTCCAGCGCGACCTGTTCGCGATCGGCGGTCAACTCGCGAGCCCCGAGCCGGGGAAAGTCGCGCAGGCGCTCGCCAAGGCGGCGCTGGGCGCCGGGCGCGTCGCCGCGCTCGAAGCGGCGATCGATTCCGCCGAGGTCTCCCTCCAGCCACTCGAAGGGTTCATCATTCCTGGCGGCACCCTCAAGGCCGCCGCGCTCCACGTGGCGCGCACGGTATGCCGCCGGGCGGAGCGCAGCGTCGTCACCCTGTCGCGCGAAGCGTCCCTCCCCCCCGCCGTGCTGCCGTATCTGAACCGCCTGTCCGATCTGTTGTTCGTGCTGGCCCGCAGCGCCAACGCGGCCGCCGGCCGCCCCGATGTCGCGTGGTAACGGTCCGAGTCCCGCTCACGGGGCAGCGCGACGCGTCCTACGACATCATGATCGGCCGCGGGCTGTTCGCCGAGCTCGCTTCCCTGGTCCTCGCCGCGTGCCCCGCGAGCCGCTACGCCGTCATCACCGATTCGCACGTCGCAGCGCGGTACGGCGAGCGCGTGATGGCCCGGCTGCGCGCCGGCGCGTTGCCCGCGGAGCTGTTCGAATTCCCCGCCGGGGAATGGAACAAGACACGGGAGACCTGGGCGGCGCTCTCGGATCGCTTCCTGGCCCGGCAGTTCGGCCGCGACGCCGCCGTGATTGCGCTGGGCGGCGGCGTGGTGGGGGACGTGGCGGGCTTCGTGGCCGCCACGTACCTGCGCGGCATTCCCTACGTGCAGCTGCCGACAACGCTGCTCGCGATGATCGACTCTTCCATCGGCGGCAAGACCGGCGTCGACGTGCCCGCGGGCAAGAACCTGCTGGGCGCGTTCCACCAGCCGCGCCTCGTCGTGGCGGACCTCGACGTGCTCGGCTCCCTCCCGCCGCAACAGCTCGCCTCCGGGATGGCCGAAGCCGTGAAGCACGGCGTGATCGGCGATGCCGCGTACTTCGCGGTGCTGGAGCGCGAACCCGATGCCATCAGGGCCCGGCAGCCGGACGCGCTGGAGCGCCTGGTGCGGCGCTCGGTCGAGATCAAGGCGGGCGTCGTCGCAGCGGACGAGCGGGAGGAGGGCCGCCGCGCCGTGCTCAACTTCGGTCACACCGTGGGCCACGCGATCGAGGCCACGGCCCGATTCGCCGCGCTGCATGGCGAGGCGGTGGCGATTGGCATGGCCTACGAAGCGCGCCTGGCCGAGGTGCTGGGGATCGCCGAGCGGGGCACGGCGGACCGAGTGGCGGGGCTGCTCGAGCGGTACAATCTGCCGCTCGAGCTCCCCGACACAGCGACGGTCGACGCGCTGATCGCCGCGATGCAACTCGACAAGAAGGCGCGCGAGGGCACCGTCCGGTTCGCGCTACCCGAGGCGATCGGGCGCATGCACGCCGACGGCAGCAGTTGGACCGTGGCGGCGCCCGAGGGGGTGGTGCGCGAGGTGTTGAGCAGCGGGACGAGCAGGTAGAGGTGCTCGGCTGTCCATCAGTTCCTGACATAATCACATATCGATCAACAACTTCCCACACAAGTGTGCACGTCTCCACATGAAGATGGGGCCGTCATCAACCTCGAATCAACATCACTTTCTCCACACACGATGTGGATAGTGGACAAACTGCGCACGTGTGCGGCAGATTGGCAATTTGTGATGTGGAAAAATTCGCAGATTTGCACCCTTGCAGGGCGATTCCTATATTGGGCGCCGGTCAGCGTTTTCCCCTACAACCCTGTCAGTCGTCTACCGTCGGAGCCCTAGCTATGGCGCGGTCGAACGCAGGCAAGGCGAAGGCGTTTTTTCGAACTAATCCTTCCGGCGCATTCGACCAGTACCTCCAAGACATTCAGAAGCTGCCACTGATAAAGGATCCCGCGGAAGAGCGCCGGCTGGCCCGGCGCGTCCAGCGGGGCGATGAAAAAGCCGCCGAGCGGCTCGTCACAGCCAACCTCCGATTCGTCATCTCCTACGTCAAGAAATATCAAGGGCACGGGCTCGATCTCTCCGAGCTGGTCGCCATCGGCAACGAAGGGCTGCTCAAGGCGGTAAAGAAGTTCGACCCGGACCAGGGCGTGAAGTTCATCTCGTATGCCGTGTGGTGGGTACGCCAAGCGGTCCTGAAGGCTCTGGCCGAGCAGACCCGCAGCGTCCGCATCCCGCTGAACCAGAACTCCCAGTTGATCCGCATGAGCCGCACCGAGACCTACTTGTCCCAGGAGCTCGGTCGGGAGCCCACCGACGACGAGATCGCGATGGCGCTCGAAGACACCGTCGAGAACGTACGCACCGCGCGCCGCATGACGGCGGCGGAGCTGTCGCTCGACGCCCCGGTCGACCGCAGCGACAAGGACGCGGCCACGCTGGGTGAGCGCTTTGCGGGCCAAGAAGGCGGGGAGATCGAGGAAAAGACCGACGGCAAGCTGATGCGCGAATTCATCGACCGCATCTTCCAGAAGTATCTCACACCCCGCGAGCGGAAGATTCTCTACCTCTACTACGGCCTCGAAGAAGGCAGTGAGGCGATGACGCTCGAGAAGATCGGGGCGCTGATGGGAGTCACGCGGGAGAGAATCAGGCAAATCAGGGAACGGGCGTTCGAGAAGCTCCGTGAATCACCGGATGGCAGGGCACTGAAGGGCTTCTGGAGAGCCGCCTGAAGACCTGCCACAACTAGACGCGCCGACGCGCAGCGGTGAACGGTGTGAGGGGTCAGGACAAGCGTTGTCCTGGCCCCTCTTCGCTGTCCTCCCCTGTGCGTCGGCGCGTCTAGCCGTGGCCTTTCCCGTATACTATTTACCTATGCCGCGCGAGCTCCCAATTTTTCCGTTGCCGATCGTCCTGTTTCCGGGCGCCCCCCAGCCGTTGCACATCTTCGAGCCCCGCTACCGCCAGCTACTCCAGGACTGTCTCGCGGCGGACCGGCGGCTCGGGATCGCGTACGTCGCCGCGGACCGAGCGCCGGGCGCGGATCCCGGCCCTAGTCCGGGAGATGTCGGTTGCGTGGCGCTGATCCGCTCGAGTGAGCCGCTCCCCGACGGATGCGCCAACATCGTCACGGTGGGAGAGCGCCGCTTCGTCGTGTGCCGCTGGATCGCGGGTCCGCAGCCGTACCGCGTGGCCGAAGTGGAGGAATTCGACGACGACCCGGTCGACGCCGCGGAAGCAGGCACGCTCGCCGCCGATGTGCGCGACGGCTTCGGGCGCCTCGCACAGGCGCTCGGCGTCTTGACCGAGCGCGAAGACGAGGACATCTCGCTGCCCGGCGACCCCACGCTCCTGTCGTTCCAGGTGGCGGCGGCGCTGGAGCTCGATCCCGATGTGAAGCGAGCGCTGCACACCGGCCGGAGCACGAGCGCGCGGCTGCGCCAGCTCGCGGCGCTCTTGGGCCCGCTGGCCGCCGATGCCGAGCGCCGCGCCGTCGTGCGCCGGCGGGCGGGGGGCAACGGGCGCGGCGGCCGCCACCCTGAGATTGAGCAGGCCACGTGACGGGCGGATCCTTGGTCGACGCGCTCGCCGAGATCGTCGGCGCGCGTCACGTGCGTACCGCGCTGCCCGAGCGCGTCACCTACGCGCGGGACGGGTTGCCGACCCATCGTCACGTGCCCGGTGTCGTGGTGCTCCCCGGCAGCCGCGACGAGGTGGTCGCCGTCGTGCGGTTGCTCGCCGCGCTGGGCGTGCCCGTGGTGCCGCGGGGCGCGGGCACCGGACTGTCGGGCGGGGCGCTGGCGGGCGGCGAGGCGGTCCTCCTGGTGCTCACGCGACTCAACCGTATTCTCACGATCGACCCGAAGAATCGCCTTGCCGTGGTGGAGCCCGGTGTGGTGAACGCACGGCTCTCGGCCGCCGCGGCCGTTCACGGCCTGCAGTACACCCCCGATCCGTCGAGTCAGACCGCCTGCACGATCGGCGGCAACGTGGCGGAAAATGCGGGCGGCCCCCATTGCCTCAAGTACGGCGTGACGGCGAATCACGTGCTCGCGCTGGAAGTCGTGCTCGCGGACGGACGGGCCGTCGAGCTGGGGAGCCCCGGCGGCGAGCCGTGGGGGCCCGACCTGGCGGGCCTGTTCGTGGGCTCGGAAGGTAATTTCGGGATCGCCACCCGCATCGCCGTGCGGCTCCTGGCCGTACCGCCGGCGATTCGCACGCTGCTCGCTGACTTCGGCGCGCTCCGGACAGCCGGGGAGGCCGTGTCGGCCGTGATCGCCAGCGGCATCGTGCCCGCGGCGCTCGAGATGATGGATCAGTCGTGCATCCGCGCGGTGGAAGATTCGGTATACGCGGCGGGATACCCGCGCGACGCGGCGGCCGTGCTGCTCGTCGAGCTGGACGGAGGACGGGAGGAAGCGGTGGCGGCGGATGCCGAAACCATCGAGAGCATCTTGCGCGCCCACGGGGCCCGGACGGTGCTCGCGGCAGCGGACGCGAAGCAGCGCGAACGGCTGTGGCTGGGCCGGAAGAAGGCGTTCGGCGCCATGGGCCGCCTGTCGCGCGATCTGGTCGTGCAGGACGCCGTGGTTCCCCGCTCCGCCCTGCCCGACGTGCTCGAGGCCATCGGCAGGATCGCTGCGAGCTACGGGCTCACCGTCAGCAACGTGTTCCACGCGGGAGACGGCAATCTGCATCCCAACATCTCGTTCGACGGCCGGGTGCCCGGCCTGAAGGCGCGCGTCGACGCGGCCAGCGGGGAGATGATGGCCGTGTGCATCGCGGCCGGCGGCACGATCACCGGCGAGCACGGTGTCGGGCTCGACAAGCTGCGGTACATGCCGCTGATGTTCGACGGCGACTCGCTGGCCGCGATGCGGGCGGTGCGCCGTGTGTTCGACCCGGACGAGCGGGTGAACCCGGGGAAAGTGGTACCGATTCACGCGTGCCGGGAATGGGCGGGGGTCGCATGAGTCTCGTCGAGCGCGTCCGTGCCCTGCTCGGCGACGAGGCCGTGGATCGGGCCGCCACGCCGGACGGCGTGCCCCGGGTGGCGCCAGCGTCGCCGGATGCGGTCGCTCTGCTGCTCGGAACGGCGCGCGAAGAAGGATGGCGCATCCGGATCGAGGGGGCCGGCACCTGGCTCGCGGCCGATGCTCCCGCCGACCTGGCCCTCACCACGCGCCGGCTGGACAAGGTCCCCGCCATCGAGCCGCAGGACCTCTCCGCAACCGCGGAAGCGGGCATCGGTTGCGACCTGCTGCGTCAACAGCTCGCGGACCGTGGCACCTGGCTCGCCCTCGATCCGCCGGGGCTCGCCGGCCGCACGCTCGGCTCGATCGTGGCGACCGCGACGGCGGGCCCCCTGCGGCAGGGATTCGGTCCGGTGCGCGACCATCTCCTGGGCGTCACGTTCGTGACCGGCGACGGCCGGCTGGTGCAGAGCGGCGGCCGGGTAATGAAGAACGTCGCTGGCTACGACCTCACCAAACTCGAAGCGGGCGGGTTCGGCGCGTTCGGCGTGATCGTGCTGGTGCATCTGCGGCTCCGCGCCCTGCCGCGCGCCGACACGACGCTCGTGCTCGAGGGATCGCGCGAGGACCTGACGCAGGTGGCCGAGGACATCGCCGCGGCCGGCATCCAGCCGGCGGCGCACGAGCTGCTGTCGCCCGCGCTGGCGCGCCGTGAGCGCTGGCTGCTGGCGGTCCGGTTCGCCGGGTCGGCGGCCCTCGTCTCGGCCGAGGAGACCGGGCTGCGCGCCGCCACCGGGGGACGCTTCAGCGCGCTCCGGGCGGACGAAGCCCACGCCGTGTGGATGCGCGCCGCCGAGAGCTTTGCCGCCCGGCCGGTGGCGTTCCGCATCGGCGGGCTCGCGGACTCGAGCGACGAGCTGCTGGACCTGCTGCAGCACCAGGTTGGTGACGAGTGGATCTCGGCGAGTCCGGGGATCGGTGCGATCAGGTGGGGCGGCGCGACCACGGCCGATCGGCTGCGACGGCTGCGGCGCACGTTGGCCGGGCTCGAGGTGCCCCTCACGCTGGAGCGCGCCCCCTGGCCGATCCGCGCCGCCGTCGGTCACTTCGGCGCCTACCGCGAAGGCGTGGGTCCGCTCGTGGCCGGGCTGCGACGCACGTTCGATCCCGGCGAGGCGTTCGTGGTGGCAGTCGAAGGAGCGGAATGACGGATCGCGGGGGCTTCGAAGCGCTGGACAGTTGCGTGCATTGTGGCTTCTGCCTCCAGGCGTGCCCCACCTTTCTCGCCACCGGCGACGAGGCCGACAGCCCGCGCGGCCGCATCGAGCTGATGCGCGCGGTCGAGACCGGCGAGTTGGCGCCGGACGACCCCGGCGTCGCTCTGCACCTCGACCGCTGTCTCGGGTGCCGCGGGTGCGAGCCCGTCTGCCCGTCGGGCGTGGGCTACGGCCGCGGGCTGGAGGCCGCCCGGGCCTTCATGGCGGAGCGCCGAGCGGGGGGTGTGCCGCCCCTCGTGCGCGCGGCGCTCGCGGCCCTCACGGGCGCGGGCGGATCGCGCATCCTGTACGCGTTGGCGCGGGCGTTGCGCGCGACAGGAATCCCGCGCCGCCTCGCGGGGTGGGGGCGGTTCCGGTTCGCGATGGGGATGCTCGCGGCAACGGCGCCGAAGGGCGGTGGAGGGCGGTGGAGGGCAGTGGAGGGTGGTAGAGGTGCGCCCCGCGACATCCTCCACCATCCTCCACCATCCTCCACCGTCCTGTTGTTCCGCGGCTGCATCATGGACGGCCTCTTCTCTCACGTGCACGACGCCACCATCCGCACCCTCGAAGTGAACGGCTACGCCGTGCGCGAGGTCCCGGCGCAGGTGTGCTGCGGCGCGTTGCACGCGCACGCCGGCCTGCGGGACGAGGCGCGGCGACTCGCTCGAACCAACGTCGCCGCCTTCGGCAGCGACGCCGCAGAGCTCATCGTCGTCAACAGCGCGGGGTGCGGAGCGACGCTCAAGGAGTACGGCCACCTGGTCGACGGTTCCGGGACGAGCTTCGCCGCCCGGGTGCGGGACGTGAGCGAGCTGCTCGCAGACCGGGGCCCGCGGCCCGGCGCGCCGGTCGACGCCACCGTCGCCTACGATCCGCCGTGCCACCTGCTGCACGCCCAGCGGATCGCCGAGCCGCCGCTGCGCCTGTTGGCCGCGATTCCCGTCCTGCGGGTGACCGCCACGGCCGACGCGGCACAGTGTTGCGGCAGCGCGGGGCTGTTCACGCTGGTCGAGCCGGCGATGTCGCGCGCCGTACTGGCGCCGAAACTCGCCTCGCTCGCCGAGGCCCGGCCTCAGGTGGTGGCCACTGGCAATCCCGGGTGCCTCATGCAGCTCGGCGCCGGGCTTGGAGCGGCGGGCCTTACGGCCGCCGTGCGGCATCCGGTCGAGCTGCTCGACGAATCGTACCGGGCGGCGGGCTATTATGCTTGAAGGATGACCGAGAGGGCGGTGGAGACGGCGGCGCAGATCGCGCGGGTCGAGCCCCGCGAGGTGACCGCCGCGTCGCTCACGGCGCTGGACACCGGCGCTGTCGTATGTCGCGCCGAGACGGCGGTGGTGGAGCTGACGGGCCCCGGGGCCGTCACCTGCGTCCAGGGTCTGCTCACGAACGACGTGGAGCTGCCCGGCGACGGCGGGTTCGTGTACGGCGCGCTGCTGACGCCGAAGGGCATGATCGTCGTGGACGGTTGGGCGGCGCGGCTCGGCCAGACCATGACTTTCACGGTGCCTGCCGACGGCCGCGATCGCGCGCTCGGGATTTTCGGCCGCTCGATCCCTCCGCGCCTTGCCCGCGTCATCGACCGCTCGGCCGACGTCGTGACCCGCCGCGTGGCCGGGCCGCGCGCGCTGGCGGTGGCCGGCGCCGCCGGGCTCACCGTGCCCGCCGCGCCGGGGCGGGTGCTGTGTGGGGCGGACGGCGTGGAGGTCGCGCGCGCCACGGCCGGGGCGCCCTTCGTCATCCAGGTGACGGCCCCCGCCGCGGCCGCCGCGCTGCTCGCGACGCGACTCGAGGCGGCGGGCGCGGTCGCGGCGAGTGCGGCGGCGCTCGAGCTGGGGCGGATCCTCGCGGGTTGGCCGCGCTTGGGCGCGGAGATCGACGACAAGACCATCCCCCAGGAAGTCCGCTTCGACGCCATCGACGGCGTTTCCTACACCAAGGGCTGCTACACCGGCCAGGAAACGGTTGCACGGCTGCATTTCCGCGGGCACGCCAACCGCCAGCTGCGTGGCCTGCTGTTCGACCCCGAGCCGCCCGTCGCTCCGGCCAGCGGCTGGAGCGTGGTCACGCATATGGATCGCGACGTGGGCCGCGTGACGAGCCTCGCCTTCGTGCCCGATGCCGGGCTGCCGGGCGCCGGACGCTGGATCGGACTCGCGGTGATCCGGCGGGAAGTGGCGCCCGGCGCGATGGTCCGCGCGGCGGGCCACGACGCGCGCGTGGTGGACCTCCCCTTCGCGCTCGCCACCGCCGCCCCCGCATGACCGTGCTCGTCACCGGCGCGAGCGGCCTCGTCGGCAGCCACGTCGTCGAGGCGCTCGCAGCCCGGGGCGAGCCGGTGCGCGCGCTGGTGCGGCCCGGAAGCCGCGCGGCGGTCGTGCGCCTGGGCGCCGAGGTCGTGGTCGGTGACGTCACCGATCCGGTGGCGTGGCCCGCGGCGGCGCGCGGCGTCCGCGCGATCGTGCACGCCGCCGCCATCGTCCAACGGCGCGCCACCTGGGAGCAGTACGTCGCGGTGAACGTCGACGGGACCCGACTCGCGATCGGGGCGGCCCGCGCGGCCGACGCGCGGCTCGTCCACATCTCCTCGGTGGCGGTGTACAGCGGCTCAGCCGCCTATCCGCAGGGGCCGGAGCGCCGCGATGAAGCATACGCGTTCCAACCGATCAGCCAGCTCGATTACTACGGCCGCAGCAAGCGGATGGCGGAGCAGGTCGTGCGCGAGGCGGCGGAGCGTGGGGAGCTCCACGCGGCAGCGCTGCGTCCGACGGTCATCTACGGTGAGCGAGATCGGCTGTTCACGCCCCGCGTCCTCCGCGCGGTGCGGTTCGCCTTTCCGCCGCAGATCGGCAATGGGAGGAACAGGCTGTCGTGCGTGTACGCCGGGAACGTCGCCGCCGCAGCGCTCGCAGCGCTCGACGCGCCGTTGCACGGTTTCCGCGCGTACAACGTCGCCGGCGACGGTGCGCCGGCGTTGACGCAGCGCGAGTTCTTCGACGCGTTCGCGGCGGCGCTCGGCCGGCGATACCGGCCGGTGCCGATCCCACGGCCCCTCGCGGGACTCGCGATCAGCCTGTTCACGGCGCCTCGGCTGGCACGCGCCGCCGCGGCGTTCCTGAGCGGCGACAATCCGTACGTGGACGAGCGCGCCCGCCGTGAGCTCGGCTGGAGCCCGCCCACGCCCGCGCCGCAGGCCATCGCCCGCACGGCCGCCTGGTTCCTGGAGAACGAAACGCCCGGGCGCTAGTCCCGGGCATCGTCACTACGGAGTCAAACCGTCGCTTACGGCTTTTTCTTGGGCTTCGACGTGTCGGCCTTCATCACGTGCATCGAGGTGTCGACCATCATCTGCATGTGCGAGGTGTCGCTCATCATCATGTGCGACGTGTCGCTCATCATCTGACTCTGCGCGGGCTGCTGCTCCGCCTTCTTACAGGCGCCCAGCGCCACGACGGCGAGGGCCAATGCGATACGCTTCATGCGAGCTCCTCTTAGGGAATAGTAGCTATGGGGGGGTGTCGGCGGGGGAAAACCTAGCGGCATGCTCACGGGAGTCAAGGCCGCGCCGCGCTGGGGGGTGTATTAGCCCGACATGACCGACCGCCGCAGCTTCGTCGCGTGGCTCGGCACGCTGCCGCTCGTGCGACGGCACCGCGCCACGCCCCCGGTTCTCATCGCAGCGCGCCCGACCGCGCTGTACCAGCAGCCCGACGGCCGTAACAACCTGGTGCGCGTCGCCGTCACCGGCCTCGACGCGCCCGCTGCCCGCGCCCGCGTCACCGACTACCGCGGCACGCTCGTCGGCACGGCTGGACTGCTCCCCGGCGACGCGGGACTCGCCGGCGAAGTCTGGGTACCGCTGTCCCGGGCGACCGAGTTCCAAATCGAGGTCGAGGTCGGGAAGCAGCGCGTCGCGCGCCAGCGCGTGCGGCTCGCCCCGCCGCGACGTTGGACCCTGTACTGGATCGCGTCGAGTCACACTGACGTGGGGCGCACCGATCTACAGGAGCGGACGCTCGAGATCCACCGCGCCAACCTGGACGCCGCGCTGGCCCGATTGCCCGCCCACCCGGAGTTCCACTGGACGGCGGACTGCGCGCTGCAGGTGATCTCCTACGTCGAAACCCGCGCCCCGGCGGCCGGCCAAGCGTTGGCGCAGGCGATGCGTGCCGGCCGGATCGGCTTCTCCCCCCTGTTCGCGCACCTCTTGACGGGAATCCTCGATCACGAGACGCTGGCGCGCGCCGTGTGGCCCGCCGGCCTGTTCGCGCGTGAGCAGGGACTCGGCTACCTCGCCGCCCTCAGCGCCGACGTGCCCGGGCAGACGCTCACGTTCCCCTCCCTGCTCGCAGCGAGCGGCGTGCGCTATTTGGCGAGCGGCGTCAATCCGGAGCGCGCCGCACCGCTGCTGTCGCCCGCCGACGCGGCACGCGCCCAGCTCGCGGGCGAGTGGACCGCGTACCCCCAGCTCTACTGGTGGGAGGGACCCGACGGGAGCCGCGTGTTGCACTGGCGGTCCGACCAGTACACCGACGGGCCGCGCTTCGGCTTCGACATCGGCCCGGCGGAGATGGCGCAGCGGCTCTCCGAGTGGCTGCTCGCGCACCCCGTCCTCCTTTCTCCCGGCTACCCGTACGATGTGGCGCTGTTGTGGGGCGCGGCGGGCGATAACGGCCTGGTGGACGAAGCCGTGGTCGCGAATGTGAACGAGTTCAACCGGCGCTACGCGTATCCCCGGCTGGTGGCGGCGCGGCCTGAGGACTTCTTCCGCGAGGTGGAGCGGCGCTGGGGCGCCAAGCTCCCCGTGCGACGCGGCGACACGGGGTGCTACCGCGAGGATGGTGCCGCCTCGACCGCTGCCGAGCTGGCGCGCTTCCGGGCCACTCAGCTCGCCGCCCGGGCGGCGGAGCTGCTCGCATTGTGGGACGAGCGCACCGAGCCGCGCCCCGCAGGCGCGGCGCAGCGGATCGCACGGCGGGCCGAGGAGCGCCGCCGCATGTGGCGCGCCCTGCTGCTGTTCGGAGAGCACACTTGGGGATCGGCAGCCAGCGTCTCGGACCCCGACGGCCCGCAGGCGGCGGCGCAGTGGGAGTACAAGCGGCGCCTGCTGGACGGCGCCGCCGCCGTCGCCGATACCCAGATCGCGGCCGCGCTGCTCCGGATCGGCCTCAGCACGGGGGCCGGCGGTGGCCGGGTCGTGTTCAACGCCTCGACCTGGGTGCGGAGCGACGTGCTGCAGGTGCCGGGCGGGGCCGGTCGCCGGCTGGCGCTCGACGGGCGCGACTGGCCCGCGGTGGACCTGCCCGACGGCTCGGCGCTCGTGGTGGCGCGGGACGTACCGGCGCTCGGTTACCTGGCGGTCGCGGAAACCGAGCGGCCGCCGAATCCGCCTCGGGACGACGGCACGGCACTCGAGGCCCAGGCCGGGGGATTTCACGTGGTGCTCGACCCGGCGAGCGGCGCCATCCGCTCGCTCACGACGGGAGACGGCAGGGAGCGCGTCCGACCCGCCGGCTGGTCCGGGCTGAATCAGCTCGCGTACGTGCAAGGGGGAGCGCATAGCGCCCTCTGGACCGGCCGCGCCCGCGACGAGCTGCGCACTGTTCCCGATCTTGCGGTGAGCCAGGCCGAGCTCGCGTCGGCGCGCCGCGAGCGCCTCCCGGGCATCGGGACCCGTCTCGTCATCGAGCGCCGCCTGCAGGGCTGCACGAGCGTCACGACCGTCGTGACCCTGTACGACGAGCTCCCCTGGATGGACATCGAGAACCGCGTCGCCAAGCCCGCCACGCTCGACAAGGAAGCCCTGTACGTCGCGTTTCCGTTCGCGCTCGCGAAGCCGACGGTGGATGTGGAGGTGCCCCTCGGGCGGATGACCGTGGAGCGCGACCAACAGCCCGGCAGCTGCCGGGATTGGTACTGCCACGCCCACTGGGTGTGGCTGCACGACGCGACGGATGGGATCCTCTGGAGCGCACCCGACACGCCGCTCTTCACGCTGAACGACATCTTCCGGGGCCAGTGGCGGCGCACGCTCGCGCCCGACGGCACGCTGTTCGCGTACGTGTTGCACAACTACTGGCCCACCAACTTCGCGGCCCGCCAGGGCGGCGAGCTCGCGTTCCGCTTCCGCATCTCGTCGCTCGGGCCGGGCGGAGACCGCGCCGAGCCGGTGCGGCGGGGCTGGGCGGCGTGCGACCCGCTCTACGTGAGCGACGCGTACGCGAGCGCGGGCTCCGGCGCGCTCGCCCGCAAGGACTCGGGGTTATTCATCGCGGATCCTGGCGTCGCGGTGGTGGGCGTCAAGCCGGCGGACGACCGCACGGGCGCCGTCGTAAAGCTTCTCGACGTCGCGGGTGTGACCCGCCTGGTGAGCGTCTGGCCCGCGGCCTACGGTTTCCGCGCGGCGCGGCGCGTGAACTTCGTGGAGATGAACGGCGCGGCGATCCCCGTCGCGCCGGACGGGCGCGTGACGATCGAGCTGCCCGCGTGGGGCAGCGCGGCGCTGCGACTCTTTACACCGCCGGAGGGGTCGGGTTAACTATCGCCATATGACCAAGCCGACCACACTGGGCGAGTTGAAACAGACCGAGTGGGCGAGTCCCGCTCGGATGCACCGCACCGTCAAGGACGAGCTGCGGGAGAATCTCGTCTGCCTGCTCGAAAATGGCTCGCCGCTGTTCCCGGGCATCGTGGGCTACGAGGACACCGTCATCCCGCAGCTCGTGAACGCCGTCCTGTCGCGCCACAACTTCATCCTGCTCGGCCTGCGGGGGCAGGCGAAGAGCCGCATTCTGCGGCAGCTCGTCACGCTGCTCGACGAAGAAGTCCCGTTTCTCGCTGGCAGCGAGGTGAACGACAATCCGTTCGCGCCGATCTCCAAGTTCGGCCGCGAGCTCGTGGGCGAGCGGGGCGACGCGGCACCGATCGCCTGGCTGCCGCGCGACTCGCGCTTCGTGGAGAAGCTCGCCACGCCGGACGTCACCATCGCCGACATCATCGGCGACGTGGACCCCATCAAGGCGGCGCGCGGCGGTCATCTGCTGTCCGACGAGCTCACGATGCATTTCGGCCTCCTGCCGCGCGCCAATCGCGGCATCTTCGCCATCAACGAGCTGCCCGACCTCGCCGGCAAGATCCAGGTGGGGTTGTTCAACATCATGCAGGAGGGGGACGTCCAGATCAAAGGCTATCCCGTCCGGCTGAACCTCGACGTGGGGCTCGTGTTCACCGCCAACCCCGAGGACTACACGGCCCGCGGCAAGATCATCACGCCGCTGAAAGACCGCATCGGCTCGGAGATCGGGACCCATTATCCCCACACCGTCGATCTCGGCGCGGCGATCACCCGCCAGGAAGCCTGGCTCGAGCGCACGGGGCGACCGGTCAGGCTGCCCGACTTCATTGCGGAATTGATCGAGCGCGTGGCCTTCGAGGCGCGGGAGGACAAGCGGGTCGACCGGCGCTCGGGCGTGTCACAACGGCTGCCGATCAGCGTGCTCGAGAACGTGGTGTCGAACGCCGAGCGACGCTCCATCGCCACCAAGGAAAAGACGGCGGTGCCCCGCATCTCGGACATCTACGCCGCCCTGCCCGCGATCACGGGCAAGCTCGAGCTCGAGTACGAAGGCGAGCTGCAGGGTCCCGAATCGATCGCCAAGGACCTGATCCGGCGCGCCGCGGGCAAGACCTTCGAGTCCCGCGTGGGCGGCGCCAACGTGGACGACATCGTCCACTGGTTCGACGAGGGTGGAGCCCTCAAGATGTCCATGGACGAGCGCTCGGAGACCTGCCTCAAGGGCTTCAGCGTGGTGCCGGGTCTGCTCGACCTCGTGGACCGGGTGGGCCTCGCCGCGAAGAAGGACCCGGGCACCGTGGTGGCCGCCTGCGAGCTGGTACTCGAGGGCCTCGTGGCGGAGAAGCGCATTTCCCGCAACGACGAGCTCGGCTACGTGCGCGCCCGCGCCGAGCCGAAGGGACCGGGCTTTGGAAAGACGGGCGGGGGCGCGCCGAATCTGTTTCAGTAATTCGTCATCCGCGTCGGTTGGCTCCGGTGACGTACGGACGACAGATAACGGACGACGGATGACGCTGTATCTTCTCTCCGTCACCTCCCCGGGGCTTCCATGGGTAAGCTCGTCGCCGGCACCGTCCTGTTCGTCGTCGCGTTCTCCATTCTCCTAGCCGCCGCCACCGTCCGCTCACAGCGCCCCGGCCCGATTGCCAACCTGCTCCGCTTCGTCGGCCTCGCGGCCGCCGGGGTGGCCGTGCTGCTCGCGATCGGGTCGGGCATGGTGGTGATCGGCCCGGGCGAGGTCGGGGTGCGGCACGCCTTCGGCTATGTGGATCCGGCTCCGCTGCTCGCGGGGATCCGGCTGGTGGTGCCCTGGTCGTCCATCGAGCGCTACTCGACGCGCGAGGAACAGTGGCCCACGCGTGGCGAGCAGACCGAAGTGATCGAGGCGCTCTCGAGCGAGCAGATGGGCATGCATGTCGAAGTGTCGATCCGCTGGCAGATCGACCCGATGCAGGCACCGAAGATCTTCACCGAGATCGGCAAGGAGGACCAGATTCGCGGCGCGGTGCTGAACGCCATCCGCAAGGGCGTGCGCGACGGCATGGTGCAGTATTCCATCAACGACATCTCCAAGCGTACGCAGATCGCGAACACCATGGAAGGGTTGGTGGACTCCGCTCTCGTGACGCGGCCCCGCGCCGGCGGCGGGAACTTCCGGATCGCCACGGTCACCGCGTTCTTCCTCCGCGACCTGCAGCCTCCGCCCCAGGTGGTGCAGGCAATCAACAACAAGATCGCGCAGGAACAGCAGATCGAAACCGAGCGCCACCGCGTGGAAGTCGCCCGCCTCCAAACCGAGCAGCAGCGACTCCTGAACCAGACGCTTTCCCCCGAGGCGCTCACCAAGCAGTGGATCGAGGTGCTGCACGACCTGAAGACCTCGAACAACCTGATCATCTTCGTCCCCACCGAGGGCGGGTTGCCGCTGCTCAACATCGGCGAGCTGCGCAAGAACCTGAAGCCCTGAGATGGCGCCGCCGGTCATCACGATCACCCGACAGTACGCGTCCGGCGGGTCCGACGTGGCCCGCCGGGTGGCCACCCAGCTCGAGTGGGACGTGATCGACAACGAATTCGTCGATCAGGTGGCGCGCCGCGCCGGTCTGTCCGCCGACGAGGTGGCGCAGCGCGAAGAGCGGGCCCCCGGCCTGCTGGAGCGCCTCGCGCGCACTCTCGCGGCCGCCTCGCCGGAGATGTTCATCGCGTCCGCCGGCGCCCCGCGCGTGGCCCAGGACGAAGCGGCGCTCGTGCAGCTGACCGAGCGGGTGATCGCCGAAGCCGCCGCCCACGGCCGCATCGTGCTGGTGGGTCGAGGGGCCCAGGCCGTGTTGGCGCAGCGCCCGGACGCGCTGCACGTCTACGTGGTCGCCCCCAAGCCGTGGCGGATGCGGCTCGCCGTCGAGCGGCTGGGCGTGAACCCGGAGGAGGCAGACAGGGTGATCGACGAAACGGACCGGCAGCGCGACCAGTACGTGAAGACCTACTACCGGCGGCATCGCCAGGACCTGGTGAACTACGATCTCGTGGTCAACACGGAGAAGCTCGGAGTCGACGGCGCGGCCCGGTTGATCGTCGCCGAGGCGCAGCGGCGGGGGTGGCGGTGAGGGGCGCGCGGCGCGCTTTCGGCGTGGTCGCATGGCTGGCGGCGTGCGGGCCCGGATTGGCGCCCCAGCGCGTCCTGCCCGTCGCGTCGCTGCCGTTCGACGCGTACGGGGGCGCGATCTACGTGCCCGCCGTAGTGAACGACGATTCGGCCTTGCTGATGTTCGACACCGGTCTGTCGCGCACGGGGTTCGATCGCGATTGGGCCCGGAGCATCGGCGCCGTTTCCGCGGCACCGGGCGCCTCCGCCGGCATCGCCGAGAGCGCCTCGACGGCCGTGCTCCGCCGCCTGCAGCTCGGCAATGTCGAGCTGTTGGACTTTCCGGCCGCCCTGTACCCGCTCCAGGGTCTGAGTGAAGCGAGCGGGCGCGTGCAGCGCGGTCTGGTGGGTCACGACGTGCTCCAGCACTTCACGGTGGAGATCGATTACCGGGCGCACCGCGTCCGGTTGTTCGATCCCGCCCGCTACCGCTACGTGGGGCCCGGTACCACCGTGCCGTTCACGCCGGACGCAGACCGGCCGTTGCTCCGCGCCCGCATCAAGGCTCGCGGCCGCCGGCCCATTCCGGCCCGGCTGCTGCTCGACACGGGGGCGTCCGGCCTGTGCCTGATTCTCACGACCCCGTTTGTGGAACAGCACGGGTTGGGGCAGGTGTCGCCCGCCATCGAGGCGCCGATCGGCACCGGGCTCGTCGGCGAGCTGCATGGGTCGATTGTGCGCCTGCAGGAGCTGCGGCTCGGGGGCTTGAGCATTCGGTCGCCCACCACCGGCCTGGGCGGTGAGAACAAGGGGTTCTTGGGGCGCACCGACATCGACGGCGTGATCGGCAACGCCGTGTTCGAGAACACGCGGTTGATCGTCGATTACGCGCACCGCCGCGTCATCATCGAGCCCCCGGCCGACGCCAGCACGCCCTGCGACTACGATCGCAGCGGGTTGCGGCTGATCGCCCGAGGACCCGGACTCAAGCAACTGATGGTCGATTACGTCGTGCCGCGGAGCCCGGGTGCGGACGCCGGGATCCAGGTGGGCGACGAACTGCTGCTGATCGACGGCCAGCGGGCGGCCGAGGCGGGTCTGAGCGACGTGCGGCAGACGTTGCGCGCCGAGGGAGCGCTGCGCCACCTGGTCCTGATGCGCGACGCCGACACCGTGCGGGTGACGCTGCAGCTGCGGCGCCTGCTGTAGCTAGGCCGTGCGCGACAGCTCCGGCACTCGCCACGCCGCGAGCGCCACGGCGAGGATGCACACAGCGCCGCCGGCGGCCACGGCGGCGGGCGTGCCGATGTGCTCCGCCAGCGTCCCCACCGCGAACGCGCCGATCGGCGCCAGCCCCACGAACACGAACGCGTAGAAGCCCATCACGCGGCCGCGCAGCGCGTCGGGGACGATGGTCTGAATCGTGGTGTTGGCGAGCGCGTTGTTCACGATCATCGTGCCGCCCGTGAGGGCCAGCAGGGCCAGCGAGAGTACGTAGCTCCGGGACAGAGCGAACGCAACCAGGAGCGTGCCGAACGATGCGCCGGCGGCGACCAGCGTCGGACCCTTCGGGATGCGGCGGTCGAGCAGCGCCACGGCGAGGGCGCCGATCAGGGCGCCGACGCCGACGGACGTCATCATGACGCCGTACCCGGTGACGCCGCGATGCAACACGTCGCGCGCGAACACCGGCATCATCACGAGGTAGGGAAATCCGAAGATGCTGAGCAGCCCCGTGAGCACCACCACCGTCGACACGCGGCGGTCGGCGCCGATGAACGCGACCACCTCCCGCAAGCCGGCCCAGAGCGACGTGGTACGCGGCGCGGAGGTGTACGGCGGGAGCCGCATCGCCAGCAACCCGGCGATCACCGCCACGTAGCTTACGCCGTTCAAGAAGAAGCACGCCCCTACGCCGAGCGCGCCGATGAGCGCGCCGGCCACCGCGGGGCCGATCACACGGGCCGCGTTGAAGGCGGAGGAATTGAGCGCGATCGCGTTCATCAGGTCCTGCTTCCTCACGAGCTCGACCATGAACGCCTGGCGCGCGGGGATATCGAACGCGTTCACCACGCCCAGGAACGCCGCCAAGCCGGCGACCTGCCACACGGCGACGGTCTTGGTCCACACCAGCGCGGCGAGGGCGAACGCGGGGATCATGGAGAGCGACTGGGTGGCGATCACCAGGCGGTGCTTGTTGGTGCGGTCCGCGATGACGCCGGCGTAGATGGTGAAGAGCAGCACGCCGAGCGAGCCGAGCGCCGACACGAGTCCGACGTAGAACGGCGAGTTGGTGAGCTCGAGCACGAGCCACCCCTGGGCGACGTTCTGCATCCACGTACCGATGAGGGAAACGCCTTGTCCCAGGAAGAACAGCCGGAAGTTACGGTAGGCGAGCGCCCCGAAGCGGGACCCGCGCGCGGCTTCGTCCATTGCGGGAAAGCTCGCCCGGGGCCGATATTTCGGGTAGGGAGCCAATGAAATACACGACGTACAGCCGCTACCTGCCCGAGCTGGCCGACACTGTCAACCTCCAGGCCTTGCTCGATCAGCTCGCCGACTTCCTCCTCCAATCGGGCTTCGCCGGAGGCGCGTACTCACACCCCTTCTGGGGTGAGTTCGGCGAAGACGAATCCGACCGCTCGCTGGACGCGCTGCGGCAGGCGATCCTGCAAGCGCTGATGGACTCGGGCCAGCTGACACCCGAGATGCTGAAGCTGTTGCGCGGCGAATCGACCGGCGACGCAGCGCGTGACGCCGACCTCGAGCGCCAGATGGGCGAGCTGCTCGACAAGATCGTCCAGAAGCTGATCGAAGACGGGTACCTGAATGTGACCGAGGCGCCCAAGCTGCCCGCGGGCCAGCAGCCCCTGTTCGGGCCGGGCGGGATGGCGAAGGAAGCGGCCCAGCAGGTGCAGTTCAACCTCACCGACAAGGGCATCGACTTTCTCGGCTACCGAACCTTGAAACACCTCATGGGGAGCATCGGCAAGTCGAGCTTCGGCGCGCACGACACCGAGCACCTCGCCACCGGCGTCGAGGCCGAGGCGGTGAGCAAGCGCTACGCGTACGGCGACACGCTCAACCTCGACGTGAACGCCACCCTCACCAACGCGCTGCAGCGCGAAGGGCTCGGCGTCCCGATCAACCTCGAATACGACGACCTGATGGTCCACCAGGCCGAATACCGCTCCTCGTCGGCCACGGTGCTGATGCTCGACTGCTCGCACTCGATGATCCTGTACGGGGAAGACCGCTTCACGCCGGCCAAGAAGGTGGCGCTGGCGCTCACCCACTTGATCCGTACCCAGTTCCCGGGCGACACGCTGCGCGTGGTGCTGTTCCACGACACCGCCGAGGAGATCCCGCTCGCCCAGCTGGCGCGCGCCCAGGTGGGGCCGTATCACACCAACACGGCGGAAGGGCTCAAGCTGTCGCGGCGGATGCTCATGTCGCAGCGCAAGGACATGCGCCAGATCATCATGATCACCGACGGCAAGCCATCGGCGCTCACCCTTCCCGACGGCCGCATCTACGTGAACTCGATGGGCCTCGATCCCCAGATCCTTCAGGCCACCTACCGCGAGGTCGCGCTGTGCCGGCGCTCGGGGATCATGATCAACACCTTCATGCTCGCCCGGGACCGGAGCCTCGTGGAGTTCGTGAAGACAGTCTCGGCGATCTGCCGCGGGAAGGCGTACTTCACCAACACGATGACGCTCGGCCAGTTCATTCTGATGGACTTCATGCGGCGGAAGACGCGGCGGGTCTCCTAACCGGTCACCTCCCGTGGGCAGCGGCGTGAATCAGCCCGCGATCTTCGGTACACACGAGGAAAAGACACTCGCCCAGCTGCGGGACGTGGCGACGCGCGCCGAGCGCGTCGCGCTCATGGCGGACGGCCACCTGGGCTATGTGATGCCCATCGGCGGCGTCGCGGCGTACGTGAACCGGGTCAGCGTCGTGGGCGTGGGGTTCGACATCGCGTGCGGCAACGCGGCGATCCGCACCGACCGGCGCCTCGATCAGTTCACGCGCCTCGAGCTCGAACGCCTGGCGGACGAGATCCAGCACACCATCTCGTTCGGCATGGGCCGGACCAACCGCGCCGACGACGCGCCCACCGATCACCCGCTGTTCGCGGATCCGGCCTGGAACGCGGTGCCCGGGCGGCATGAGCGAGACGGCTTGCGCGCCAAGGCCCGCAATCAGCTCGGCACCGTGGGCGGCGGCAACCACTACGTGGACATATTCGCGGACGAGCACGGCGACGTGTGGGTGGGCGTGCATTTCGGCAGCCGGGGCTTCGGTCACACGGTCGCGTCGGGCTTTCTGGCGCTGTCGCAGGGGAGGCAGTGGGGCGAGCGCGTGCCCGAGGCCGAGACGCTGTTTGCCCTCGAGCAGCCGCTCGGACACGACTACTGGCAACTGATGACGCTCGCCGGCCGGTATGCGTACGCGGGGCGGGAATGGGTGGCGCGCAAGGTCGTGTCGCTGCTGGGCGGCGCGGAGGTGGAGCTCGTCCACAATCACCACAACTTCGCGTGGCGCGAGACCCACGACGGCACGGAATACATCGTGATCAGAAAGGGCGCCACGCCCGCGTTTCCGGGCCAGAAGGGCTTCGTGGGCGGCTCGATGGGAGACGACGCGGTCATCATCGAAGGGGCGCGACACGACTCGGCGCTGCAGCGCGCGTCGCTCTATTCCACGGTGCACGGCGCGGGGCGCGTGATGTCCCGCACCGAAGCGCGCGGCAAGGTGAATCGCCGCACCGGCGAGCTGATACGACCGGGCAAAATCAGTTGGGACATGCTGCGGCAATGGATTGGGGCCAAAGGCGTGATCCTGCGCGGCGGCGGGCTGGACGAGTCGCCGCATGCGTACCGCCGGCTGCCGGACGTGCTGGCGGCACAGGGCGACACCGTCACCGTGCTCCACACGCTTACCCCGGTCATCGTCGTGATGGCAGGCGAGAACGAGTTCGATCCGTACAAGGACTAGCTGGCCGGCAAGACCAAGCTCGTCGCGACCTAGGTCTAAGGTTCGCCCCACCAGACCTTCACACTGTGATTGTGCTCGTCAGGGTGTCGCCTGACGTGGTGCGCGAGTATGCTTACACTCAATGGGCACTTGCCACTTTTTGAAACGCTCGTGAAGACCCCGCGCGACGAGTTCACCTTCTCCACCGCTCCGGAACCCCATCGGATGCGGACGCGAGAACTGTTGCGGCGCCATCCTGAGATCCGGGAGCTGATCGGCCCCAACCCCGCCACGTTCTGGTGGACGGCGGGCATCGTCGCGCTCCAGATCGTCGTCGCGTGGCTCGTGGCCGACCAGCCGTGGTGGGTCGTGGTGGCCGTCGCCTACACCGTGGGCGCGTTCGCCGACCACGCGCTCTTCGTGATGATCCACGAGACCGCGCACCGGCTGGTCTTCAAACGAAGGGTGCCGAACATCCTGACGGCGCTGCTCGCCAACCTGCCGCAGGCCTTCCCGGGCGCCATGTCGTTCTCCAAGTACCACCTCAAACACCACGCGTTCCAGGGCGTGTACGAGCTCGACGGCGACCTCCCCTTCCGGTGGGAGGCGCGACTCGTGGGACGCTCGCCGCTCGGCAAGGCGCTCTGGCTGCTGCTGTTCCCCGTATTCCAGGCGATCCGGCCCTGGCGCGTGAAAGAGGTCCCCCTGTGGGACCGCTGGACGGCGACCAACGTGGCCGTCCTGGTGGCGTTCGACGCCCTGGTCTGGGTCGTGCTCGGCCCGAAGGCGCTGGTCTACTTCGCGCTATCGCTCTTCTTCTCGATCGGCCTGCATCCCCTCGGCGCGCGCTGGATCCAGCGCCACTACCTCACCTCGGCGGGCGAGCAGGAGACGTTCAGCTACTACGGCCCGCTCAACCTGCTCGCGTTCAACGTCGGGTACCATAACGAGCATCATGACTTCCCTTCGGTGCCGTGGAACCGGTTGCCCCGAATCCGCGCCCTCGCTCCGGAAGTGTACGCGTCGCTGGCCTCGCACGCCTCATGGGCGCGATTGCTGTGGCGCTTCCTGTTCGACCGCGAGCTGACGCTGTTTTCCCGCGTGGTGCGCCACGACCGCAACCACGTGGCGCTCGACGACCCGGTCAAGCCGGACGTCGACGCGCTCCGCAGCGCGGCCAAGTAGGGGTACGGGGGGCCGGCGCGCTGACGCGGACGGCCTGGGTCGCGAGCCCGGCGTGGGAGCGTTATGCTTGGCCGGTCCCGATGCCACGCCGATCCGAGCCGTTGCTGCTGCTGGTGGGCGGTGTCGCCCTGCTCGCGGTGAGCGCGATCCACCCGTACGATCGCACCACGTGGCTGCTCGAGGTCGCGCCGATCCTGATCGGCGCTCCGCTGCTCGTCGCGACCGCGCGGCAGGTTCCGCTCACGCCGCTCGTCTACCGGCTCATCTTTCTGCACGCCGTGATCCTCATGGTCGGCGGCCACTACACGTACGCGCGGGTGCCGCTCGGGTTCTGGGCCGAGGGCCTCTTGGGCTTCACCCGGAACCACTACGACCGTCTGGGGCATTTCGCGCAAGGGTTCGTCCCTGCGATGATCGCCCGTGAGATCCTACTCCGGCGCACGCTGCTCCGGCCCGGCGGGTGGCTGTTCTTCATCGTCGCGAGCATCGCCCTGGCGCTCAGCGCGTGCTACGAGCTCATCGAATGGTGGACGGCGCTGGCTTGGGGTGAAGCGGCAACGGATTTCCTGGGGACGCAGGGCGACGTCTGGGATACGCAATGGGACATGTTTCTGGCCCTGGTGGGCGCGTGTATGGCGCAGTTGTTGCTCGCGCGGCGCCACGATCGTGAGCTCGCCCAACTCGCGCCGGCCTGACCGGCGACTTTTTCCCGTCCGACGCCCCCAACACCGTGTGGTGGGTGAACGATTCGGGGCTGGCGACGGGCTACCGCCTCACGGCGACGGCGCCTCGTCAACTGCTGTTCGTTCGGCTCCAGGGAGGGCGCTGCGGTTCGCCAGGTGATTAAATTGAAGCCGTGAGCGAGTTCGTCTTCGGCACGCACAATGCCGCCTTCGTGCAGGTGATGTACGAGCAGTACCTGCGGGATCCCTCCTCCGTGGACGAGGAGTGGCGGAGCCTCTTCGACAATGGGAAGCTGGCAGAGCTGCCGGTGATCCCGACGAGCCGCGCCGAAGTGCTCGGGAGCGGGGAGCAGGGACCGGTTCCCTCCGCTGCCACGGCGGGTGCCGCTCCCAGCTCCCCGCTCACGGTCTCAACGAGCCTGACCCCCATCACCGGTCCCGCCGCCCGTCTCGTCCAGAACATGACGGACTCCCTGTCCGTCCCGACCGCCACCTCGTTCCGCGAGATCGCGGTCGATGTCCTGGACGCCCGGCGCCGCGAGCTGAACAGCGCGCTCGCCGCGACCGGTAAGAAGGTTTCTTTCACCCACTTGATCGGCCACGCGATCGCGCGCGCCGCGCGCCAATTCCCGGTGATGACGCACGCGTTCCAGGAAGTGGAGGGCAAGGCGCACCGGTTCGATCCGCATGCGCTGCACCTCGGACTCGCCGTGGACGTGGAGAAGAAGGACGGCAGCCACGCCCTGGTGGTCCCCGTCATCCGGCACGCCGAGGCCATGGACTTCGCGACCTTCCACGCGGCGTACGAGAGCCTGGTCGAGAAGGCGCGCACCAACCGCCTCCTCCCGGACGACTTCGCAGGCGCGACCATCACGCTCACGAACCCCGGCACCATCGGGACGGTCGCCTCGGTGCCGCGCCTCATGAAGGGCCAAGGCTCGATCATCGCGACCGGCGCGATCCGTTCGAGTGGACCGGCCAAGGTCATGACGATCACGTCGACCTACGATCACCGCATCATACAGGGGGCGGAGTCGGGGATGTTTCTCCGTCGGCTCGACGATCTGCTCCAGGACGCAGACGGGTTCTACGGATCGGTATTCGAGAGCCTGAGACTCAAAGGGAGCGGGGAGCAGGGAGCGGTGCCCTCTGCTGCACCGACAGGAACCGCTCCCCGCTCCGCGCTCCCCGGCGCGGGGGTGGAGCCCGGGGTCGAAGATCTCAAGCATGTGGCCGCCGCCATGGCGCTGGTAAAAGCGATCCGGCATTTCGGTCACCTCGCCGCACGGCTCGACCCGCTTGGCTCCGAGCCGCCGGGCGATCCAGCGCTCGATCCCGCGCCGCTGGGCTTGAGCCCCGAGATCATGGCCCGCATCCCGGCCGACTTGCTGCGCATCTACGTCCCCGGGCGGACGCTCGCCGAGGCCTATCCGAGGCTGCAGGAGACGTACTGCGGCACCATCTCGTACGAGGTGGAGCACATCGGCAGCCACCAGGAGCGCCTCTGGCTGCGTCAGGTGATCGAATCGGGCGAGCATCGCAAGCCCCTTGCGCCCGACGAAAGGCGCAAGCTGCTGTCGCGCCTGACGGCGGTCGAGACGCTCGAGCGCTTTTTGCACAAGGCCTACCTTGGCCACAAGCGCTTCTCGATCGAGGGGCTCGACGTGCTCGTCCCGATGCTCGACCAGACGATCGAGCTGGCCGGCGCGAGCGGGGCCCGGCGGCTGGTGCTCGGCATGGCGCACCGCGGCCGGTTGAACGTGCTCGCCCACATCGTGGGACTCCCCTACGAGACGATCTTCGCCGAGTTCGAAGGCGGGCGGCACGTGGAGGAAACACTCACGCCCGAGGGCGGCACGGGCGACGTGAAGTACCACCACGGCGCCGACGGCGTGTACCAGACCGCCGCGGGCAAGCCCGTCAACATCACGCTGACCCCGAACCCGAGCCATCTCGAAGCCGTGAACCCGGTGGTCGAGGGACGCGCGCGGGCCAACCAGACCAATCGCCGCGGCAAGGACGCGATCCAGGACGGGTCGGTGGCGCTGCCCGTGCTGATCCACGGGGATGCGTCGTTCGCCGCCCAGGGGGTGGTGGCGGAGACGTTCAACCTCGCCCGCCTGAAGGGCTACACCACCGGCGGCACCATCCACCTGATCGCGAACAACCAGCTCGGCTTCACCACCGACCCCAAGGAAGGGCGCTCGACCGATTACTCGAGCGACTTGGCCAAGGGCTTCGACGCGCCGATCGTCCACGTCAACGCCGACGATCCGGAGGCGTGCGTCGCGGCGGCACGGCTCGCCATGCTGTACCGCGACAAGTTCCACGCGGACGTGGTGATCGACGTGGTGGGCTACCGGCGGCACGGTCACAACGAAGGCGACGAGCCGGCGTACACGCAGCCGGTGATGTACGAACGGATCAAGCAGACACCCACGGCGCGGCAGCGCTACGCCGACCAGCTGGCGCGCGAGGGCGTGGTAGCGGAGGCCCAGGCGAGCGCCGACGTCGAGCAGGTGTACCAGCGGCTCGCGGACATCCAGCAATCGCTCAAGGCTCACCTGCGCGAAGCGGGAGCGGGCGAGGAGCCGCAGCGCATCTCCGGCGGGCAGCAGCCGGTCGCCGAGCCCGACACGGCGGTGGCCGCGCCGCTGCTCACGACGTTGAACGAGCAACTCCTGATGGTGCCGGACGGTTTCAGCGTCATTCCCAAGCTGATGAAGCAGCTCGAGCGGCGGCGCCCGGCCCTTGCCGAGGGACAGATCGAGTGGGCACACGCCGAAGCCCTGGCATTCGCGTCGCTCGTGGCCGAAGGGACGGCGATCCGCCTCACAGGTCAGGACACGGAGCGCGGCACGTTCAGCCAGCGCCACCTGGTGCTCCACGACGCGACGGACGGCCGCCGTCATGCGCCGATCCAGAACCTCCCTGGGGCGCGCGCGCCGTTCGAGCTGCACAACAGCCCGCTCTCCGAGTTCGCCTGCCTGGGCTTCGAGTACGGCTACGCGGCGGCGGCGCCCGAGACGCTGGTGCTGTGGGAGGCGCAATACGGGGACTTCACGAACGGCGCCGAGGTCATCATCGATCAGTTCCTCATCGCCGGGCTCGCGAAGTGGGGGCAGACGTCCCGTCTCACCCTGCTCCTGCCGCACGGCTACGAGGGCCAGGGACCCGAGCATTCGAGCGCACGGATCGAGCGGTTCTTGGCGCTCGGCGCCGACGGGAACATCCGCATCGCGAATTGCACCACGCCGGCGCAGTACTTCCACCTGCTGCGGCGCCAGGCGCGCCACACGGAGCTCCGTCCGCTGGTGCTGTTCACACCCAAGAGCCTGCTGCGCCTGCCGCAGGCGAACTCGCGGCTCGAAGAGCTGACGGGCGGGCGGTTCCAGCCGGTGCTCGACGATCGCACGGCGGCCGAGCGCCGCGAGGCGGTGGAGCGGCTCATCCTGTGCAGCGGCAAGGTGTACTACGACCTCACGCTGGCGCCGGCGCGGGCTCAGGCCACGCACGTGGCGATCGGGCGTGTGGAGCTGCTGTACCCCTTCCCGCGCGAGGAGCTCGCGGCCCTGGTGCGCGGCTATCCCAACCTGCGAGAGATCGTGTGGGTGCAGGAGGAGCCGCGTAACATGGGACCCCAGAAGTTCATGCTGCCGCAGCTGCGCGAGCTCGTGCCGGCGACGCTCACCCTGCAGGCGATCGCGCGCCCCGAGCGCTCGAGCCCGGCGGAAGGCTACCCCGCGGCCCACCAGGCGGAGCAGGCACGCATGCTGGCGGCGGCGTTCGTCGCCTGATGCGACTCGTCCCACCCGCCCTCGTCTTTCTGCCGTTCTTCGCAGGCGACGGTACCTGGTCCTCCGCCGCACCGCTCCCCGAGCCCGTCCAGGAACTCAGCGCCGCGGTCTTGCGCGGCAAGATCTACGTCGCCGGAGGGATCGACCGCGCCAGCCGGCCCACCGCCGCCGTGTTCCGCTACGACCCGGCGGCGAACCGCTGGGAGCGCATCGCGGATCTCCCCGCCCCGCGCCATCACATGCCGCTCGCCGTCGTGGGCGACACGTTGTACGCGGTCGGAGGGCTCGCCGAGCAGAGCTTCGTGCCGGAGCCGACGCTGTGGCTGTATGATGGACACGCGAACCGCTGGGAGCCGCGCGCGCCGCTCCCCGCGCCGCGGGGTGCGTCGGGCGTGGGAGTCGTCAACGGCAAACTGATCGTCGTCGGTGGATGGGGCGCGGGGCGGCGACTGGTCGCAGCGACGGCGATCTACGACCCCGCCGCCGACCGCTGGCGCGAGGCGGCGCCGATTCCGACCCCGCGCGACCATCTCGCCGCGGCGGCGGTGGGCGGTCTCGTCTATGCGATCGGCGGGCGGCCGTTCGACCCCGGCCGCAACTACGACGTGGTCGAAGCGTACGACCCCGCGCACGATCGCTGGATCCCGCGCTCACCCATGCCGACCCGGCGCGGCGGCCTCGCGACGGCGGTGCTGGACGGCAAGATCCACGCGGTGGGCGGCGAAACCCGCAACTCGGTGTTCGCCAGCCACGAGGTGTACGACCCGGCGGCCGACCGCTGGACCGTCGCGCCCGCGCTGCCCGCGGCGCGCCACGGCCTCGCCGCGGCGGCGCTCGGCGGGAGGCTGTACGTGATCGGCGGGGGCCCGCGGGCGGGGTTCGCGCAGACGGACGCCGTGGACGTGTTCACTCCGTAGCGAGCCGTACTCGCATCGCGCTCCGAGCCGTCCCGACGGCCCACTCATAGCTCGGGCCCAGCACGAGCCCCTTGAGCCGAGGGCTCACCGGAACCACCATCGTGGCGGGATGCCAGCGCACCGCCTCGCCGGTCGCGCCGTCCACGACTCGCCCCTCGGCGATCGCCCGATCCGCGTCCGCGAGGCTCATCCCCGCGACCGCCTGCTGCAGCGCTTCGAACCGTGCCTGGTGCTCGGGCTCGAGGAACCGCAGGCGGTGATGGCCGAGGGCGGCGGTGTAATAGTGCGCCGGCACGAACACCACCCCGTCCAGTCCGAGGGTCTCGCACATCACGACTAGCCAGGCCGCGACCTCGCCCAGCATCCCGAGCCCGGGGTGCTCCTGCCCCGGCAACGGGGCGAGCCGGCCGCCGAACGCGGCGCGGGGATTCTGCAGCAGCAGCCATTCGACGTACAACACGTCCATGCCCGGTACGACCCGCTGGCTGCGGTTGATCCGCAGCTCCATCAGGAGTTCCGCGCGCGCAGCGTCGCCGTACACGCGGATCGTCTCCCCGAGCGCATGGCCGAACTCGACGTCGAGCACCGGATGCCGGAAGCCGCGGTCGCGGAGCCGCTTGAAGAAACCCAACCGCTCGAGCAATAACTCCAGGCTGTGCCGCGAGTAGTGCTCCAGGATGCGGTCCCCCGCGCGGCCCTGCGCCGGGGCCGCGACGTCCGCCTCGCTCAGGCTCCACTCGGCCGTCGCGGCACGCGTCTCACTGCGCACGAGCGCGCTCTCGGCGAACTGGCGCGCCACCGGGCGGAACCGGCCCAGCGCGAGCTCCATGTCGCCCGGCGGCTCGATCACGCGCCCGGACACGAGCCACCCGAAGAACCGCGCCGAGTAGCGCCACGCATTCGGACCGTAGCCCCCGCCGGGCACGATCACGAGCGGGATGCGGCGGCGGCCGTGCGCGCCGCGCACCTGCTCGACGACGAACCGATCGCGCTCGAGCATCCCCACGGGCGTGATGCGCCAGTCGCCGAGCTGATCGTCCGCTGCGGCATCGCAGCCGGCGACGTACACCACGAGGCCCGGTCGATGGGCTCGCAACACCGGCGGCAGCGCCTCGCGCAGCGCCGCCAGATACTGGTCGTCGGTCACGCCTTCGCCGAGCGCCAGGCTCGTCGCCGCCACGGCGGGCGCGTCGTCCCAGGTGCGGTTGTGAATGGAGAACGTGTATACGCTCGCGTCCGCGGCAAAGGCCGCCCGCGTGCCGTTGCCGTCATGCAGGTCGAGATCGACAACAAGTACTGGGTCGGCGAATCCGCGCGCCCGGAGCCGGCGGATCGCCACCGCGATGTCGTTGAAGAGGCAGAACCCCATTCCCCGGGCCGGCGCCGCGTGATGCAAGCCGCCCTTCAGGTTCACGGCGATCCGGCCGCCGCGGCCCAGAGCGAGCCGCGTCGCCTGGATCGTCCCGCCCACGCTCAGCCGCTGCAGATCGATGATGTCCTGCACCTCGTCGGGCCGCACGGGCGAGCCGAAGATCGCGGTGAGGGTGGCCGGGTCGGGGAGCGACTCGAGGTAGGCGGGGGTGTGGACGCGGAGCAGATTTTCGAGGGACGCGAGGGTAGGCCGTGAGACGTCGCGCCGGCGGATCAGCCCCCGGTCGAGCAGGAACGCCAGGATCTCGTCGGCGCGCGCCGGATCGATCGGAACGCCCGACACCGTGCGGGCGTAGCTCGCATGATAGACGAATACGGCCGCCGGCCGCACGAAAACCGTCCGCAGGCGCTGAAGGAATCGCCGCATCGCGCTAAACTTAAGGCATGCTCACCGCCTATACCCTCGCCCGCTACGTGGTGCTCGCCGCGTTCGCCGGCAGCGCGCTCGTGGCCCTCGCGTCCTGGCTGGTCCGCACGCGACGGATCTCGCCGTTCGGTGCTCCCGGCCGGGTGCTGCGGGCGGTGAGCGACCCGCTGATCCGTCCCGTCGAGACGCGGCTCGTGCGCGCGGGCGGCAACCCGGTCCAGGCAGGATGGTGGCTGGTGGTCGGCGTCGCGGCCGCCGGGGTCGTCGTGTTGGCGGCGTGGAACTGGGTGGTGGAGGTCGCATACGGGGTCATCGGCGCGTTCTCGGCGGGCCCTCGCTACGCGACGGCGCTGCTGATACAGCTGGCCTACAAGGTCGTGGTCGCGGCGCTCGTGGTACGCGTGCTCGCGAGCTGGTTCGGCTACCACCGCTATACGCGCTGGCTGCGCCCGGCGTACGCCCTGACCGACTGGGTGGTGGAGCCGATGCGCCGCGTCGTCCCCCCGTTCGGCGCGATCGACTGGAGCCCGCTCGCCGCCTGGCTGGTCCTCATGGTGCTGGAGCGAATCCTGCTCATCGGCGTGGGCCTCTGATGGCGGCGCTCGCAGTGCACGTGGTACCGCGCGCCCGCCGGACCGAAGTGGTGGGTCGTCACGGAGACGCCATCAAGATCCGGGTGGCGGCGCCCCCCGTGGACGGCGCGGCCAATGCCGAGCTCATCCGGCTCGTGGCCGAGCGAGTGGGCGTGGCGCGCGGGGCCGTGACGATCGCGAGCGGCGCGACCGGGCGTCGCAAGACCGTGACCGTGTCGGGCGTGACCGCGGCGGCACTGGCGCGCGCGCTGCTCGGCACAGAGCCAGGAGGAGAGTCGACGTGAAGGCGGCAACCATCAGACGATTCGACCGCCCCGACGAAACGCGGCGGTTCGAGAAGGGGCGGTTCGAGCTCGTGCAGATCGGCGCGGTGACGGTGGGACGCGCGAGCTACGAGCCGGGATGGAAATGGTCTGCGCACGTCGGCCCGACCGCGGGAACCAAGAGCTGCCAGGTGGAGCACGTGGGGCTCGTCGTCTCCGGGCGGTGCCGCGTGGTCATGGACGACGGCACGGCCTTCTCCCTCAACCCCGGCGACCTGTTCCACATCGCGCCGGGGCACGACAGCTGGGTGGAAGGAGCCGAGCCGTACGTGTCGCTGCACTTCCTCGGCGCAGAGCGGTACGCGACGTGAAATTACTCAAGACGCTCGTCAACCTCATCGTGGCGACGCTCGTCGGAGCGCTCGGCGACAAGCTGTTCGGTGCGTGGGGGATGCTGGTGGGCTTCATCGCGGGCGGCCTCGCTGCTTGGTGGGTGGCGCGCCGCGTCTTCGATTGACGACGTCGTCCGTTGTCCGTCATCGGTTGTGAAAGCGTGGCCTGCCGTTACGGATCACGGACAACGGGTGACGGAGGACCGTGCTTGAAGATTCGAAACAAGTAGTACAGTGACGGCAGCAGCAGCACCGCGCCGAGCGCCAGCGCGCCGAGCGTGAGCCGCAGCGTCACGTCCGGCGCCGCCGCTGCCGCAATCGTCAGGTCGGGCGGCAGGATGTAGGGGTACTGGGAGCGCGCCCAGCCCAACAGGATCAGGGAGATTTGGGCCGCGGCCGCGGCCCGAGCGAGCCGCCAGCGGCGGTACCACAGCGCACCGAGGGCCGTGATCGCCGCCGCGCCGGTGAGGAGATGCAGCGCGACCGCCCAGGTGGCGAAGATGAGCGAATCGCGTACCGCGGGCGCATACCCGCGCGACAGCAAGAGGGTCAGAGCGGCAGCGACGAACAACGCCACGCCGGAGCCGAGCGCGCGACGGCGGAAATCCTCCTGCAACTCCCGCTCCCGCGCCTCGACCGTCAAGTAGACGGCCGCGAGAAACGAGAACGCCACCAGCGCGAACAGTCCCACCGATAGGGCAAAGGGGTTCAGCCACGGCGCCACGTAACTGCCGTAGAACCCCTCCCCGGTCCCCCGTCCTCCCTCTCCCAGTGCGCCGGACGCGATCGCGCCCACCGTCGTCCCGAGCAACAGTGGCGTGATGAGACTCGCCACGGCGAACACCGTGCCCCAGCGACGCTGCTCCTCGTCCCCGGCGCTGCCGTAGCGCCAAAAGGTGAACGCCGAGCCGCGCAGCACGATCCCGATCAGCACGAGCGACAGCGGGATGTGGAGCATCGTGCCCAGGCGCGCGAACGCAGGCGGAAAGCAGGTGAACAACAGCACCAGCGCGAGGATCAGCCAGACGTGGTTCGCTTCCCACACCGGGGCGATCGCGTGGGCGACGAGCTCGCGCTGGCGCACCCGGCGTGGGCCGCTCGCGAGCAGACCCCACACACCGCCCCCAAAATCCGCGCCGGCGAGCAGCGCGTAGGCGTTGAGTGCCACGAAGATCGTGCCGGCGAGAACGTCAGGGAGAGTCATGGAACACACCCCTGCGTGGTGCGTGGTACGTGGTGGCATGCGGCGCGGGCCGCGCGCGCAACCCGCGTCGTAGGCAACCACGCACCACGTACTACGTACCAATCAGTCATCCGGCCTCTCCCTTCGGCATGTAGAACCCCCGCCACTCCGGAGTCCCGGGACTGCGGATGATCTGTCGGTACATGAGCCAGACGACGATCACGCCGAGGAAACAATACAGCAACGTGAAGGTGATGAACGGCACGACGAGCCCCGGCATGGGCGTGACGGCGTCTGCCGTTTTCAGCACGCCGTAGATCACCCATGGCTGCCGACCCAGCTCGGTCACCATCCATCCCGCCTCCACCGCCACGAAACCGAGCGGCGTGGCGAGCGCGATCGCCCGCATCAGCCAGCGGTGGTCCGCCAGGTCCGCCCGGCGCCACGCGAGCCAGCCCACCCAGAGGGAGACCACCGCCAGGTACGTGCCGAGCGCCACCATGAGCTGGAATGACAGATGCACCGCCGGGATGTTGGGCCAGTCGCTAGGGGGGACAAGGTCGAGCCCCTTCACCTCGGCGTGAGGATCATGGAAGGCGAGCAATGACAGCCCGTACGGGACTTCGATCGCGAACCGCGTTGCGCGCGCCGCTACGTCGGGCCAGCCGCCCAGCGTGAGGGGCGCCCCCGCCCGAGTCTGGAACAGGGCTTCCGCGGCGGCGAGCTTCACCGGCTGATGCACGGCGACGTGATGCGCCGAGAGATCGCCCGACAGCGGCTGCAGGATGGCGGCGGGCGCGCCCACGAGGAGCGCAATCTCGAGCGCGCGGCGGTGAAACGCATTCGCCGGATCTTTGAGCAGCAGGAACGCGTGGATCCCGGCGACGGCGAACCCAGTGGCGGCGTACGCCGCGAGCGTCACGTGGATGGTCTGCGAGAGGGCCGCCGCGTTCCCCATCGCGGCGATCGGGTCGACGTTCACCACATGGCCGTTCACGAGCTCGAAACCCGCGGGCGCGTTCATCCACGCATTGGCGATCACCACGAACACGCCGGACGCGGCCCCGCTCACCGCCACGGCCACGCCGGCCCAGAGGTGCGCCCGGGGCGAGATGCGGTCCCAGCCATACAGGTAGATGCCGAGGAATATGGCTTCGGTGAAGAACGCGAACCCTTCGAGCGAGAACGGCATCCCGATGATCGGCCCCGCGAGCTGCATGAAGGCAGGCCACAAGAGCCCCAGCTCGAACGACAGCACCGTCCCGGACACCGCGCCCACCGAGAAGAGAATGGCGGTTCCTGCGGCCCACCGCTTCGCAAGGTCCAGATAGATCGCGTGCCCCGTCACCCGCCAGCGCCGTTCGGCGACGACCATCATGAGCGGCATCGCGATCCCGATGACCGCGAACACGATGTGAAAGGCGAGCGAGATGCCCATCTGCGAGCGCGCGGCGAGGAGGTCGGGCATGGTTGCGAAAAGTAGCTACTTGGAAAGGGGAGGATGGTCGTGAGGGTGGTGGAGGAGAGTGGAAGATGGTGGAGGAGTAACCTTCACCAACCTCCACTAATGGACCGGGAGAACAGATAGCTTGCGGCAGCGCGTCGTTGACCTAGATTCCAATCGACAACCGATTCCGTGGTGATTTGCGGCCTATTGCAGCCACGTTAAACAAGTCGCTAAAGCGCCAGCCCGTTTGGCGGCTGCTCGGCCGGACGGGTCTTGCTTTTCCGGGTGACGGACAACGGATGACCATCACGCTTCGCGAGCTGCTGGAAGACGGCAAGGTCCACGTCCTCGACGGGGCGATGGGTACGATGCTGTACTCGAAGGGCTTCCTGCTGAACGTCTGTTACGACGAGCTGAGCCTGAAGCAGCCCAAGCTCGTCCAGGACGTGCACGAGGCCTACGTGCGCGCCGGCGCGGAGATCCTCGAGACGAACACGTTCGGTGCGAATCCGGTGAAGCTGGGGAGCTACGGGCTGGCCGACGACACCGAGAAGATCAACCGGGCTGCCGCCGAGCTGGCGCGCCAGGCCGCGGCGGGACGGGCGAGCGTCGCTGGCGCGATCGGGCCGCTCGGCGTCCGGATCGAACCGTTCGGCGCAACCTCGCGGGAGGAGGCGTTCGCGCACTTCCAGCGCCAGGTGCGGGGCCTGCTCGCGGGCGGCGTGGACGGGTTCATCCTGGAGACGTTTTCGGACGTGGATGAGATCCACGAAGCGCTGCGCGCGGTGCAGAGTCTCTCGGACCTCCCCGTGATCGCGCAGATGACGGTGGGCGACGACGGACTCACCCATTACGGCACGGCACCCGAGACGTTCGCCAAACAACTCGCCGCGTGGGGCGCGGACGCGGTCGGGGTGAATTGCTCGGTGGGCCCGGCCGGGGTGCTCGAAGCGGTGGAGAAGCTGGTCAAGGCAACCGACCGCCCCATCTCCGCCGTGCCGAACGCCGGCCTGCCGAAGGATGTGGGCGACCGGAAGATTTACCTCGCGAGCCCCGAGTACATGGCGAGCTACGCGCGCCGCATGATTGAGGCCGGCGCGCGCATCGTGGGAGGGTGTTGCGGCACGACTCCCGAGCACATCAAGAAGATCCGCGACTACGTGGCGAGCGTGGTGCCGCGCCACCAGCCCGTGGTGGTGTCGCGGGACCTGGTGGCCCCGCCCGCGGGGGTCGAGGCAGTGCCGTTGGCCGAGCGGTCCCGCTGGGGCGCGAAGCTGGCCCGGGGCGAGCTCGTCACGAGCGTGGAGATCGTGCCGCCGCGCGGCGTCGATCCCGCGCCGATGTTCGCGCAGTGCCGGGCGCTCAAGGCGGCGGGCGTCGACGCGGTGAACGTGCCCGACGGCCCGCGCGCGCAGAGCCGCATGGGGGCGCTGCTCTCGTCGCTCATGATCCAGCGTGAGGTGGGGATCGAGACCGTCACCCACTATTCGTGCCGCGACCGCAACCTGCTCGGCATGCTGTCGGACGTGCTGGGCGCCGCCGCCGCGGGGCTCTGCAATATTCTGATCATCACGGGTGACCCGCCCAAGATGGGCCCATATCCCGACGCGACCGCGGTGTTCGACATCGACGCCATCGGGCTCACGAATCTGGTATACCGGTTGAACCACGGGCTCGATCCCGGCGGCAACCCCATCGGCCAGCCGACCCGGTTCGCGATCGGCGTGGGGGTGAACCCCGCGGCAGTCGACCTGGACCGCGAGCTGTCGCGGTTCGCGTGGAAGGTGGATGCGGGCGCGGACTTCGCGGTGACGCAGCCGGTGTTCGATCCCGCGCAGCTCGAGCAGTTCCTCAAGCGGGTGGAGCAGTTCCGCATCCCCATCGTGGCGGGGATCTGGCCGATCATCAGCCTCCGCAACGCGGAGTTTCTCGCGAACGAAGTGCCCGGCGTGGTGGTGCCAGAGTCAGTGCTCGGGCGCATGCGCCAGGCGCAGGACAAGGGCAAAGAGGCTGCGCTCGCCGAAGGGGTCAAGATCGCGCGCGAGATGTTCCAGCAAGTGAAGGGCACGGTGCAGGGCGTGCAGGTGAGCGCGCCGTTCGGGAAGGTGGAGGTGGCGCTCGAGGTGTTCGGGTAACCCATGTTCGTCCTGGTGTCTTATGGCCTGTTCGCCGCGATCGCCGGCTGGCTCGACCGGCAGCGGGCTTGAGGAGAGACTCGGGTGCCGGACGCGCTGCAGGCCCTCTTGGTCATCGCAGCGGTGGCTCTTGTCCTGACCGTGGCGGTGCTGGTCGCGCGAGCTCTCCTACCGCGCATCGGCTCGACGCGAGGTACCGTCCGGCTGCGCACCGAGCCGATCCCCGACGGCTGGAACGAGATCATCGCTCGGAACGTCCCGCTGGCGAGCGGGTTGTCGGCGGAGGAGCACGAGCGTCTGCTGCAGCTGGTGCAGGTGTTCGTGCACGACAAGCCGTTCGAGGGATGCGGCGGCCTCGAGATCACGGCGGAGATGCGGGTCACGATCGCGGCGCACGCCTGCCTGCTGCTGCTGCACCTCGACGGCCCCTGCTACCCCACAGTCAGACGAATCCTCGTCTATCCCAGCGCGTTTCGACCGAAGTACGCGCCGCATGTAGGCCAGATCGCGCCTCCGCCGGCTCCCGTAGTCGCGAGCGGGGAAGCGTGGCGAGACGGAATGGTGATTCTCTCCTGGGATGACGTGCGCGCCGGCGGTGCAAATCCGGCGGATGGCAACGACGTCGCCCTGCACGAGTTCGCGCATGCGCTCGACCAGGAGGACGGCGACGCGGGCGGCACGCCCGTGCTCGACTCGCCATCCCTGGTGCGGTCATGGGCGCGCGTCCTCTCCGCGCACTACGAACGCCTGCAGCAGGATGTGCGAGCTGGTCGTAGCACCGTGCTCCACGAGTACGGTGTCACGAACCCCGCCGAGTTCTTCGCGGTCGCCACCGAGACGTTTTTTGAGAAACCGCAGCAGCTCAAAGCTGCGGAGCCCGACCTGTATGACGAGCTCCGCCAGTACTACCACCAGGACCCCGCCGCCCGCCGCCCCGACCAGGGGTAAGCGAGCGCTTCCTTGTGCCAAGCGGTCCGCGCGCCCATACTGCACGCTGGATCTTTCACCGGAGAACAGAATGCGCACACTGGTTTGCGCGGCGCTCGTCATCGCCGCCTGCGCGCCGGGAGACAAGTCGCGCAGCGCGACCCCCGTTGCACCCGCCCAGAAGTACGCCGGGACCTGGGAAGGCCGCTCGTACCGCAGCGCGTCGGACAGCGGCACGCCGTTCCGCATCGTGGCGAGCGTGGTGTCGGACGGGACCCTCCGCAGCACGCTCACATTCACGGGCATCACCGCTCCCCCGATTCCCATCCGGGCGCGTCAGGTCACCGATACATCCCTCGTGGACGAGATCGGACCCTATCACAGCCCCACCGCCAACCAGGACGTCGTGACGACCGCCTCGGCCAAGGTCCGCGGCGATTCGCTCAACGGCACGTTCGAGATGCGGCCGGCGGGTGGCGGCAGCGCGATCATGAACGGCACCTTCCGCACCAAGCGGGTGACGCCGTGACCGGCCCGGCGCGCTAGCGGGTGATCCGTACGGCCCTCGTCGCCGGAGCGTCCGGGCTCGTCGGCGGCCACGTGACGCGACTGCTGCTCGACGATCCGCAGTACGACCGCGTCACCGTCCTCGCCCGCCGCGACCTGCCCCTCGCCAACAAGAAGCTCATCCAGCGCGTCGTGGACTTCGACCATCTGGCCCACGTCGCCGACTTCCCCCGGGTGCACGACGTCTTCTGCTGTCTCGGCACGACGATCCGGCAGGCGGGCTCGGAGGCGGAGTTCCGCAAAGTCGATTACACGTATGTCGTGGAGCTGGCCCGCGTCGCGCTGCGCCACCGCGCGGCGCAGTTCCTGGTCGTGACCGCCGTCGGCGCCGACCCCCGCTCGCGCATGTTCTACAGCCGGGTCAAAGGCGAGGTGGAAGAGGCCCTGCGGCGCCTCCAGTTCGACGGCGTGCACATCTTCCGGCCGTCGTTGCTCGTGGGCGCGCGGGCCCAAAGCCGGCCGGCGGAGCGGATGGCTGTGGTGCTCAGCCCGCTCTTCGGCTGGATGTTGGTGGGTCCGCTCGCCCGGTACCGCCCGATCCGGGCGGCAACGGTGGCGCGCGCCATGGTTCGCACGGCGCGCGAGGCGCAGCACGGCGTGCACGCGTACGAGTCGCACGCGATCCGGCGGCTCGGGGCCGCCTAGTTCCGCAGGTGGCGGAACCGTTCCTTGGGGGGGCATAGTCTCGCCGTGCGGTTCCCCCACCCCCTCATCCTGCTGTGCGGCTGCGTGCTGCTCGCCGCCGCCGCGAGCCACGTACTCCCGCCGGGCGAATACGACCGGCGCGACGATCCCGCCACCGGCCGGCGGGTGGTGATCGCCGGTACGTACCACGCGGTACCCCCGCGTTCCGTCGGTCCGTTCCAGGCGCTGGTAGCCATCCCCCGCGGCATGGTCGACGCGGCCCCCGTGATCTTCTTCGTGTTCCTAATCGGGGGCGCCTTCACCGTGGTGGACGAAACCGGTGCGCTGCGCGGCGGAGTGGACTGGCTGGTACGGCGGGTGGGGCGCTCCGAAGCCCTCGTCATCCCGGTGGTATCCCTCGCGTTCGCCCTGGGCGGCGTGCTCGACAACATGAAAGAGGAGATAATCGCGCTCGTGCCGGTGACGCTCCTGCTCGTGCGCCGCCTCGGCTACCGGCCGACGGTCGCGGTCGCGATGAGCCTGGGCGCGGCGGCGGTGGGCGCGGCGTTCAGCCCCATCAATCCCTTCCAGGTCGGCATCGCGCAGCAGCTCGCCCAGCTGCCGCTCCTGTCGGGGTCGCTGTTTCGGATCGCCTGTCTCGTCGTGGGTCTGGCGATCTGGATCTGGGGCACGCTGCGCTACGCGATTCGCACGCGGACCGCGCCCGCCGGCGGAAGTGATGAGGGGCCCGGATCCGCGACGCTCGACCGCCGGCGCGGCACCGTGCTGCTCCTGGTGCTCGCGAGCTTCGCCGCGCTCGTGATCGGCGTGCTGCGCTCGGGATGGGGGTTCAACGAGATGGCGGCGCTGTTCTTCGTGATGGGCGTGATCGCAGGGCTGGTCGGTGGGCTCGGCGTGGGCGGCACTGCGGAGGCATTCGTGGCCGGTTTCCGGGCCATGGCGTACGCCGCCCTCCTCATCGGGGTCGCGCGGGCGATCTTCGTCACGCTCGAGCAGGGCCGGATCGTGGATACGATCGTGCACGGGCTGTTCGCGCCGCTCGCCGGGCTGCCGCTCACTCTCGCCGCGCTCGGCATGATGGTCGTCCACACCCTCATCCACGTGCCGGTGCCAAGTCCCAGCGGCCACGCGGTGCTCACGCTGCCGATCCTCGTCCCGCTGGCCGACCTGCTCGGCTTATCGCGCCAGGTGACCGTGCTGGCCTACCAGTACGGGGGCGGTCTGTGCGAGCTGGTCACTCCCACGAACGGGGCGCTCATGGCGATCCTCGCGGCCGCCCAGGTGCGCTACGAAGACTGGCTGCGGTTCGCCGCGCCGTTGTCGCTGGCCCTCCTTGCGCTGGGCGCCGGCGCCGTCACGGTGGGCGTTGCGATCGGCCTCCAATGAACCACCCACCCGTACACCTCGACCCGGAGACTCCATGTCGCGATTCAATCCGGTGAGTGTCCTTGCGGCGCTGCTGCTCGTGCCCGCGACGCTCGCCGCTCAGGCTCACGCACGCCGGCACGTGAAGGTGCCGAAGGTCGCGCCGCTCGCCGCCGACGTCGCCACGGTGGACGGCGTCGTGAAAGCGTACTACGACGTCATCACCGGCCCCGCAGGCCAGCCGCGGCAATGGTCGCGCGACCGCTCGCTCTACATCCCCGACGTCCGGTTCGTATCCGCCGGCGTCGCCAAGAGCAAGCCGTACGCGCGGGTCATGACGCACCAGGAGTTCGTGGACGGCTCGGATGCGGGGATGGTGCGCGACGGGTTCTTCGAGCGGGAGATCCATCGCGTGACGAGGGGCTACGGCAACATCGTGCAGGTCTTCAGCACCTACGAGGAGCGTCGCACCGCGAACGGTCCGGTGGACGGGCGCGGCATCAACGCGCTGCAGCTCTTCTGGGACGGCACCCGCTGGTGGGTCGCCTCGGCCATCTGGTTCGACGAAGACTCTGCGCACTCCATCCCGAAGGAATTCCTGCCATAGGGGCGTCACATGCGCTCATTCGTGCTCACGCTCACCCTCGCCGCGTGCGCGGCGGCCCCGCGTCCCGCCGCGGACGACGCCGCGCTCCCGCCCCTCCCCCCGGGCACCTATGAGTACACGCTGCGCCACGACAACCGGGACCGGAGCTATCGCGTTCACGTGCCGCCGCAGGCGCGGGACGGGCGCCCGCTGCCGGCGGTCGTCAATTTTCACGGGGGCGGGGGCTACGCCGCGTACCACGAGGAACACTCGCACATGGACCGCGTGGCGGACCGAGAGGGCTTCCTCGCCGTCTATCCCAACGGCACCGGCCGCCGCCGCAACCGGCTCCTCACCTTCAACGCCGGGACCTGCTGCGGTTATGCAACCGACCATCACGTGGACGACGTGGGCTTCGTGCGGGCGTTGCTCGACGATCTCGCCCGCCGCACCCCGCTCGACCGGCGGCGGGCGTACGCGACCGGGCTCTCGAACGGCGCCATGATGGCGTACCGGATGGCCGCCGAGGCGTCCGACCTGATCGCGGCGATCGCGCCGGTGGCGGGCGGCATGGTGGTGGACTCATTCGCGGCGTCGCGGCCGGTCGCGATCATGGACTTCCACAGCGTGGACGACCCGCGCGCCCTGTACCACGGCGGGCTCGGCCCGCCGTTCCCGTTCACCAGCTCGCGCGTGATGCAGCCCGACATGGACAGCGTGCTGTCGCGTTGGATCGCGCGCGACGCCTGCCCCCGGACGCCCGCGGTGGCAACCACACTCCGCGGAGCGGCGGACGGCCCGGACTCAGGGCAGACGGCCACCGAGCTCGTGTACGGGCCCTGCCGCGACGGCACTGAGATCGTGCACTGGAGGCTCGCCGGCGTCGGGCACGCCTGGCCGGGCGGGGCGCAGGGCCGCCTCGAGGGAATGTTCGTGGGTCGCGGGACTCGGCTCCTCGACGCCAGCGTGGAGATGTGGCGGTTCTTCTCCCGGTTCTCGCGATGAGCCTGATGTCGAAGCGCGGCACGAGGGGCGGCGCCCGCAGGCCTCGCGACGCCCGCATCACCCTCCTGTTGCGCGTCTACGACCAGGCGTTCGATCACAAAGCCTGGCACGGTACCGCGCTGTGGGGCGCGCTGCGCGGCCTCACGCCCGGCCGGGCGCTGTGGCGCCCGGGCCGGCGGCGCCACAACATCTGGGAGGTGGTCCTGCACACCGCCTACTGGAAGTACATCGTGCGCCGCCGCCTGACTCGCGACACCGCGGCCGTGTTCCCCCGCGACGGCAGCAACTGGCCGCTGCTGCCGGCGCGGCGCGACGCCGCCGCGTGGCGGCGCGATGTGGCGCTGCTCAAGGAGCAGCACGGGTTGCTCCGCGCGGCGATCGCCCGGTTTCCCGCGGCGCGGCTCGACGCCAAGGGCTGGCGCTCGCAGTGGACCAACGCCCAGCACGTGTATGGGATCGCCTCACACGACCTGTATCACGCGGGACAGATTCAGCTGTTGAAAGCGCTCAGTCGCGGGTAATCAGTCGCCCCTCAGCTTCTCGATATCCCGCCGATCCTTTTTTGTGGGCCGCCCTCTTCCTTCGTAGCGGAGCGACGGCGCCACCCGCAATTGCTCCGCCAGCCGCTCCCGCCGTCGCTTGCCCTCGGCGTCCTCCTCGTACAGCGCGGCGGCGGCGGACGGCGGGCCGCGGTGCTCCGACACCGCCCGGACCACCACCAGGTGCTCGAACGGACCGCGCCGGATCCTCACCCGGTCGCCGATCGCGAGCGGTTTCGCCCGCTTGGTCCGCTCTCCGTTCACCTCCACCTTGCCGCCGCCGATCGCCGCTGCCGCGAGCGCGCGCGTCCTGAAGAAGCGCGCGGCCCAGAGCCAGCGGTCGAGCCGTACTTTCACCAAGGAGCCTCCACGCCCGGGGCCGCTCGTGCGTATACTCCGTGAACCCCGATGCCGCCCTCACCCTTTCGTCCAGAGTCGAATGCTCGATCGGATGCCGACGCACCGTCCAGACCATCCACCCGCCCCTCGCCGGCGCCGCGCGGCATTGCGGCGCGAAACCACGGTCGCGGGCGCCGCGGCCCTGCTCCTCGCGTGCGGGACTCCCGGCGTGCGCGGGGTCGCGGGCACGGCGCCCGCCCCGAACGCGTTCTGGACGCCGCCCCCCCAACAGACGCTTCGGCCGGCGCCGCCGCCGGAGCTTCCGGCCGATCTCGCCGAGCGGATCGCGCAGCTCAAGCTGGCCGACGTCATCGACATCGCCCTGAGGAACAATACGGCCACGCGCGCCGCGTGGGCGGACGCGCGGGCTGCCGCGGCCAGTTACGGCGCGGCGAAGGGACAATATTACCCCACCCTCTCGGTTGACGGCAGCGCCACGGCCGTCAAGACGGTGGCGTCGGCCGGCCGAACGGCCGCGAAGCAGCGGTTCTACGGTCCCACGCTCAACCTCTCGTGGCTGTTGTTCGACTTCGGCGGGCGCAGCGGCTCGATCGGCGAGGCGCGCGAAGCGCTGCTCGCCGCCGATTGGACTCATAACGCCACGCTCCAGGGCGTCGTGCTCGCCGTCGAGCAGGCCTACTTTCTGTACGTGGGCACGAAGGCGCTGCTCGCGGCCCAGCAAACCACGCTCCAGGAAGCACGGACCAACCTGGAGGCGGCGAGCCAGCGGCACAGGGTCGGGCTCGCCACGATCGCCGACGTGCTGCAGGCGAAGACCGCGCTGTCGCAGGCCCAGCTCGCGCTCGAGTCCACCGACGGGCAGATCCAGACCACGCGCGGCGCCCTGGCGTTGTCGATGGGGCTGCCGGCCAACGTCCCTTACGACATCGAGCTGCCCACCGACACGGCCCTCGCGCTCGGGATCACGGACAGTGTGGACACGCTCATTGCGCGCGCGGTGCGCGAGCGCCCCGATCTCGCGGCGGTTCGGGCCCAGGCGCGCGCCGCGCGCGCGCGTGTAAGCGTGGCGCGCTCTCGGGCGCTGCCCTCGCTCAGCCTGGGTGGCAACACGGGCGAAACTTCCTTTTTTGTTGACAGCACGAACACGTTCACGGCGTTCCGGAACAGCTACAGCGCCACCCTGACGCTTTCCATACCGCTCTTCTCCGGAGGATCCCAAATTTACGACGTGAAGGCGGCTGCCGCGGCGGCCGAGGCCGCCGCACAGCGTGCGCAGGGCTTCGAGCAGCAGGTGGTGTACGAGGTGTTCAACGCCTACTATGCGCTCCGCACCGCTACGCAACAGGTGCGCACGAGCGCCGACCTGCTCGCGAGCGCCACCCAGTCGGAGCAGGTGGCGTTGGGGCGTTACCGCGCCGGGGCCGGGAGCTTGCTGGACCTGCTCACCGCGCAGGCGGCGTTGGCGGGCGCCCGCGCGGAGTCGATCCAGGCGCGCTTCTCTTGGTCCACGGCGCTGGCACGGCTCGCCCACGATGCGGGGATCTTGGGGCTGGACGGCGGTAGCCCGCTGCGGCTGCAGACCGACACCACGGGAACCGACAACAAATAAATGAAGCGGACGCCCCTACTCGCGGCCGGCGCCATCGCCCTCGCCTTCGGCTGCGCCCGCAAGGGGGCCGGGGGCGCGACGCGCGTGCCCGTCACGATCGCCCGCGCCGAGCAGCGCGCCGTGCCGTACGAGATCGTGGCGACCGGCAGCGTCGAGCCGCGGCAGACGGCGTCGGTCCAGGCGCAGGTCACGGGTATCCTCACGCAGGTGGCGTTCCGCGAGGGAGACGAGGTGGCCGCGGGCCAGATGCTATTCCAGATCGATCCCCGGCCGTTCCTGGCCGCCCTCGACCAGGCCCGGGCGATGCTAGCGCGCGACCAGGCGCAGGCGCAGAGTGCCGTGCTCGATGCGGCACGCTATGGGGAGCTGGTGAAGCAGGATTACGTGACCAAGTCCGATTACGAGGCCAAACGCGCCACGGCCGAGGGGCTCCAGGCGTCGGTGCGCGCCGACTCCGCCGCCGTCGCCACCGCCCAGCTCAACCTCGACTGGGCGGCGATCCGCGCGCCGATCGCCGGCCGCACCGGTCGCCTGCTGGTGCGCGAGGGCAATCTGGTACGGGCCAACGCCCCGGAACCGCTCGTCGTGATCAACCAGATCCACCCCATCCTGGCGCGCTTCACCGTCCCGCAGCAGTACCTCGCCGCCATTCAGCGCTACTACAAGAACCGGCTGCCCGTGCTCGTGAGCCCGTCCCAGGCCGACACCGTCGCGAGCGAGGGCGTGCTGACGTTCGTTGACAACAGCGTCGACACGGCGAACGGCACCGTGCTGCTCAAGGCGGAGTTCGCGAATCGCGACAATGCGCTGTGGCCCGGCGAGTTCCTCAACGTGCGCCTGCGGCTCTACGTGGACGAGGCGGCGCTGGTGGTGCCGTCGCAGGCCGTGATGACCGGACAGCAGGGCACCTATCTGTTCGTGCTCAACCCGGACGGCACCGCCCGCTCGCAGCCCGTCCAAATCGAGCGGACCGCGGGGGCGTACGCGGTCGTCGCGCAGGGCGTGCGGCCGGGAGACCAGGTGGTGACCGACGGCCAGCTGCGGCTCACCTCCGGCGCGCCGGTGGAGGTGAAAGGCTCGGCCGAGATGGCGGGCGACAAATGAACATCTCGGCGCTGTTCATCAAGCGGCCCGTCATGACGACGCTCGTCATGATGGGCATTCTGCTGTTCGGCCTCATGGCCTACCGGCTGCTCGCGGTGAGCAACCTCCCGAACGTCGACTTCCCGACGATCACCGTGAGCGCCACCCTCTCCGGCGCGAGCCCCGAGACCATGGCGTCCGCCGTGGCGACACCGCTCGAGAAGCAGTTCTCGACGATCGCCGGGGTGGACCAGATGACCTCGTCGTCGAGCCTGGGCTCCACGACCATCACGCTGCTGTTCACTCTGGACCGCAACATCGACGCGGCCGCACAGGACATCCAGGCGGCGATCTCCAAGACGCTGCGCCAGCTGCCCACCGGCATCGTGCCGCCCTCGTACCAGAAGGTGAACCCGGCCGACCAGCCGATCATCTACTACGCTCTGAGCTCGAAGACGCTGTCGCTTCCCGAGCTGGATGAGTACGCCGAGACGTTCATCGCGCAGCGCCTGTCGACCGTCGACGGCGTGGCGCAGGTGAACGTGTACGGCGCCGCCAAGTACGCCGTGCGCATCCAGCTCGACCCCAAGGCCCTCGCCACGCGCGCGCTCGGCATCGACGAGGTGGCCACCAGCGTCGGCGCCGGCAACGTCAACCTGCCGACCGGCATCCTGTGGGGGCCACATCGCGCCTACACCGTACAGGCGAACGGACAGTTGCAGGACGCGGCGGCGTTCCGGCCCCTCGTGGTGGCCTATCGCAACGGCGCACCCGTGCGCCTCCAGGATTTGGGACAGGTGCTGGACGACGTGCAGGACAACAAGAGCGCCGCCTGGTACAACGGCAGCCGGGCTATCGTCCTCGCGATCCAGCGCCAGCCGGGCACCAACACGGTGGCCGTCGCCGGCCGCGTGCGCGCGGTCATGGCGGGCTTGAAGCAACTGCTCCCCGCCTCGGTGGATCTGCAGCTCCGCTCCGATCGCTCCGAGTCGATTCGCGCGTCGCTCGCCGACGTGCAGTTCACGCTGCTCCTGACGCTCGCTCTCGTGGTGCTGGTGATCTTCCTCTTCCTGCGCAACCTGTCCGCGACCGTCATCCCGAGCCTGGCGCTGCCGTTCTCGCTCGTGGGCACGTTCGCGGTGATGTACGCGCTCGACTACAGCCTCGACAACCTTTCGATGATGGCGCTGACACTGTCGGTCGGATTCGTGGTCGACGACGCCATCGTGATGCTCGAGAACATCGTGCGGCACATGGAGAAGGGGACGCCGCCGATGCAGGCGGCGTTCGCCGGGTCGCGCGAGGTGGGGTTCACGATTCTCTCCATGACGCTGTCGCTCGCGGCGGTGTTCATCCCGGTGCTTTTCATGGGCGGGATCGTCGGGCGGCTGTTCCACGAGTTCGCCGTGACCATCGGCGCCGCGATTCTCGTTTCCGGGGTGGTGTCGCTCACCTTGACGCCGATGCTGTGCAGCCGGTTCCTCAAACCCCCGCGCGCGGCGCAGCACGGGAAGTTCTACGAGGCGTCGGAGCGGGTCTACGAGCGCGTGCTGCGCTGGTACGAGAACAGCCTCGGCTGGGTGATGGAGCGCCGGCCCGCGGCGCTCGCCTTCTCCGGCGCGATCCTGCTCGCCACGGTGGCGCTGTTCCTGGTGGTCCCCAAGGGCTTCCTGCCGAGTGAGGACAACTCCCAGATCTTCGGCACCACGGAGACCGTCGAGGGCACCTCGTTCGACGACCTGGTGCGTCACCAGCTGCAGGTCATGGCTGTCCTGCAAGCCGATTCCAACGTGGACGCGACGATGTCGTTCCTGGGCGGCGGCCAGATCAACCAGGGGCGAGTCTTCATGCAGCTCAAGCCCCGCTCCCAGCGCGACATGAGCGTGGACGAGTTGATCCGCTACTTCAATCGCAAGCTATCGGGTATCCCCGGCATCCAGGTGTTCCTCCAGAACCCGCCGCCGATCCAGATCGGCGGCCGCCGCACCAAGAGCCTGTATCAGTTCACGCTCCAGAGCCCCGACCCGGCGCTGTACGACTATTCGAGTCGGCTCGTCACGGAGCTCCGCAAGCTGCCGAACCTGATCAACGTCACGAGCGATCTCCAGATCTCGAACCCGCAGGCCACCGTGACGATCAACCGGGACCGGGCCGCCGCGCTGGGGGTGACGGCCCAGCAGGTGGAGGAAGCGCTGTACGACGCCTACGGGGCGCGCCAGGTGTCGACCATCTATACCGCCACCAACCAGTACTGGGTGGTCATGGAGCTGCTGCCCCAATATCAGCAGGATCTGTCGGCGCTGAGCCTGCTGTACATCCGCTCCGGCAACGGTCCGCTCGTGCCGCTCACGTCCCTCGCAACGCTGAACTCGAGCGTCGGCCCGCTCACGGTGAACCACGCGGGGCAGCTGCCGTCGGTCACCGTGTCGTTCGACCTGCGTCAGGGCGTCGCAATCGGCACCGCCGTCGCCGAAGTGCGGCGCGTCGCGCGGCAGCTCCTGCCTGCCAGCATCACCACGAGCTTCGCCGGCACCGCGCAGGCATTCCAGTCGAGCCAGTCGGGCCTCCTGGCCCTGCTGATCCTCGCCGTGCTCGTGATCTACATGGTGCTCGGCATTCTGTACGAGAGCTTCATCCACCCGCTCACGATCCTCTCGGCGCTGCCGTTCGCGGGGTTCGGCGCGTTGTTGACGCTGCTCATCTTCCGGGTGGAGCTGAGCGTGTACGCGTTCGTCGGCGTGATCATGCTCGTGGGACTGGTGAAGAAGAACGGGATCATGATGATCGATTTCGCGATCGAGGCGCAGCGCGCCGAGGGCAAGTCCGCGCATGACGCCATTCTCGAGGCCTGCCGCATCCGCTTCCGGCCGATCATGATGACCACCATGGCGGCGCTGATGGGCACGCTCCCCATCGCCCTCGGTGTCGGCGTGGGCTCCGAGTCCCGCCGGCCGCTCGGCATCGCCGTGGTGGGCGGCCTGGCGTTCTCGCAGTTCATCACGCTGTACGTGACGCCCGTGATCTACACGTATCTGGACGCGCTGCAACAGCGGCTCGGCCACGCCGCGTTGGCGCGGGCCGCGAGCGGGGAGCCCGCAGCGGCGCCGGCCGATTGACGGGGGCCTTAGCGACTCCGGATCAGGTGGACGCCGCCGGATCCCGTCTCGATCTTCATCCGCCCCTTGCCGTCCCCGATCTGGCCCGTGAGATGGTCCTCCTCGAGCCGGGTCGTCCGGACCGTGACGTTCCGCAGTTCGATCTCCCCGCTGCTCGTTTCGATGTCCACCTCGGCGCCGAACTCTGCCGGGAGGTTGACCGTCACGTCACCGGCGCCGGTGTCCACGAGGAGCGACTCGAGGTCGGAGACCAGATCGAGGCGCACGCTGCCGCTCCCCGTGTCGATGCGCACGTCGTTCGCCTGCACGACGGACGCGCTGACTTCGCCCGAGCCGGTATCGATCTTCAGCACATCCGCCGTGACCCGCTCGGCCGTGACGTTGCCGGATCCCGTGTCGAGCGTGAGCTCGTGCCCGGTGATGCCGCTCACCGTGACGTCGCCCGACCCCGTATCGAGGGTCGCGTCGCCCTGCGCGTCGCTCAGGCGCACGTCCCCCGAACCCGTGTCGACGAGCAGCGATCCCTTCACGTGGTCGGCGATCACGTTGGCAGACGCGGCGTCCACGCGCAGCTCGCCCTCCACGTTGGAGACGAACGCCTGGCCCACCGCCAGGTAGGCCTCGACGCGGCGGCCCGGTGGGATGGCGATGCGCACGTCCACGTGGGCCTCGAGCCCGCCGCCCGATCCCGAAATGCGGACGCGCCGACCCTCGTCGGACCAGTGCCCTCCCCGGCCGTCATGGTCGTTGAACGTGCCGTCGTCGCGCACGTGGAGTGTGGCATTCGAGCCGCGACCGAGCTCGCGATACAGGAGCTCGTCGTCGGGGTAAATGACGCGCAGCGTCTCGCGTCCGCGCAGCGGCCCCGTCGCGATCGACAGCTTGGCGGCGTCGGGGCCGCCGCGGGTGAGCTCAACCACTACGTCGAGGCCGGTGCCCCGCTCGAGGCGCATGACGCCGGCGAGATTGTAGACGGCCACGCGGTCGCCGGGCAGGGCCCGCCGCTCCGGTTGCTGGGCCGCGAGCGCGACCGGCGGCAGCAGGGCGGCGGCGATCCAGAGAGCCATCATGGGAAACCTCCTGCGACGGGGAGCTGCTCTCGGCGGTACGGCCGCCGGGCGGGGCGCGTTTCAAGATCGGCGAGCGGTTGGATAGGGGGAGCGGGCGGAAGGTTGCCGCGATAAGTTCAAGTCGTCTGCGTTCCAGCGCCCCGGAGGGCCGCCCCGTGCACGAATGGCAAGTCTGGCTGGTCGCCGCGTTGCTCTTGTTCGTGGCCGAAATGGTCGCGCCGGGCTTCTGGCTGCTGTCGGTGGCAGTGGGGTGCCTCGCGGCCGGGCTCGTCTCGTTCGTGGTCCCCGGGGCGCTCGTCCCGGCGCTCACCTTCGCCGCCGGAACCCTGCTCTCGCTCGTCGGCGTCCGTCCATTCTTGCTGCGACACCTGCACCGGCCGGGGAGCGAGATCCGGACCAACGTCGATGCCCTGGCGGGCCGGGTCGGCATCGTGTCGGAGCGGATCGATCCCGCCACCGGCAAGGGGCGGGTCGTGGTGGAGGGCGAGGATTGGCGCGCGGCGTCGTTGATGGACGCGGCGCTCGAGCCGGGTACGCGGGTGATGGTGGTCCGGGTGGAGGGGGCGACGCTGTACGTGGACAAGGAGGGCTGAGTCATGGACAACATCGGCGGGCTGATCGTCCTGGCGGCCATCGCGCTGTTCGCGATCTCGATCGTCGCGCGGGGGATCCGCATCGTCCAGCAGGCGCAGACCATGATCATCGAGCGGCTGGGGAAATACCACCGCACCCTCGCCTCCGGGGTGAATCTGGTCATCCCGTTCATCGACAAGCCGCGCGCCATCGACTGGCACCAGGTGGTCGTCACGCCGGCGGGCGAATCGTTCGCGCGCCATTTCCGCACCGACAAGATCGACTTGCGGGAGACAGTGTACGTGTTCCCGCGGCAGAACGTGATCACCAAGGACAACGTCGTCGTCGAGATCGACGCGCTGATCTACTCCCAGATCACCGACCCGGTGCGCGCGACCTACGAGATCGCGAACCTGCCGGACGCGATCGAGAAGCTGACGCAGACCACGCTGCGCAACGTGATCGGCGAGATGGAGCTCGACCACGTGCTTTCCTCCCGCGACACCATCAACGCCAAGCTGCGCGAGATCCTCGACGAGGCGACGCACAAGTGGGGCGCGAAGGTGAGCCGGGTGGAGCTCAAGGACATCAATCCGCCGCGCGACATCCGCGACGCGATGGAGAAGCAGATGCGCGCCGAGCGCGACCGGCGGGCGGCGATCCTCACCGCCGAGGCGGAAAAGCAGTCGCGCATCCTCCAGGCGGAGGGGATCCGTCAGTCGGAGATCAACCAGGCGGAGGGTCAGAAGCAGGCGAAGATCCTCGCGGCCGAGGCCGAGGCCAACGCGCGGCTCAAGGTCGCCGAAGCGGAGGCCCAGGCGATCGAGCGGATCACGACCGCCATTAAGGGAACCGGCGGGGATCCGGCACGATACCTGATCGCGATCCGCTACATCGAAGCGCTGAAGGACATGGTCACGAGCCCGCAGAGCAACAAGGTGGTCTACGTGCCCTACGAGGCCACCGGCGTGCTGGCCTCGCTCGGCGGCATCCGCGAGATGCTGGCGGGCCCACCGGAGGGAAAGAAGGCGTGATGCGCAAAGCGATCGCCGCCGCCGGTCTTGCCGCGCTGTCACTATCCGCCTATCCGCCTAACCGTCTACCCAGCTGCGATTCCGACAACGGCGGCATCACGCTGCCGCCTGGGTTCTGCGCGGTCGTGGCCGCGGACCAGGTCGGCGCGGCCCGCCACCTCGCGGTGGCTCCGAACGGCGATCTCTTCGTGGCCCTCGAGGGGCAGCGCGGGAGCCCGGGCGGGATCCTCGCCCTGCGCGATACCTCAGGCGACGGCCGCGTGGACGTGCGCCACAACATCGGCAGCGAAGGCGGCAGTGGCATCGCGCTCTCCGGCGGCGCCCTCTACTTCGCCACGCGGTCGACCGTATTCCGCTATTCGATGCACGGGGGACAACTCACGCCGCTCGGGGAGCCACAGGTCGTGGCGCGAGACCTGCCGAGTGACGGCAACCACACCGCGAAGAGCCTGGCGCTCTCGCCCGACGGCCGGACTCTGTTGGTGAACTTCGGCTCCGCGTCGAACGCCTGCCAAGTTGCGGACCGGAAGCGGCAGTCGCCCGGCCGGGACCCGTGCCCGGAGCTCGCCTACCGCTCGGGGATCTGGCGGTTCGACGCGGCAGGAGCCAACCAAACCGGGGCCGAGGGGCGGCGCTACGCGACGGGGATTCGCAACGCCATGGGGCTCGCCTTCGCAACCGACGGACAGCTCTGGGCCACGCAGCACGGCCGTGATCAGCTCGGCGACAACTGGCCGAAGCTGTTCACGACGCCGGAACAGAACGCCGAAAAGCCGTCGGAGGAGCTGCTGCGGGTGAACGAGGGGGACGACTTCGGTTGGCCGTACTGCTACCACGACGCGGAGCTCGGGCACCTGGTGCTCGCGCCCGAGTACGGCGGAGATGGCAAGCAGGTCGGCTTGTGCGCGCGCAAGCACGAGCCTGCGGTCGCGTTCCCGGCGCACTGGGCGCCCGACGGGCTGACGTTCTACGCGGCCACGCAGTTCCCGGCACGCTATCGCGGCGGGGCGTTCATCGCGTTTCATGGCTCGTGGAACCGCGCGCCCCTGCCCCAGGCTGGCTACCGCGTGGTGTTCGTCCCGTTCAAGGACGGCAGGCCCACGGGCACGTACGAGACGTTCGCGGACGGTTTCCGGCACGAGAAGGGCGCCGGGCCCGAGCACCGGCCGGTCGGCGTGGCGGTCGGTCCGGACGGCTCGCTCTATATCACCGACGACGCAGCCGGCAGGATCTGGCGGGTGAT
>JBGPDL010000004.1:0-80555 GCA_041482275.1 Gemmatimonadota bacterium | reverse complement strand
GTTGCACGGGGTCGATCTGAAAGCGGCCAAGGAAGCGATCGACCGTGCTGCCGCCGAGCTGCCCCCTCAGTCCGGGAGCTGAAACAACGATTCGACCGATGTCCCAACGGCTCGAGCGAGGCGCAGCGCCAACACCGTTGACGGAATGAACACGCCATTCTCAACCGTGTTGATGGTCTTGCGCGACACCTCGACCATCGCGGCCAAGTCGGCTTGAGTCAGGTTCAGGCGGGTCCGCTCTTCTCGCAGTCGATTGTTCAGACGTTCATGCATCGCGATGCGCGCGGGACTCCAGATATGCAAACGCGAGCAGCGCCACGACGATGCTCGGTGTCACCACGAGGTAGACACCCTCGCGAACCGTGAGGCTGGCGAAGCGCGGGAAGACGTACAGTCCCAGCGCCGTGGTCATGGCCACCCAGTAACCGGCAAGCACCGCCGTCCTGTAGTTCGCGTGCGCGACGTCGTCGTTCACGAGCGATCGAATCTGTCGACTGTTCAGAAGCCCACCCCCCGTTGCCAACAGCAAGAGCAGGACGACGGCAGTGACGGCCCAGAGGTCGATCTGCACGTGGTGTGCGGTCTCGGACCCGGCGATGAAGAACGGTCGGGCGAGCACCTGGATTGCAAGAAACACGATAGCGGCGGCAGCCGTACCAGCTGCGCGCTTGCGGGAGTACTGATCGGCGATCTCCACGGGCGTCTTCGACTGCATGCTGAACCTCCGCGAATGGTATGGGGCGTGGGTCCCCCGGACCTTGGATAGTAACCTATAGGTTACATGTCCTCAAGCCGGCCGCTGAGCGTCGACGCCTAGCGCGGTGCTGTCAGCTTCGGTATATCTTCGGTCGCTCTCTGAAGCTGCTCACCAACTGTCCGGAGCCATTGGGAGGTGCTACGATGTCGACCCGCGAATTCTGTCTCGAGCGCCGCAAGGCGGAGATTCCCGCCTTCACAAAGGTCCTCAAGGCCGTGCCACAAGACCGGCGCGATTACCGGCCCGCGCCCCGCTCGCGCACGGCGGGAGAGCTCGCCACCTTGCTGGCCGCCGAGGAGGCGACGCTGGTGACGCTGCTCGATACCGGCGCCGTCCAATGGAAGGAGCGGCCTTCGGCGGCGAGCATCGCCGACATCGTGGCGGCGTACGAGCGGAGTGCGCAGACGGTGAACGAGCGCATCGCTCGGCTCGATGAGAAGGGGTGGACAAAGAAGGGCCGGTTCCTGATGGAAGGCGCTCCACCGTGGGAGGACACGATCGAGAACTTCGTGTGGGGGATGCTGTTCGACGCGGTGCATCACCGCGGGCAGCTCAGCGCCTACCTGCGCCCGATGGGTGGCAAGGTGCCGTCGATCTACGGCCCGTCGGCGGACGACCCCGGCGGGGCGTGAGCGCTGCGCATCACGCCGCGATGACGAGCGATCAGACGTTGCGAATGCTCTCCGGGGCGCGCAGCTTGAGGCGCGACTGCCGCACGTTCTTTTCTCCAGGAGGTCGTCATGATAGGGCTGGCCGCGCTGTGGCTCTCGATCCTGCTGTCGGCGGTGATCGTTTTTGTCGTGAGCTCCGTGATCCATACGGTGTTGCCCTGGCACAAGAGCGACTATCTCAAGCTGCCGAACGAAGACGAAGTGATGAACGCGCTCCGCCCCCTCGCGATCCCACCCGGCGACTACATGATGCCGCGTCCCTCCAGCGGCCGGGAGATGGGCGCACCGGAGTTCCTCGACAAAATGAAGAAGGGACCCGTGGCGATGCTGACGGTGATGCCGAGCGGTCCCGTGACGATGGGGAAGAGCCTGACCCTGTGGTTCCTCTACGCCGTGGTGGTCGGGGTGTTCGCCGCCTACGTGGCCGGGCGCGCGCTTCCGGCGGGTGTCCCGTATCTCGCTGTGTTCCGGTTCGCGGGCGTCACGGCGTTTCTCGGATATTCGGCGGCGCTGTGGCAGATGTCGATCTGGTACAAGCGGTCCTGGACCACCACGATCAAGGCGACGATCGACGGCCTGCTGTACGCGCTCCTCACGGCGGGGACGTTCGGCTGGCTCTGGCCGCGCTAGCGGTGGGCGGCGGCTGAAACGCTGGCGAGCGACCTGACCGCGCGTTACGCTTCGCAGACCCGAGTGCGGGGGCACCCGTGAGACACACTGCGGACATGAAGGCCTGAGGGTCGAGCGTGGCGGATCTGCGCGCAGTGCTGGGGCATGCCCTCGAGCCGGCGTATCGAGTGGAGCGCGAAGTGCGGCCGGTCGGCAACTGCCGCCTGTTCATCGCCCTGGACCAGTCGGCGGGCCCCGATATCCTGGTGAAGGTGTTGCCGACGCCCCTGTCTCTCGGCGTGGACCCCGTGGCGTTCGCGGAGGAGCTCCGGGTACTGGGGGATTCCCTGGCGCATCCCGGGTTGGTGGCGCCGCAAGGCGGCGGGCGCGCCGGACCGTTTGTCTACCACACAAGAGCGTTCGTGCAGGGCACCACCCTCCGCGCCTGGCTCCAGCGGCACGGCGAGCTGCCGCTCCGCCGCGCGGTCGAGGTGCTGCGCGACGTACTCGATGCGCTCGCGCATGCGCACGCCGCCGGCGGAGTGTGCCACGGAGACTTGAAGCCCGAGAACGTGCTGCTCACGGACGGGCAGGCGCTGGTGGCGGACACGGGGATGTTCGGTGCGGTGCAACGGTCGTGGAGCGCGGGTAGCGGGAGTGGGGGTGAGGGTACTCGCGACGGGCACGCTGCGGCGATGGCGGGGCTGTGCGCGGGCGACTACCTGGCGCCGGAGCGCCGGAGCGGCGGCGAGCGCGCCGGGCCGCGCGACGACATGTTCGCGGTGGGCGTGATACTGCACGAGATGCTGACCGGGCGGGCGCCTGGCGCACGCGGGGAGCCGCTCGAGGAAGTGCGAGCGGTGCCCGAGTGGCTCAAGGAGCTGGGTCGGCGGTGCCGCGCCGCCGAGCCGGGCGAGCGATGGGCGGACGCGGGTGCGGCGCTGGCGAGCGGCGGCTGGCCCGGCGGAGCTCCGCTGTGACCGCACGCGCGCCGATCAGGCCCCCGGTGCTGTGTTACCACCGCATCGGCGGACCACTCGAGCTGGGCGTCACGCGGGTGGCCCGGTCCGTGTTTCAACGCCAGATGATGGCGCTGGCCCGAGCCGGCTGGAAGACGCTCACGTTAGCACAGTTTGCCGAGGGACTCCCACCCGGAAATTCCGCACTCCGCATTGCGGACTCCGTCTTGCTGTTGACGTTCGATGACGGCTACGCGTCGCTCGCGGAACAGGCCTACCCGATCCTCGCCGACTTGGGCCTCACGGCCACGACCTTCCTGGTCACGGACCACGTCGGCCGGCTGAACACCTGGGACGTGCAGTACACGCGGCACCGGCTGCCGCACCTCGACTGGAGCACCATCGAGTACTGGCAGGCTCGGGGCTTCGGCTTTGCGTCTCACTCGGTGTCGCACCAGCGGCTCACCTGGCTCGACGACGACCGATTGACGGACGAGCTCGGCCGCTCGCGGGGGACGCTGGTGCGCCGGCTGGGACCCGAGGCGGGGCGAGCGATCGCCTACCCGTTTGGCGCGGGCGACGCGCGGGTTGAGCGCCTCGCCCGCGCGACGGGGTACGAGCTGGGTTTTGGGGGAGTGCGGGGGAACGGGTCGCCGTTCAGCCTGGCGCGCGTGCCGGTCTATCTGTGGGACGCGGGGAGCATGCCATTCGGAGTGCGAACCGACGCGCTCGGCGCGCTGGGACGAGTCTTGGCGCACGCGGCGAATCGGTGCGCGGTGGGGACGAGCTGGATGCTCAAACTGCATCGGGAGCGGGGAGCGGGGAGCGGTACCTGACGCTGCGGCGGAGCGTACCGCTCCCGGCTCCCGCCTTACAAGAGATTGCCCGTCGCCACCGCGGCTCCCATCGCATGGTATCCCTTATCCACGTAGACCGTCGCACCCGTGATACCGCTGCCCAGGGGACTCGCGAGGAAGGCGGCCGTCGTGGCGACTTCCCGCGCCGTGAGGGGCTCGGTGAGCGGGGCATTGGCAGCGTAGTATTCGACCATCCGCGCGATCTTGCCGATGGCGCTCGCGGCGCGGGACGCGAGCGGACCGGCGGAGATCGTGTTCACACGGAAGCCGTACTTGCGACCGGCCTCAAAGGCGAGAGTCCGGGTATCGCTCTCGAGCGCTGCCTTGGCCGACGACATCCCGCCCCCGTACCCCGGGACCACGCGCTCGCTCGCCATGTAGGTGAGTGAGAGGAACGAGCCGCCTGGACGCATGAGCGGGCCGAGGCGGGCCACCAGCGAGACCAGCGAGTAGGCACTGACGCTCACGGCCGTGAGGTAGCCCGCGCGGCTGGTTTCGAGCAGCGGCTTCTTCACTTCGGGTCCGTTGGCGAGCGAGTGGACCACGACGTCGAGCGGCCGGTCGCCGAAGTCCTGCACCAGGCGCTGGGCGAGCCCTGAGACCGAGAAATCCCCGACGTCCTTGTACCGCTTATTGAACCGGATGTCGTCGGGCGCGTCGGGGAGTGTGTCGTACGCGGCGTCGAGCGGATAGATCTTCTCGAAGGCGAGCAACGAGCCGTCGGGCATGCGGCGCGAGTCGTCGATCTTGCCCCGCTCGACCAGGTTCAGGAAAATGTTCAGCGCGGGAGGCCACGTGCCGGTGCAGATCGTTGCGCCCGCCTCGGCGAGCGCTTTGGCGATCGCGAACCCATAACCGCCGTCATCGGCGACGCCCGCGACCAATGCCCGCTTGCCGCGCAGATCAATATTCAGCATGTCACTCCGCTCCCAGCTTCCGTTTCATAGGAAGAATCTCGCCGCCACCGGGATCAGCTGCGGGTGCTTGACGAGCGCGTGCATGAAGATGCGGCCGAGCGTCCGCTTCTCAAAAGGGATCGTGTTCACGGTGCGCGCGAGGGAATTGAAGAACGCGTCGTCGAGATCTTCCAGGGCGCGCTTGATGCGATAGTACTTCAGATGGTCGTCGCCCAGCAGCGCCATCCACGCGGCGTGGTAGGCCGAGAGCCGCCGGGCGCCCGTGTCCCCCGCGCAGATCGCGGCCGCAGCGGTCCGCCCGGCCAGCCGCCCTGCCTTCATCGCGTTGACGATCCCGCCTCCCGAGAGCGGGTTGATCATGTGCGCCGCGTCGCCGGCGATGAGGACGCCATCAGTGTAGGTCTGCTTGACCGTCGTGTGTACGATCACGCCACCCACCGTGTAGCCGGTCTTGGCGCCGGCGGGGTAGCGGCGCGCGATCCAGGCGTCGAGATACTCCCGGGCGTTCCGGCCGTCGGCCTTCAGGGCCACGAGGCCCAGCCCCACGTTGGCGACGTGCGGGCCCTTCGGAAAGATCCAGGCGTACCCACCGGGGGCGATGTTGTCCCCGAACTGCAGGTAAATCGCGTCCGGGTCGAAGTCGATCCCCTGGACCACGTACTGGGCGCACGATTCCATGTCTCGCGCTGGAACGCGCGTGTCGAGCCCCGCCCAGCGGCCGACCATCGCCTCCACACCGTCCGCACCGATCACGATCCGCGCCCGGCACGTGTCCTCGCCGCGCGCACCCCGCAACCGCACGTCCCACCGGCCATCCGCGCCGCGGGTCATGCCCGCGGCCTCCGTACCGACGCGCAGCTCCACCCCGTCGCGCGCCGCCCGCTCCGCCAGAAAGGCGTCGAACCGGGTGCGATCGAGAATCCAGCCGACGTCGCGCTCGGCGACCTTCACCTCGGTGTCGTCGGGGGCGAGGAAGATGACGCGGCTGATCCTCCGGGCAGCCCAGGACGCGCCCTCGGGGTCTGCGAACTCGCGGATGCCTGCGTCGCCCACGCCTTCAGCGCAGCGGACCGGCGTGCCGACGGCGGCGTCGCGCTCGAGCAGCAATACGTCGAGCCCGGGCGCGGCACGCTTGGCTTCGTGCGCAGCGACCGCACCCGCCGGCCCCGCACCAATGACCAGTAGGTCGGTGTCGCGCGTCACGTTGGGACCATCGAGAGTGCGCCGACGGGGCAGGGGGCCACGCACTTGCGACACCCCGTGCAGCTGCTCCGATCCACCACGAGGTCGGCGAGCTCGAGGTGGATCGCTTCGGGCGGGCACAGGGGCAGGCACAGACCACAGCGGTCGCACACGTCGAGGTCCACCACGGCGATCTCGGACGGCTGCAGGGTGCGCGGCATGCGCGAACGGTAGCGGCCGTCCGGAGGGCCGTCAAGCATCAGCCTTGCTTGGAGTTACGCTTTTCGTTAGCTTGAGGCGCTCGCGCGCGCCCGCCCGACAACCATTCACCTGATGACTTCGTGCACATACGCTGGCCGAATTGGAAGCTCGGAGCCTGGAGTCCGGCGAATGAGATCGCCGTCGACCTCGGTACCGCCAATACGCTGATCTACGTGAAGGGCGAGGGCATCGTGCTCAACGAGCCCTCGGTCGTCGCGATCGAGAAATCCACGGGAAAAATCAAAGGCATCGGGCTCGAGGCGAAGCGGATGCTGGGTCGCACTCCGGACGGCATCCTCGCGGTCCGGCCGCTCAAGGACGGCGTGATCGCCGACTTCGACGTCACCGAGAAAATGCTGCGGTTCTTCCTGAAGACCATCATCGACCGCCACCTGTTCCGCGTGAAGCCCAAAGTGATCGTGTGCGTGCCGTCAGGCATCACCGAGGTGGAGAAGCGCGCCGTGCGGGACTCGGCGCAGTCGGCCGGCGCGAAAGAGGTCTACATGGTGGCCGAGCCGATGGCCGCCGCCATCGGCGTGGGGCTCCCGGTCGAGACGCCGACGGGGAACATGGTGATCGACATCGGCGGGGGCACCACCGAGATCGCCGTGATCGCGCTGTCGGGGATCGTCTCCGACACCTCGATCCGGACGGGCGGCGACGAGCTGGACCAGGCCATCGTGCAGTTCATGCGCAAGAACTACAACCTCCTCATCGGTGAGCCGACCGCCGAGCAGATCAAGATCCAGATCGGCTCCGCCGCGCCCGTGGGGGAAGAGCGCGAGATGGAGGTCAAAGGCCGCGACCTCGTTTCGGGCATTCCCAAGATCGTCCGGGTGCATTCGAGCGAGATCCGGGAAGCGGTGCAGGAGCCGATCCAACAGATCGTGGACGCGGTGCGGCGGGCGCTCGAGATCACGCCACCCGAGCTCGCGTCGGACATCGTGGATCGGGGGATCGTCATGACCGGCGGGGGCGCGCTGATCCGCGGCCTCGATGTGCTGCTGCAGCAGGAGACGGGCCTGCCGATCCACCTCGACGAGGACCCGATGACCTGCGTCGTGCGGGGGACGGGACGGATCCTCGACGATCCGGAGAAATACCGCAACGTCCTGACCACCTAGGCGATGGCGCTCGGAGCAGACCGCTACGCCTCGCGGGGCGACACCCTCGCCTTCCTCGGCTGCGTCCTGCTCTCCGTTGCCGCCATGAGCCTTCCCGAGCGGATCCGCGATCCGCTCGCGCGGGGCCTGCGCCAGACAGTCCTCGCTCCTCTGTTGACCCTGCAGCAGCAAATCGGGCTCTTGGCCGCTTCGCTGGCCCGCTACGACGCGGTGGTGGCAGAGCGCGACTCGGCGGCGCTCGCCGCCACGTTCCTGCCGGAGCTGCGCGGCGAGAACGTCCGCCTCCGCGGGCTGCTCGGGCTGGGGACGCGCCTCGGTAGCGGCTACGTCCCCGCCGAAGTGCTGCGGGCGTCGGAGCCGACGAGCCCCCTCACGTTCATCGTTTCCGCCGGCAAGAAGCAGGGGGTGAAGCCGCTGTCCGCCGTCGTGAGTCCCGAGGGGCTGGTGGGCATCGTGAGCACGGTGGATGCGCACACCAGCGTCGTGGTGACGTGGGCGCACCCCGAGTTTCGGGCCAGCGCCATGGCCGCGGACGGGAGCGTGTACGGGATCGTCGCGCCGCGCGGGAGTGAGGGCCCGCGCGTCTGGTTGCTGCAGCTCGAGGGCGTCGCCTACCGGCAGCTTGTGTCCAACGGCACGCAGATTCTCACGTCGGGGCTGGGCGGGGTCCTGCCGCGCGGCATTCCGATCGGCACCGTGGTGGGCGTCGCGGCAGAGGCGGAAGGCTGGGAACGGACATATCTGGTGCGCCCCGCCGTGCACCCGGCCGCCGTGACCCACGTCATGATCCTCACCGCGGCGCCCGTGCGGGGGGACCTGCGGTCGGTGTTCGAATCGAGCGCCGAGACGCCATGAGGCGGAGCGACAAGTACCGGTTCTACGTGATCCTTGCCGTGCTCGTGGTGCTGCAGTTCTCCGCCCGGGGGTGGCTGGGAGGGGATCGCGTCGCACCCGATTTCCTGCTGCTCGCGTTGTTGATCTACACGATCCGCGCCCGCCCCGGGCCGAGTGCGGCGGCGGGCTTTGTGGTGGGCCTGGTGCGGGATGCCTTGACGCCGGCGTCATTCGGAGCCGGTGCGCTCGCCCACACCCTCGTGGGGTATCTCTCCTCCTGGAGCAAGGCGGTCTTCTTCGCGGAGAACCTGTTCGTGAACGGCTGTCTCTTCTTTGCCGGGACCTGGTGCCGCAACGTCGCTGTGGCCCTCGCGTCCGGAAAGCTCAAGGGCGGGATGCTGGGCTGGGAGCTGCTCGTGTGGTCGCCGATCCAGAGCCTGACGACCGCCGTGGCGGGTGTGGTCGTGCTCTGGCTCTTCGGGCGCCACCTCGCGATCCGCATGGGTGACGCGTGAGTGCGTTCCACCCGCACCTGCTCGAGCGGCGGCTGCGCGTCACGCGCGGCTTCGTGTGGTGCACCGTGGCGGCGCTCGTGATCGTGTTCTTCCGCACCCAGATCCTCGAACACTCGAAGTACCAGCTGCAATCCGAGACGAACCGGCTCCGCCCCATTCCACTCCCGGCGCCGCGCGGTCTCATCACCGACCGCAACGGCAGGATCCTGGCGGAGAATGTGACCGGGTATACCGTATCGCTCCTCCCCGCGGCCGACCAGGATTCGTTGCGGGCCAGACTGCGTCGTCTCGCGCCGATCGTGAAGCTGGACAGCCTCGCCATCGAGCGCATCCTGGTGCGCTACCGCCGGGTCCCATACCTCCCGGTGACGGTGCTTCCGAGCGCGACGTTCGAGGTCGTGTCCGCGCTCGAGGAGCGGCGCCTCATTTTCCCGGGGTTGCTCATTCAGGCGGAGCCGAAGCGGCATTACCCCGATAGCTCGCTGCTGTCTCACCTCGTGGGGTACGTCGGGGAGCTGACCGAGGCCGAGCGGACGCAGCGGCGCTTCGCCTCGGTCCGGCTGGGCGGCCTGCTGGGGAAGGACGGCCTCGAGCGCCAGTACGACGACTCGCTGCGGGGCGCGGACGGTGTGCGGTTCGTGGAAGTGAGCGCGCTGGGGCACGTGGTCCGCGAGGCGGGTCCCGCGTCCCGGCTGCAGCCGGTGCCCGGCCGGGCCCTCCACACCACCGTCGATCTCGAGCTGCAGCGCTATATCGCGCAGATCTTCCCGGCGGGGCAGCGGGGCGCGGTGCTCGCGATGAACCCCAACAGCGGCGAGATCCTCGCCCTCTACAGCGCGCCCGGCTTCGATCCCAACGCTTTCGTGGGCGGCGTGGACCCGGACTACTGGCGGCGCTTGAGCGAAAGCCAAGCACATCCGCTGTTCGATCGCGCCATTCAGGCCCGCTACCCGCCCGGCTCCACCTGGAAGCTCGCCATCGCCGCCATGGCGCTGAAGCGCGGCATCGTAACGCTTCGGTCCCGGATGCCCATCCCCTGCCGCGGCGGGATGCAATACGGCAACCGCTTCTTCCGTTGCTGGTCCGCCGGGGGACACGGCGACCTGGCACTCGTGGACGCCATTGCCCAGAGCTGCGACGTCTACTTCTATCAACTCGGCTTGAAGCTCGGTCTCACCTCGATGCTCGAGGACGCGGGGGAGCTGGGGTTCCATGCGCGCACCGGCGTGGACCTCCCTGGGGAGATCACCTCCGAGTTCCCGAGTGGGACCGACTATTACGACCGCGTCTACGGACCGCGGCGCTGGACGTCCGCGGTCACGCTCAACCTCGCCATTGGTCAGGGCGAGAACGCCCAGACGCTCGTCAACATGGTCCGGTTCTACCAGATGCTCGCGAGCGACGGCAAGGCTCGATCGCCCTACCTCGTCCGCCCCGCTGCGGGACCGACGGCGAGTCTCGGCCTCGCGCCCGACCAGCTCGCCGGGCTGCGCCAGGCGATGATCAGCGTAGTGGAGCGTGGCACTGCGCGCGGCGCGGCCCGCTTCGGCGGCAGTATCGCGATCGCGGGGAAGACCGGCACCGCCCAGAACCCGCACGGCCCGGCGCACGGCTGGTTCATCGGGTTCGCGCCCGCCGAGAAACCTGAGATTGTGGTAGGTGCCATCGTGGAGTTCGCGCGAGAGGGCCCCTACGTGGCCCCGCTCGTCACCCGTGTGATCGGGCACTACCTGGGCGTCGACACCACGACGGCGTCCCGCATCCGCATCGTGCTCCCGACCGACACGGCACCGCACCCGATCCAGGTGCTCCCCGGGGCCCCGGGCGACGACACGACCCTCGCGCTACCGGACACAGCCGCGACGCCGCCGGAGACCGCGGTGCCACCCGACACGGGCCATGCGACCCCCGCTCCGCGAACTCGATAGACCGCTCGGCGCGGTCGTCCTGGCCCTCGCAGCCTACGGGCTCGCGACGCTGTACTCCGCCGGGCAGACCGACGTCCCGACCTTCGTCACCACGATCTGGCAGAAGCAGCTGATCTGGCTCGGCGTCGGCGCGGTCGCCGCGGTGCTGATGTTCCGCACGTCGCCCCGCCTGCTGGAGTGGGCCACCCCGTACGCTTACGCGATCGGTGTCCTGGTGCTCGTGTTCACGCTGCTCGCCGGTACCGGCGGCGGGACGGCGGCGAGCGAGCGCTCGTGGATCGCCATCGGCGGGCTGCGGCTGGGTCAGCCGGCGGAGCTCGCCAAGCTCACCGTCGTTCTCATGCTGGCGCGCTGGCTCGCCGAGCGGCGCGAGGCCCCCGCCACGCTGCGCGAGTTGTTGCCGCCCTGCGTGATCGCCGGCCTCCCGACGCTGCTCGTGGCCAAGCAGCCCGATCTCGGAAGCGCCATGGTGTTCATCGCCATCCTGTTCGCCATGCTCTACTGGGCGGGCACGAAGCCGTCACTCCTGCTGCTGCTCGGCTCCCCGGTGATCGGCCTGATTCTCGCGTTCTCGACCGTCGCCTGGGGCGCGTGGATCGTGGTCCTGGTAGCCCTGCTGGTATGGTGGCGGCCGTACGTGTGGGAAGGCTTGGCGGTGATGCTCGCGAACCTCATCATGGGCGTCATCGCCGTCCCGTTCTGGCAGCGCCTCGCGCCCTATCAGCAGAACCGCCTGCTCGCGTTCCTGAACCCGCAGGAAGATCCCCGCGCCACCGGATGGCACGTCATCCAGTCGAAGATCGCCATCGGGTCCGGGGGATTCCTCGGGCAGGGATTCATGCATGGCCCGCAGAAGCGGCTCGCGTTCCTGCCGGCGCAATTCACCGATTTCATCTTTTCGGTGGTGGGAGAGGAGCTCGGGTTTCTCGGGGTGCTCGCGGCGTTGGCCTTGTTCGCGGCCCTGATTCTCATCCTGCTCCGCATCGCCCGACGCGCCACGGACCCGTATTCCTGCCTGTGCGTGTTCGGGGTGACCGGCATGCTGTTCACCCACATCATCGAGAATGTCGGGATGACGGTGAACTTGCTGCCCATCACCGGCATCCCGCTGCCGTTCTTCTCGTACGGCGGCTCGTTCCTCCTGGCCTGCTTCCTGTCCGTGGGCATCTCGCTCCGGGTCGCCTGGGAGGCCCGCCAGTCCGGCTATGCTGAACTATGACAATACCTTACGCTGCCGGGGCTGGCGCGGGGGGAGGGGCCCTCCCAAATTGTCGCCTTCAAGTTCCCCACTATGGCGCGAATGGCCTGGTTCAAAAAAGAGCGCAAGCCGCGTACGTCGGAACGGGTGAAGCTGGAAATTCCAGCCGACGCCTGGGAGAAATGCGACGAGTGCGGCCATATCGACATCAAGGACCGGTTCGTCCGCGCGCTCAACGTTTGTCCCAATTGCGGGCACCATCGCCGCATCTCGGCCCAGGAATACATCGATCTGCTCGTGGATGAAGGCTCGTGGCACGAGCTGGACGCGAAGCTCAAGTCGACCGATCCGCTCCACTTCGAGAACTACCTGCAGCGCCTCGAGGTGGCGATCCAGAAGGCGGGACCGCTCGAGGCGGTGCGCACCGGCTACGGCCGGCTGGACGGCATGCCGCTCGATCTCGCTGTGATGGACTTCAACTTCATGGGCGGCTCCATGGGCTCGGTGGTGGGCGAGAAGCTCGCCCGGCTGACGCGGCGGTCGGCCGAGCGACGGATTCCCCTGGTGATCGTATCGGCGTCGGGCGGGGCGCGCATGCAGGAGGGGGTCCTGTCGCTCATGCAGATGGCCAAGACGTCGGTCGAGATTGCCCGGCTGCGGGCGGCGCGGGTCCCGTTCATCTCGATCCTCACGAACCCGACGACCGGGGGCGTGTCGGCCTCTTACGCCATGCAGGGTGACGTGATCCTGGCGGAGCCGGGGGCGGTGATCGGCTTCGCCGGGCCGCGCGTGATCAAGCAGACGATCGGGCAGGACCTGCCCGAGGGCTTCCAGACCGCGGAGTTTCTGGTGGAGCACGGGATGCTCGACGCCGTCGTGCCGCGGAGCGAGCTGCGGGACACCGCCGCCCAGCTGCTGCGCCACATGGCCGGCCGGCAGCCGGCGGAGGCCGCCGACTGACCAGGACCGGGCTGTCCTTCGAGGACGCCTGCCGCTTTCTCTTCGCGCGACAAGGGAGCCGCATCAAGTGGAGCCTCGGGCCGACCGAGGGGCTCTTGGACGTGCTGGGGCATCCCGAGCGGCACTTTCCCTCCATCCACATTGGCGGCACCAACGGCAAGGGCTCCACCTGCGCCTTCACCGCGGCGGCGCTGCGGGCGCGCGGGCTGCGGGTGGGCGTGTACACGTCGCCCCACCTGGTCTCGGTGCGGGAGCGCGTGGTGGTGGACGGGGTGCCGATCTCGGAAGAGGCCTTCGTGGAATGGGCGACGTTCTTGAAGCCGCATGTGGAGCGGCTGGACGCGACCTTTTTCGAGGCCACGACCGCCATTGCATTCGCCGATCTCGCCGCGCGGGGGGTGGACGTTGCAGTGGTGGAGGTGGGACTCGGGGGGCGGCTCGACTCCACCAACGTCGTCACGCCGCTGGTCGCGGCGGTGACCAAGATCGCCCGGGAGCACACGGACTACCTGGGATCGGACCTCGCCTCCATCGCCCGCGAGAAGGCCGGGATCGCGAAACCCGGCGTGCCGTTCGTCACGGGCGAGCGCGACCCGGCGGTGCGCCAGACCCTGGCGGCCGAGGCGGCGCGGCGCGGGGCGCATCCCATCACCCTCGTGGACACGACCCGCGCTCCCACGCGGCCGCTCGGGTTACCGGGCCGGCACCAGCACGGCAACGCCTGGGTCGCGCTCGCGACGCTGAATGCGTTGCCGGCTGCCTTTGGCCCGGCCGCCGACGAATGGCCGCACAGCTTCGCCCGTGCGTACGTCGCCGGGCGCTTCGACGTCCGCGGCCGCTGGATCTTCGACGTGGCGCACAACCCCGACGGCGCCCGCGTCCTGGCCGACACGCTGCGCGAGGCCGATCCGGCGCATCCCCGGCGCGCCCTGGTCGGGGTGCTGGGCGACAAGGACTACCTCGGCATGATCGAGTGCCTGAAGGACGAGGTCGACGCGTTCACGTTCACGGTGCCCGACACCGCGCCGGAGCGGCGCCGCTGGGACCTCGCCCGGCTCGAGCGGGAGCTCGGGGGGCTTTCGGTCCCGCACGACTTCGAGCCGGATTTCGAGCGAGCGTTGGAACGCGTCCAAGAGGATGCCGCGACGGCGATCGTGACGGGATCGTTCCACACCGTCGGCGACGCGCTCGCCCGCTTGCCGGGGTTTGCGCCGATCGGCTAAATTGTTGCGATGCAAGGACAAGCCCTACCTGGCTTTCGCGACTTTTTTCCTGAAGAACTGGCTCTCCGCAACTCCATCTTCGCCACCTGGCGCGAGATCGCGCGCCGCTATGGGTTCCAGGAGTACGACGGCCCGCCGCTCGAACCGCTGGACCTGTACACCCACAAGAGCGGCGCCGAGATCGTGCAGCAGCTGTACAGCTTCCGGGACAAGGGCGACCGTGAGGTGGCGTTGCGGCCCGAGATGACGCCGACGCTCGCCCGCATGGTGGGCGCGCGCGCGCAGGCGCTGAAGAAGCCGATCCGCTGGTTCTCGATCCCCCAGCTGTTCCGCTACGAGCGGCAGCAGCGGGGGCGGCTGCGGGAGCACTTTCAGCTGAACATGGACATCATCGGGGAGGCGAGCCCGCTGGCGGACGCCGAGCTCATCGCCGCGGTGATCGACATCATGCGTGCGTTCGGCTTCGGGCCCAAGGACGTCCAGCTTCGCATGTCGGATCGACGCGTGTTGCGCGCGTTGCTCCTCGGGCACGGCCTGTCAGAGACACAGCTTCCTGCAGCCTACGCGGCAATCGACAAGAGCGAACGGGTCCCTCGGAAGGCACTCGCAGAACAGCTCGAGAAGGCGGGATGCAGCGTCCCGGCGATCGATGGGGTGTTCAAGATCGCCGCCCTGCGGGGAATGCCCGCGCTCAAGCAAGCTGTCGCGATGGTCAAGGCAGGAGATCGTGCGGGCGATGCCCTGTCCGAGGCGCACAATGCGCTAACCGCCATGGGGCTTGGAGACTTCGTGGAGATTGACCTGAGTATCGTGCGGGGGCTGGCCTACTACACCGGGATCGTGTTCGAGCTGTTCGACACGGGCAAGACGCTGCGCGCCGTGTGCGGCGGCGGCCGCTACGACGGCTTGCTCAAAGCGCTCGGCGGCGTGGACCTGCCCGCGCTGGGCGTGGGGATGGGAGACGTCGTCCTCGGAGAGTTATTGCGCGAGCGGAAAGGCTCTCTCGAGGCGCCGGCTCAGCTGGACGCTTTCTTGGTTGCGGTGAGCGGTGAGGACGTTGCCTCCGTCCTGAACCTCGCGCACGAACTGCGCGACCGGGGCGTGGCCGTCGAGTACGGCCTCCGCCACGCCGCGATTCGCAAGCAGCTCGAGCTGGCCGCGGCGCGGGGAGCCGCACGGGCGGTGATCGTAGGGCCGGAGGAACGGCAGGCACAGGTGGCGGTGGTGCGGGACCTGAGAGCGGGCACGGAGGAGAAGGTGCCCATGGCGAGGCTCGTGAACGGATTCTTTCGGTAATGGCGCAAGCGCAAAAGATCACCCCACGCGCCAAAGATTTCGGCGAGTGGTACAACGACGTCGTCATGCAGGCGGAGCTGGCGGACTACTCGCCGGTGCGCGGTTGCATGGTGATCCGGCCGCACGGCTACCGGTTGTGGGAGCTGATGCAGGGCGCCCTGGACGCCATGTTCAAGGCCACCGGCCACCAGAACGCCTACTTCCCGCTGTTCATCCCCATGAGCTTCCTCGCGAAGGAGGCGGAGCACGTGGAGGGATTCGCGAAGGAAGTGGCGTTGGTGACGCACACCCGCCTCATGGCGACGGGCAAGACGGGCCCCCAGGCGCTGATGCCGGACCCCGAGTCGGCGCTCGAGGAGCCGCTCGTGGTGCGGCCGACCTCCGAGACGATCATCTACGCGATGTTCGCCAAGTGGATCCACAGCTATCGCGACCTGCCGCTGCTCATGAATCAGTGGTGCAACATCGTCCGCTGGGAGCTGCGCACCCGGCTGTTCCTGCGCACGACGGAGTTTCTGTGGCAGGAAGGACATACGGCACACGCCAGCGAGGCGGAGGCGGAGGCCGAGGCGCGCCAGATGCTCGGCGTGTACCGCACGTTCCAGGAAGAGTGGATGGCGATGCCGGTGATCACCGGCCGGAAGACCGAGAGCGAGAAGTTCGCCGGCGCGCTGTGCACCTACGCGGTGGAAGCGCTGATGCAGGACAACAAGGCGCTGCAGGCGGGCACGTCGCACAATCTCGGGCAGAACTTCGCCAAGGCGTTCAACGTGCAGTATCAGACCGCGGCGGGCGGGCTTGAGTACGTGTGGAATACGTCGTGGGGCGTCTCCACCCGCATGATCGGCGGGCTGGTGATGACGCATTCGGACGACAACGGGCTGGTTTGCCCGCCCAAGCTCGCGCCGGTCCAGGCGGTAATCGTGCCCATCTGGAAGTCGGACGAAGAGAAGAGTCAGGTGCTGAGTGTCGGCGAGAAGCTGAAGGCGGAGCTGACGCAGGCGGGTATCCGCGTGGAGCTCGACGCGCGGGACAGCCTGAAGCCCGGAGCCAAGTACTTCGAGTGGGAGGCGAAGGGTGTGCCGCTGCGTCTCGAGATCGGGCCGCGCGACGTGGCCGCGGGCCAGGTGATGGCCGCCCGCCGCACCGGGGGGAAAGCCCCCGCCGGGCTGGAGGGGATCCGGGCCGCCGTGACCGCTGCGTTGGCCGAGATCCAGGCTGGCCTGTTCCAGTCGGCAAAGGATCGGCGCGAAACCCACTCGATCCGGGGGGTCACGAAACAGCGGTTCATCGAGTTCATGAAGGGTACCGGCGGGTTCGCCTACGGCGGTTTCTGCGGCTCCGGCGCGTGCGAGGCCGAGATCAAACAGGAGACCGCGGCGACCGTGCGCGTGCTGCCCGATCCCGAATTCCGCTCGCCCGAGCCGCCGAAGACGTGCATGTGGTGCGGCAAGCCCAGCGTCGCGGAGGCGGTGTGGGCGCAGGCGTACTAGGGTTCGACCCGGCACTCCTCCGCGCCATCGCGGAGCGCGTCGGCACGCCCACCTACGTCTACAGCGCCAACCTGATTCGGGCGCAGTACCACGCCCTGCACGACGCCCTCCGCGACGTGCCCCACCGCATCTGCTACTCGGTAAAGGCCAACGGCAACGTCGGTGTGCTCAAGGTGCTGAAGGCCCTGGGGGCGGGCGCCGACATCGTGTCCGTGGGGGAGTTGCGGCGCGCGCTGGCGGCGGGATTCGACGCTGCGTCCATCGTCTTTTCGGGGGTCGGCAAGACGGCGGGCGAACTCGAAGAGGCGATCAGGATCGGCGTGGGATTCCTGAACGTCGAGTCACCCGCCGAGCTGGAAGCGGTGAGCGCCACCGCTCGGAAGCTCAAGAAGTCCGCCAGCCTCGGCATCCGCGTCAACCCCGACGTCGCGACCGAGACCCACCCCTACACGAAGACCGGCGAGAAGACCGCCAAGTTCGGCGTCCCCTACGATGAGGTGGTGAGCGTGGCGCAGCGGCTCGTGGCCGAGCCGCTGCTCACGCTGCGCGGGCTCGCGATGCACCTCGGGTCTCAAATCACCGATGTGGAGCCGTACCATCGCGGCACCGTCAAGTTGCTGGAGCTGGTCACCGCGCTCCGCGCCTCGGGGCTGGGCACGATCGAAGCGCTGGACGTGGGCGGCGGTCTGGGCGTGCGCTATTACAACGAGAAGGCGCCCAGCCCGCAGGCGTTCGCCGCGGCGGTGGCGCCGCCGATCCGACAGGCGGGGCTGGCGCTGGTGTGCGAGCCCGGACGCTACCTGGTGGCAAACGCAGGTGTGCTCCTCACCAAGGTGCTCTACCGCAAGCACGCCGGGGGTAAGGAATTCGTGGTGGTGGACGCGGGGATGACGGACTTCGTGCGGCCGAGCCATTACAATGCCCACCATGAGATCGTGCCCCTCCAGGACGGCGGCCGGCCCGAGGAGCTCGTGAACGTGGTCGGCCCGATCTGCGAGTCGGGGGATTTTCTCGCACTCGACCGCAAGCTGCCGCCGATCGCGGCGGGCGAGTATCTGGCAGTGCTGGGCACCGGGGCATACGGCTTTGTGATGAGCTCCACCTACAACCAGCGACCGCGGCCACCCGAGGTACTGGTGGAAGGGGACCGCTATTACGTGGCGCGGCAGCGCGAGACGCTCGACGACCTGTTGCGGGGGGAAGTGCTCGAGCCCACCACCTGGTACCGAGGGGGAGCGGGCGGAGCGGGAGCGACGGGAAGCACGTGAACCGCGTCCTGATTCTCGATTACGGATCGCAGTTCACGCAGCTGATCGCACGCCGAGTGCGCGAAGCGCACGTGTATTGCGAGATCCATCCCGCTGCGCGCGGCACCGACCTGGCGTTCATCAAGGCGTTCGCGCCGGCGGGCGTGATCCTGTCCGGCGGGCCGAACTCGGTGTTCGACCCGGGGGCGCCCACCGCCGATCCCAAGCTGCTCGAGCTCGGCGTGCCCGTGCTCGCCATCTGCTACGGGATGCAGCTCGTGGCGCATCTGGCCGGCGGCGACGTGAAGCCGTCGCCGGAGCGCGAGTACGGACGAGCCGAGGTCACCATCCGGGAGGCGAGCGGTCTGTTCGCCGGGTTCGAGCCCCAGGGATGCATCACCGTCTGGGCGAGTCACGGCGACCGGATCGACCGGCCGCCCCCGCATTTCCGCGTCACGGCGTCAAGCGCCAACGCGCCGGTGGCGGCGTTTCAACATGACGCCCGGCCGCTGTTCGGCGTGCTGTTCCACCCGGAAGTCGCCCACACGCCGCGGGGCGGAGAAATCCTCCACAATTTCCTGTTCGCGATCTGCGGCTGCACGCCGGACTGGACGCCGGGCCACTTCATCGACCATGAGGTGGAGCGCGTTCGTACGCTCGTCGGTCCCGCCCGGCGCGCGATCTGCGGCCTCTCGGGCGGCGTGGATTCGGCCGTGGCAGCCGCGCTGGTGCATCGGGCTATCGGGGAGCGGCTCACCTGCATTTTCGTGGATCACGGACTGCTGCGGCTGGACGAGCGGGAGCAGGTGGTGCGGACCTTCCGGGCGCACCTGGGGATGGACCTGCGCGTGGTCGACGCGACGGCGCAGTTCCTGTCGGCGCTCGCGGGGATCGAGGATCCCGAGGAGAAGCGGCGCCGCATCGGGCACACGTTCATCGATGCGTTCGAAGCTGCCGCGCGGCACGTGAACGGCGACGTCGGCTTCCTGGTGCAGGGCACCCTCTACCCCGACGTAATCGAATCGGCGTCGCCGCGGGGCGGCCCGTCGGTCACGATCAAGACCCATCACAACGTCGGTGGCCTGCGCCCGGACTTGCCCTGGAAGCTGATCGAGCCGCTGCGCGAGCTATTCAAGGACGAAGTGCGCCAGGTCGGGCATGAGCTCGGGCTGCCGGACGAGATCGTGGGTCGGCATCCATTCCCGGGGCCGGGCCTCGCGATCCGCGTGCTGGGCCCCGTCACGGAAGAGCGGCTTGACCTGCTGCGCCGAGTGGACGCGGTGTACATCGAGGAGATTCACGCGGCCGGCCTGTACGACCAGATCTGGCAGGCGTTCGCCGTACTGCTCCCGATCAGATCGGTCGGGGTGATGGGGGACAGCCGGACATACGATCACGTCGTTGCGCTGCGGGCCGTCACGAGCCGCGACGGGATGACGGCCGATTGGTTTCCGTTTCCCCACGCCGTGCTGGGGCACATCTCGAGCCGCATCATCAACGAAGTGAAGGGAGTAAATCGGGTGGTCTACGACGTGAGCTCCAAGCCGCCGGCGACCATCGAGTGGGAATGACGCGTCAGATGTTCTTGTCTTCCAGGAGCTTCAGGAACTCCGGCGGGGTGGAGATCATCGCGAGCTTCGCCGGCACGTCGGGCTCTTTCGCAAACTGCGCGATCTTGCCGAGCACCGGCAGATACTGGTTGGACACCTCGAGCGGCGGGGCGACGATCAGGAAGAAGTAGTGGACCGGCTTGCCGTCGATGGCATTGAAGTCGATGCCCTCGAGCTTGCGGCCGAACGCGACCCGCAACCGATTGACCGCGAGGGCGCGACAGTGCGGGATCGCGATGTTCTGGCCGATCCCCGTCGAGCCCAGGGTTTCGCGTCGCTTCAACATCTTGACGAGGATCTGCTCCGCCTTGTCGTCGAGCTTGAGCAGGCCGACGAGCTCCTTCAAGACGTCGTCCTTGGTGGTGCTCTCAAGCTGCAGGTTGATCGCGTCGTCGGCGAAGAATTCACGCAAGCGCACGAGTAGTGGCTCCGGTCGGAACGGCGGCGAAACGTAATGACTGGTTGCTCCTCGCGCAACGCGTCATTACGTTCTCTTCCATGCACTTCCCGTATCCCCTGGAGCACGACTTTCCCCTCTTCCTCGCCCCCATGTCGGGGGTGTCGGAGTCGCCGTTCCGGCTGCTCTCCCGCCGTCACGGTGCCGACGTGGTGGTGTCCGAGTTCATTTCCGCTGTCGGCGTGGCGCGTGGCCTCGAGCACCTGTTCGCCGACATGCGGTTCGAGCCGGGCGAGCGTCCCATCGGGATTCAGCTGTATGGCGCGGACGCCCGAGTGATGGCCCGGGCGGCGGAGATGGTCACCGCGGCGTACACACCGGACTTCATCGACATCAACTTCGGCTGCCCGGTCAAGAAGGTCGTCAAGAACAACGGTGGGTCGGGCTGCCTGAAGGATCTGGGTCTGGTGCAGCGGATCATCGGTGCGGTGCAGAGTGCGACGCACCTCCCCGTGACGGTGAAGATCCGGAGCGGCTGGGACGACGCGCAACGCGACCCCATCACGATCGCGCTGCGCTGCCGCGAGGCGGGGGCGCGGGCGCTCACGCTGCACGCACGTACGCGGACCCAGATGTTCTCGGGGAAGGCGAACTGGGACGAGATCGCGCGCGTGGTCGAGGCGCTCGACATCCCGGTGATCGGGAACGGCGACATCGCCACCGCCGAGGACGTGGTCGCCATGCGGGCGCACACGAACTGCGCGGGCGCCATGATCGCCCGGGGCGCGTTCGGCAATCCCTGGATCTTCACGCAGGCGCGGGACTTGATCGCGGGGCGGGCGAAGCGGGCCGATCCCAGTCCCGAGGAGCGGTTCGCCACCGCGCTCGAGCACGCGCGACTCGCGCTCCAGCTGCAGGGCGACACCCGTAAGACGGCGCTCGAGTTCCGCAAGCACTTCGGCTGGTATACGAAAGGCGTGCCGGGTGCCGCGAGCTTGCGCGAGCGGCTGTTCAAGATCGAGTCGATGCGGCAGGCCGAAGCGATTTTCACGGCCTATCTAGCCGGGAGCGGCGTGGAGCAGGCGGCGTGAACCTTGAGGATCTGGGGCGCTTCATCGAGCGCCTGCCGTTCGCCTCCATCGATCACCTCCGGCCTGCGACGCAGGGGCACCAGGAGGTGATTCTGTGTCAGGGCAAGACGCCCGAACAGGTGGTGGGGATCGCCGAGCGGCTCGAGGCGGCGGCGGGCGGCTTTCTCGCGACGCGCGGCGAGCCCGCCCACCGCGCGGCGCTCGCGGCGCGCTTCGCGCGGGCGGAGATCAACGAGTTGGGGCGCACGGTGTACCTGCCGGGCGTCCCGGAGCCCGAGCCGACGGGGCGGGGAACCATTCTCATCGTCACCGCGGGGACAAGCGATCTTCCGGTTGCCGAAGAGGCGGCGGTGACCGCGCGAGCGTTCCGGAACCGCGTCGCGCGACTGACCGACGTCGGTGTCGCGGGCATCCACCGCATTCTCACGCAGACGGACGTGCTGCGCAGCGCGGCGGTGGTCGTCGTGGTGGCAGGCATGGAGGGGGCGCTGCCCAGCGTGGTGGGCGGGCTCGTGGCGGTCCCCGTGATCGCGGTCCCGACGAGCGTGGGGTACGGCGCCGCATTCGGCGGGATCGCCGCGCTGCTCGGCATGCTGAACTCGTGCGCATCGGGCGTGACGGTGGTCAACATCGACAACGGATTCGGCGCGGCGGCCGCCGCGAGCCGCATCAATCACTCGTGAAGCTTCCCCCGGCAGGGGTGTGGGTCGGGCGCGGTTTTGCGGTGCTCGGTCTCGCCGCCGTCGTGCGTGGCGTCATGGCGGCGGACGTGTGGGCGCTGGTCGCCGCCCTGGGCGGCTTCGCCGCCGCCATCGGCCTGGCGCTGGGCCCGCTGGTGCGTGTGTGGCTGGCCGACGCGCCGCCCACCCGACCCTCGGACTTCCAGCACATGCTGGACCTGCTGCGTCGGGCGCACGGCGCGCAGGCCGGGTGGGTCGTCGGGCTGGACGAAACCGAGTTCGAGGTCGTGGGCGAGCCGCCGCCGGGTCGGGCGGCCCGGGAGCGGGGGGCGGCGCTGGTCCAGCTCGCGTCCGTGGACGGACGCGCGCACGTGGCGCGGGAGGCCGCCGGGAGCTACGTGGCCGTTGGCGACTTCCCCTTCGGCGCCGGGCTGCTGCTGCCACAAGCGGATGTCACGCCGCCGGTGGTGGAGCGCGTCGCGGACGAGCTGCGGCGCTTGGTGGCGGGCATGCGGCTGGCGCGGTGGCGCGAGGCGGCCGAGCAGCCGACTCAGCTGGTCTCGAAGCAGCTCGCCGCGATCACGGGCGGGGCACAGACGCTCGAGGGGATCGCCAAGGCGGGCGCGGCGCTGGCCCAGCAGATCACCCAGCGCGGCGCTGCGATCGTGCTGCAGGGCGTGGGCTCCGGTGCGGGAGAAGCGCGCGTCGTCGCCGTCTCGACGGCCGCCGACAGCCGGCTCGAGTGGCTCACCCTCAGCTCGGACGCGCCGGCACAGCGGGCCATCACATCCCGCGTGCCTGTGGCGTCGCAGGGAGCCGAGGACGTGTTCGGGAGCGCCCTCCCCGACCGCCGGCGACAGGATCGCGCCGGCACCGCATACCCCCTGCTCGACGGGCATTTCGCGATCGGTGCGCTGGTGGTGATGGGGCTGCCGCTCGCCGCGGGAACACCGGCCGGCGACCAGCTGCAGCGGCTCGTGGCCGAGTTGGGCTCGCGCCTCGCCGCAGCCCGGGCGCTGCACGAGGCGGAGCAACGGGCGGTGCGCGATCCGCTCACCGGCTTGCGTAACCGACGGGAGTTCGAGCGCGCGCTGGGGCAGCACGGCAGTAAGGCGCCCCCGGTCGCAGCCTTGATCTACGCCGACCTGGACCATTTCAAGAAGCTCAACGACTCCCTGGGGCACGCCGCGGGCGACGCGGCCCTGCGGCATGTGGCTCGGATTCTCGAGGGCGCGGTGCGTGACAAGGACCTCGTCGCGCGGATTGGCGGTGAGGAGTTCGCCGTCTGGATGCCGCACACGCCGACCGAATCGGGGATCGAGATTGCGGAGCGCATCCGCGCCACGGTCGAGTCCACGATCTGGCGGTGGAGTGGGGACGCGTACGCGCTTAGCGTGTCGTGCGGTGTCGCCGGGTACCCCGACACGGTGGCCGAACTGGCCAATCTGCCAAGCGCGGCCGACGCGGCCTTGTACGCGGCGAAACAGGCGGGTCGGAACCGGGTGGAGAGAGCACGAGGAGACCTGGCACGGTTGTTCGGTTGACCCCGCCACCGCGCGGGACGTGTTACTCCTGTTTGGACCGGATGCCGCGCAGCGACCGGAACTCGGCGGCCAGGATATCCGCCACCCCCTGACTCTTCAAGTCCTCGGCCAGTCTCGCCCCCGAGGCGTCGTCCTTGATACGCACCAGGTACTCGAGGGTCCAAGTGCCGTGAACCGACGCGACGACGCCCGCGAGCTTCCAGCGTTTGACGTGCCGCTCGAGCAGTGTCTCCACGACACCCTGCGCGGGCTCGAGGCGCGCCGCTTCAATGAGTAGCGCGCCGTTGAAGCGTTTCTTTTTTTCACTGCCGTCGGTCTCGATGTGGGGTTGCAACCGGTCGGCTCGAGCCGTGCCGAGCCTGTCGGCGTAGATGTTCCCCACGTTGAATTGCCACAGGCTCAGTACGACGACATTGAAAATGACGGACATCACGGCCGCGACCGCCGGCGCGAACACGCCCGCGGCGACGCCGACCGCAAGCGCGAGGAAGATGTACACCGCGTCTTTCGTGTCCTTGAGCGTATTGCGGAAGCGGACGGCCGCGACGATCGCCGCGAGCGTGAACGCCAGCGCGAGGCTGTTCTGCACGAGGATGACCGTTCCCGCCACGGTCATGGGGAGCATGATCACGGTCTGCACGACCGACTGATCGTAGCCGGTCCGCCGCTTCGTGAGCATGTAGACCCGGGCGACCGGGAGCACGAGGGCCAGTGCGGTGAGCATGGACAGCACCGTGACGAGCGCCCATTCGGCCTGTGACAGAGTCTGGGCGGCCGGCCCCACGACCTGCTCGAGATCGCGGCCGCGGCGCGCGGTCACGATGCCGAGCGCGGACATGTCACGGAAGCGCTCGAGCAGCTGCGGGATCGCGGGGAAGAGAGAGGCCAGCAGCCACACAGCGAGCCCGAGCAGGATGTAATACGCCGCCAGCCGCACGTACGGAGAGCTCCGCACCGATCCGTTGCTGTCCACGCAGCAAATTGTAGCTCGTGGCGCCGAATCGGCCAGCGGGCACGTTGGAGTTGAAAAAGCCCGAGCTTGGGACTAGGTTAGCTTCACGGGGGCGACAGGCTTCGACGGGTTTGGCGAGGATGTCGCTGCGTGCCCAGGTTGTCAGTTACCTGGCTAAACCACTGGCACAATTCATAACTGCCAATTCAAACCTGGCACTGGCTGCGTAAGCTTCGGCTTCACGCACCTGCGTGAGTGGCAGCCCGCCTGAGGCGGCGCTCACGTATCGCAAAATCGGGCTGGCGTGATCCGGTGCCCGAACGGGTCGCGTAAGAGCTGGTAAGGGCTGGTTGCTGCCGGGGCCGGCGAGGCGCCCTGGTGGTGAGACCGCTCAAGCTTCGCCTACGCACGTAGTGGCGGTATCGGAGTCATTCTCGGACCGGGGTTCGATTCCCCGCGCCTCCATCGAGAACGGGAAACGTGAGACCGGAAACGGGACACGTTTCCCGTTTGCGGTTTCGACGTTACAATCATCGCCCTCAACCACCCCTTGCCCCCAGAGACGTGTATGGACGCGGTCCTGGATCTCGTCAACGTGCTGCTCGAGCCCACCGCCGTGTTCCAGCGCGTACGGGAGAAACCGCGGTTCCTGGCGCCGTTCCTCACCCTCGCGGTCATCACCGTGGCGATCGGCGTGCTGCAGTTGCCGTACGTGAAGGTCGCTCTCGCGGCCCAGTTCGCCCAGACGCCCAACATGACCCCCGAACAGGCCGAGGCCGGGATGAAGTTCGCGCCCATCGGGATCGCGGTCGCGCCCATCATCTACGGGCTGTTCCTGCTCGTCAACGCGCTGATCCTGTGGGTGGGCGTGTCGGTCCTGGGAGGCGAAGCGAAGTATGGGACGCTGCTCAGCGTCACCACGTACGCCTCGATCACCTACACGCTGCTCCAGATCGTGGGGGTGATCGTACTCATGATGCGCGGTACGGGCTCCATTGCGGGCACGGTGGACCTGCAGCCCGCTCTGGGGCTCGACCTGCTCGTACCGGACGCGAAGGGGTTCGTGCTGGCGTTGCTACGCGGCATCAATCCGTTCACGGTATACGGGCTGTTCCTCACATCGGTCGGAGTCGCGGTGACGCACAAGACCAGCAAGGGCACGGCGTACACCGCCGCGACCATCGCGTTCGTGGTCGCGCTGTTGATCGGTGCGGCGCTGTCCAAGGGCTAGACCGTCGCCTTCGTCCGGTTGATGACGCCCTGCTCCTCGAGCGCGGCCTGGGCCGCCGCGAGCCGGGCGATGGGAACGCGGAACGGCGAGCAGGACACGTAATTCATGCCGACGTGGTGGCAGAACTTCACCGACGTGGGCTCCCCGCCGTGCTCTCCGCAGATCCCGATCTTCAGGTCGTTGCGGCTGCCGCGCCCCAGCTTGACCGCGAGCTCCATCAGCTTGCCGACCCCTTCCTGGTCGAGTACCTGGAAGGGATCGTCCTTCAGAATCCCCTGCTCCACGTAGAACGGGAGAAACCGGCCGGCGTCGTCGCGGGACAGGCCGAACGTCGTCTGGGTGAGATCATTGGTCCCGAACGAAAAGAACTCCGCTTCCTTCGCGATCTCGTCGGCCGTGAGGGCCGCCCGGGGCAGCTCGATCATCGTCCCCACGACGTAGGGTGCCGTCCGGCCCTCGGCCTGGAAGACCTCTTGCGCCACGCGGCGCACGATGGCCGCCTGGCGGCGCAATTCTTCGACCAGGGCGACGAGGGGAATCATCACTTCGACCGTGACCTTCTTGCCGCGGCTCACGACCCGGCAGGCCGCTTCGAAAATCGCGCGGGCCTGCATCTCGGTGATCTCGGGATACGTGATACCCAGGCGACAGCCCCGGTGGCCGAGCATCGGGTTGGCCTCGGTGAGGGAGGCCACGAGCCGCTGCAGCTCGGTGGCGGGCAGCTTCATGCTGCGGGCCAGTGTCGTGATCTCGTCGCGGGTGTGGGGCAGGAATTCGTGCAGCGGGGGATCGAGCAAGCGGATGGTGACGGGGTGGCCCGCCATCGCCTCGAAGATGCCTTCGAAGTCGGCGCGCTGCATCGGGAGCAGCTTCGCGAGGGCGCGCCGCCGTCCCGCCTCGTCGGGCGCGACGATCATCTCGCGCATCGGCGTGATGCGATCGCCCTCGAAGAACATGTGCTCGGTCCGGCACAGGCCGATGCCCTCGGCGCCGAGCTCCCGCGCCCGTGCGGCGTCCGCCGGCGTGTCGGCATTGGCGCGCACGCGTAGCCGCCGCCGTTGATCCGCCCAGCTCATCAGTTTCGCGTAATGCGCGCCCAGCTTAGGCTCCACCAGCTTCACGGCGCCGAGCAGCACGCGACCGGTGGTGCCGTCGACGGTGATCACCTGGCCCTTCTTCACCACGCGGCCGTTCGCCCGGAATCGGCCTCCCCCTACTGCCGCGTCGACCTGGACGTCCTTCGCGCCCACCACGCAGGTCTTCCCCATGCCGCGCGCGACGATCGCCGCGTGGCTGGTCATGCCGCCCCGCGCCGTGAGCACGGCCCGCGCCGCCACGATGCCGTGGAAGTCCTCGGGGCTCGTTTCGGGGCGCACCAGGATCACCGGGCGCCCACGGCGCGCGAGCGCCTCCGCCTCGTCGGCGTCGAACACCACCTCGCCCGTCGCCGCACCGGGAGAGGCCGGCAGCCCCTTGGCCACGAGCGTCACTGCGGCACGGGGATCCACCATCGGGTGGAACACCTGCTCCAGGTCCTGCGGCGGCACGCGCTGCACCGCTTCGTCTTCGGTGATCCGGCGCTCCGACACCATCTCGACCGCGATGCGGACCGCCGCGAGCCCGGCGCGCTGGGCGCGCCGGGTCTGCAACACATAGAGACGGCCGTGCTCGAAGGTGAACTCGATGTCCTGGACGTCCTTGAAATGCCGCTCCAGCTTGGCGGCGATGCGCTCGAGCTCGCGGTACACCTTGCCGAGCTTGCCACGCTTCATCCTGGCGATCGGCTCCGGCGTGCGGGCCCCGGACACGACGTCTTCACCCTGGGCGTTGCTGAGGAAGTCGCCGTTCAATACCGACTCACCGGTGCTGCAATCGCGCGTGAAGGCGACACCGGTCCCGGAATCGTCTCCCATGTTGCCGTACACCATCGCTACCACGTTCACGGCGGTGCCTAGGTCGTCCGGAATACCGTGCACGCGACGGTAGTCCGCGGCCCGGCGGGTGCGCCAGCTCCTGAAGACGGCCTCGATGGCGCCCCACAGCTGGGCGGCGGGGTCTTCGGGGAAGGGGAGGCCGGATTTCGCCTGGATGATGGACTTGAACTCGCGTGCGAGGGCGCGCAGATCGTCCGCCGGCAGGTCGATGTCCCGCTGCGCCCGCCGCCGCTGCTTTGCCTCCGCGAGCACTTCCTCGAACGGCTCCTTGCCGAGATCGAACACCACGTCGCCGTACATCTGGACGAAGCGGCGATACGAGTCGTATGCGAAGCGCGCGTTCTTCGAGCCGGTCACCAGGCCCTGGACGGTGTCGTCGTTCAGGCCGAGGTTGAGAATCGTCTCCATCATGCCGGGCATGGACACGGCGGCGCCGGAGCGCACCGAGACGAGCAGCGGGTTGCGGGCGTCCCCGAACCGCTTCTTGGTGGCCCGCTCGAGCTGCTTCAGGTGACGATCGACCTCCTCGCGCAGCCCGTCGGGGAACGTGCCCTGCTCCAGATAGGCGATGCAGAGCTTGGCGGAAATGGTGAACCCGGGCGGGACAGGGAGGCCGAGGTTCGCCATCTCGGCGAGCCCCGCGCCTTTCCCGCCCAGAATGTCGCGCATGGCCGCGGAGCCGTCGGCGCGGCCGTTGCCGAACGAGTACACCCACCGCTCGAGTGCGGGCACGGCGGGTCAGCTCGGGATGGCGGCGAGGAGCGGCGCCGCGTTGCGGGCCCGGTCGAGGTCTTCGGGGATGTCGGTGGGATAGGCGCCCGAAAAACAGGCGTGACAGAATTCGGCCGGGTCGCCGCCCGCGGCGCGCAGCATCCCGTCGAGCGAGAGATAGCCAAGCGAGTCTACGCCCAGGTGCTCACGGATCTGCTCGACGTCGTTGCTCGAGGCGATCAGTTCGTTTCTGCTCGGCGTGTCGATCCCGTAATAGCACGGTCCGGTGATGGGCGGGGAGGCGACGCGGAAATGGACCTCGGCGGCGCCCGCCTGGCGGATCAGCTGCACCAGCGCCCGGCTCGTGGTGCCGCGCACGATCGAGTCGTCTACCACCACGACCTTCTTTCCCTGCAGCACTTCCCGCACGGGGTTGAACTTGATCTTGACCTTCGCCATGCGGCCGGCCTGCGCGGGGTGAATGAACGTCCGGCCGACGTAGTGATTGCGGATGAGCGCATGCTCGAGCTTGGTCCCCGACCGCTCGGAGAAGCCAAGCGCCATCGCGTTCGATGAGTCGGGAACGGAGAACACGCAATCGGCGCCCGGGGCCGGATGCTCGCTAGCGAGCTCGCGTCCCAGGGCCCGGCGCACGCCGTCCACCGAGCGGTGGAATACGGTGCTGTCCGGGCGCGAGAAGTACACGAGCTCGAAGACGCAGCGGCGGTGCGGCAGAGCGGGAAGCCGCGGCAGCTGGTCGACGTCCTCGCCGTGGATACGGACGAAGTCGCCGGGCTCGAGCTCCCGCACCGGCGTGGCGCCGGTGATGTCGAGGGCGCAGGTCTCGGACGCGACCACCCAGCCACGTCCCAGCCGGCCCAGCACCAGCGGCCGGAAGCCGCGCGGGTCCACGATCGCGTACAGCGTGCGGCCGATGGTGATGAGCAGCGAATACGCTCCCTCGACCCGCTCGAGAGCGTCGAGCAGCTGGTCCTCGGGCTCACGCGCCTCCGAGCGCGCGATCAAGTGCACCAGCACTTCGCTGTCCGACGAGCTCTGGAACAGGGATCCCTTGGTCACGAGGTCGGACCGGAGCTGCACCGCGTTCGTGAGGTTGCCGTTGTGTGCAAGGGCGAGGGGGCCCTCGCGGTAACGCGCGAGCAGCGGTTGGGCGTTGGCGAGCACCGACGTGCCGGCCGTGGAATAGCGCGTGTGGCCGATGGCGACGTCGCCGGGCAGGTCGCTCAGGACCTTCTCGTCGAAAATGTCCGAGACCAAACCCATGCCCCGGTGCGACCGCGCCACGCCCTCACCGTCGACGGCAACGACGCCCGCCGACTCCTGCCCCCGGTGCTGCAGGCTGTAGAGGCCGAGATAGGCGACGCGGGCCGCGTCGGAAACACCGGTGACGCCGATGATGCCGCACATCCGTCCTCAATCTCCCATGCGCCGGGATAGGCTCGAGAAATATACCTGACGCAGCCGGTCGACGGGGTGCGCTACCGTTGCGTCGCGCAACTGCCACCGCACCACACCGCCCCGCTCACCTACCGTGCCGATCCGCTGCGCGGGGACGCCGATCTCCTGCGCCAGCGCTGTCAGCGCAGCCGCGCGTTCCGGGCGGCACGTAACGATCGCGCGAGCCTGGGATTCGCTGAACAACAGCTCAAGCGAGGGGAGCGTGGAGCCGTACGCCGCGAGATCGGCCTCGAGGCCGAATCCGGTGTCCTCGTATGCGCCCCCCATCGCCACTTCGGCGAGCGCCACAGCGAGGCCGCCCTGCGAGCAGTCGTGCGCGGAGCGCAGCAGACCGCGCTCGGCGGCCGTCACGAGGTAGTCGACGAGCCGGCGTTCGGCCGCGAGATCCACGCGCGGCGGCACGCCACCGACCAGCCCGTACACGGCCTCCCACAGCTGCGACGCCCCCAGCTCAGCTCGGGTCTCGCCTAGGATCAGGATCGCATCCCCCGCGGCGCGCGCGTGGCTCGGCACCGCGCGGTCCACGCGCGACAACAGGCCGACCATCCCCACGACCGGAGTGGGGTCTACGGCGCCCGCCGGACTCTCGTTGTAGAAGGAGACGTTCCCACCCGTGACCGGGATGTCGAAAGCGCGGCACGCCTCGGCAATGCCGCGGCAGGCTTCGCGGAACTGATAAAACACCGCCGGCCGCTCAGGGCTTCCGAAGTTCAAGCAGTCGGTGATGCCGAGCGGGCGCGCACCGCTGCATGCGATGTTGCGGGCCGCTTCGGCCACCGCCGCCTTGCCTCCTTCGTACGGGTCGAGCAGCACGTAGCGTGAGTTGCAGTCCGTGGTCACCGCGATGCCGAACCCGGCATCACGCACCCGCAGCACGCCCGCGTCGCCCCCCGGCCCGATCACCGTGCCGGCTTGGACGGTCGAGTCGTATTGCTCGTACACCCAGCGCTTGGACGCGATGGGCGGATGGTCCAGCAGCGTGAGCAGCAGGTCGGCGGGGTTGTGGAGCGGCGAGCGGGAAGCAGGACGCTCTGATCGCAGGCGGGCGATCGCCTCGTCCTCTCGCGCTTCCGGGTGATAGACGGGGCAATCCTCGATCAGCGGCCGGCCCGGGATGTCGACCACGACCTGCGCACCCCACGTGGCGCGGTACCGGCCGTCATCGGTCACGCGGCCGATCGGGGTTGCGGCGAGCTCCCACTTCGCGGCGATGGCCTGCACCGCCGCGACCCGCTCGCGCTTCGCCACCACCAGCATGCGCTCCTGCGATTCCGACAGCAGGATCTCGTACGGGGTCATCCCCGGCTCCCGCGTGGGGACGAGCGAGAGATCGATTTCTACGCCGACGCCGCCCTTGGCCGCCATCTCGGCGGAGGACGAGGTGAGCCCGGCCGCCCCCATGTCCTGGATCGCGACGATGTGACCCGAGGCGATCAATTCGAGGCTCGCCTCGAGCAGCAGCTTCTCCGTGAACGGATCGCCCACCTGAACCTGGGGCCGGCGCCGCTCGCTCTCGAGCGTCAGCTCCTCGGACGCGAACGAGGCGCCGTGGATGCCGTCCCGGCCCGTGCGCGAGCCCACCACCAGCAGCACGTTGCCGACGCCGTGCGCCGCGGCCGTGATGAGATCCTTCTCCCTGAGGAGGCCGACGCACATCGCGTTGACCAGCGGATTGCCGGCGTAGCTCGGCGCGAAATCGACTTCGCCGCCGAGGGTCGGGACGCCGACGCAGTTACCGTAGTCGCCGACCCCCTTCACGACGCCGGCGCAGAGATAGCGGTTGCGGGCCTGGTCGAGCGGGCCGAAGCGCAGGCTGTTCAACACCGCCACGGGCCGAGCGCCCATCGTGAACACATCGCGCAGGATGCCGCCGACGCCCGTGGCCGCCCCCTGGTAAGGCTCGACCGCCGAGGGGTGATTGTGCGATTCGATCTTGAAGGCCACCGCCCAGCCGTCGGGGAGCCGCAGCACGCCTGCGTTCTCTCCGGGCCCCTGGACCACCTGGGGTCCGGTGGTGGGAAACGTGTTCAGGACCGGCCGCGAGTGCTTGTAGGAACAGTGCTCGCTCCACAGCGCGGAGAAGACGCCCAGCTCCGCGAAGGTAGGCGTTCTCGCGAGCAGCGCGGTGATGCGCGTGTACTCTGCGTCGTTGAGATTGTGGTCGCGGACCAGTTGTGGCGTGATCGGGGGGTCGCCCGGGAACGGAGTGGGGGCGGCCCGCGTCACGCGTCGGACGCCTTCGCGCCGGAGACGCCCCGCAAGACCGCGCGGAACGCGCGACCGATGGCGTTGGGCTCGGGATGGGCGAGCACGCTCTCGGCCTCGCCCGCGTCGAACCACAACCCATGGCAGTGCGTGCACTGGTCGATCTGGACGCCGTGCCATTGCCCGGTGATCAGGTCGTAGCCGCACTTCGGGCACTTCATGTAATGGGAGCGGCGCTCCGCCTCCGCAGCGGCTTTCTGCAGGCTGGTGCGCTGCTGCCGCAGCAGCTCGGCATCGCGTCTCGCGAAGTATTCCTCTTCGTTCTTGCTCGGTTTGTCGGGCATCGATCTCAGGGAGTCGAAGGTGGTCTCACGCCGTGCGGCGGTGTGGCGATGGGCGAGGACGACTGGCCGCTGTAGCCGTGTCCCGGCCACCGCAGCACGGCGTCCACGACCTGGCCGTGCTGGAGGATGACGACGTCCGCGGTGCCGCAGGTGTGCTCGCACCCGTTCGGGAAGAAGAGGTAGGTGAACTCGCCCTGGCGGCGCACGTCCGCGGGCGGGCCCCACAATCCATACACGTCCTTCTCACCCATGCCCGGGGCAATCGTGCCGGTATCGGCGGATGTGAAGGGCACGTCTTCCATGGGCAGAAGACGGGACGGGGGCCGTGGCGGCGGCTGCTGAGCCGGAGCCGGTGTGGGGGCCGGGGTCTCGGGGCTCGGCGTGGCGGGGGTGGGCTGCATCGGTTGCCCCGGCACGGAACGATGGCGCGCCGCCGCGAACTTCGTTTTGACCTTCGTCCACTGCTCGTTGATCGGCTTACACCCTGAGGTGGCGATCGTCAACAGCGCGCACATCCATAGCGTGCTGCGTCGCATGTCGAGCCTCCATCGAGTGAAAGACACGGGCACCATCCTGGCCACCCAACGCCGGGGCATTGGCTCGCTCCGGATGCGGCATGATCCCGACCACGTTGCGGCCGGCGCTCGTAACGCCGGCGATATCGTTCATGGAGCCGTTCGGGTTGTCGCGCACGTAGCGCCATACCACGCGGTCGGTCGCCTCGAGCTCGGCGGCGGTGCGGGCATCCACTACGTAGCGGCCGTCGCCGTGCGCGATCGGGATGTCGAGCACCTCGCCCTTCTCGTACAGGCACGTGAAGGGCGTGTCGGTCTGCTCGACCCGCACCCGGACAGGGCGGGACACAAAGCGCAGCCCCGCATTGCGCATGAGACCGCCGGGGAGCAACCCCGCCTCGCACAGGATCTGGAAGCCGTTGCAGATACCGAGTACCGGACCGCCGGCGCGGGCGTGCGCGGTGACGGCCGCCATGACCTTCGAGAAACGCGCGATCGCGCCAGAGCGCAGGTAGTCACCGTAACTGAACCCACCCGGCAGGATCACCACGTCGGCCTGCCGCAGGTCGGGGTCGCGATGCCACACGAAGTAAACGTCCGAGCCAGCCTCGCGGGCGGCCGCGAGCGTATCCGCATCGCAGTTGGACCCGGGAAACACGATCACCGCCACGCGCTTCATCGAGACGCCTCTCCGTCCACGGCCACGTCGTAATCCTCGGTGACGGGATTCGCCAGCAAGCGGTCGCACATGGCGCGCGCGCGGGCCAGCGCCTCAGCGCGCGACGCGGCCTCGAGCTCGAGCACGAGATGCTTTCCCATCCGGACCCGGCCGACGTCCGCGAAACCCAGGGCCTGCAGGGCATGCTCCACGGCCTGGCCTTGCGGATCGAGCAGCGCGGCGCGCGGCATCACACGCACCTCGACCCGAAATGCTTTCATTCCCGATCTCCACGAGGCGCCGTACCGCGCGGCGGCGTGTAGGTCTGTTCGGGCTCCTGCCCGTCGGCGATCACGATCGGCCCCGCGATGTCCGTGTCACGGTCGTCTGCGGACTCGGTGAGGTACCCGAGCAGCGTGGCGCGGAGAATGCCGTACGCCATGTATGTGATCCCCAGGGGGAAGAAGAAGGCGTCGTGCTCGAGGATTCCGAAGACGAGGATAAACAGAATGGTCGCGACTCCCAAGAGCCCCTTCGTGGTGCGGATGCCGGCCCGCGGCAGCGTCGCGTAGCGCACGTTGCTCACCATAAGGATGCTGAGCAGGATCATCAGCAGCTGCATCAGATGGTGGCGCGGCAGGAAGCGGAATGCCTGCTGGTACAGATCCGTCGTGGTGAACGCGTAGAAGGTGGCGAGGGTCATCCCGGCCGCGGGGGACGGCAGGCCGACGAAATGGCGCTTGGCGCGCCCCGCCTGCGTGATGTTGAACCGGGCGAGGCGGATGGCCACCGCCATGACGTAGAAGTAGCAGAAGATCCACTCGGCCTGGCCCGCGCTCGCGAACTCGAGCTGATAGATCAGGAACGCCGGGGCGACCCCGAAGCTCACCACGTCCACCAGACTGTCGAGCTCCGCGCCGAACCGCGTGCCGGTCTTGGAGAGCCGCGCCACGCGGCCGTCGAGCGCGTCGAGCACGCCGGCAAAGAAGATGTACCAGCCGGCGCGGTAGAACTCCCCGCGCGAGGCGAGCACCATGGACCAGATGCCGAAGAAGAGATTGAAGAGCGTGAACAGGCTCGGCACGACGATCACGACGCGCCGCATGCCGGGCCCCGGGAACGGCCTCACGGCGCGTACTCCGCGAGCAGCGTCGCTCCGGCTCGGACGCGGTCGCCTACGGCCACCCGCACGGCGGGATGGGCGGCGGCGGGCAGGAATACGTCCACCCGCGACCCGAACCGGATCATCCCCAGGCGCGCCCCCTGCGTCGCGCGATCACCCGGCGCGGCGTCCGTGACGATGCGGCGCGCGATGAGGCCCGCGATCTGGCGCACCAGCACCGCCCCCCGCGCGCCGCGCAGCCCGACCGAGGACTGCTCGTTCTCGAGGCTCGCCTTGTCGGACGCGGCATGGAGAAAGCGCCCCGGGTTGTAGCGCGTGAATTCCACCGTGCCCGTCACCGGATAGCGGTTCACGTGCACGTCGAACACGCTCATGAAGATCGAGATGCGGGTCGCCTCCGTCTTGAGGTACATCGGCTCAGCCACCACGCGGATGTCCACGATCTTGCCGTCCGCGGGCGCGATCACGTAGCGGTCGCCCCGCGGGCCCGTCCGCACCGGGTCGCGAAAGAACACGAGCAACCACACACTGATCAGCACCAAGGGAACCTCCGCGGCCCAGACCCAGCGACCCCACACCCCCACGCCCCATGCGCCGAGGGCGGTGAGGGCCCACTCGAACAGGATGAACGGCCAGCCTTCGGGCGCGATGCGCATCACGCGGTGGCAAGGGGCTTGCCCGTGATCCGACGATACGCTTCCAGGTACCGCTCGCTCGTCGCCTGGACGACCTCGGGTGGGAGCGGGGGCGGTGGGGCGTTGCCGTCCCATTGTCCCTGCTGCCGCAGCCCGGCCAGATAGTCGCGCAGCGGCTGCTTGTCGAAGCTCGGCTGGCTGCGTCCCGGCGCGTAGCGGTCCGCCGGCCAGAAGCGCGACGAATCGGGCGTCAATATCTCGTCGATCACGAGCAGACGGCGGTCGGTCGTGGTGCCGAACTCGAACTTCGTGTCGGCGATGATGATGCCGCGCGGCGCCGCATAGGCGCGGCCCGCCTCGTACAGACCCAGGCTGGCCTGCTTGAGCCGCCCGGCGAGCGGCCGACCGAGCGCCCGTGCGACATGGGCGAACGTGACGTTCTCGTCGTGCCCCACGTCGGCCTTGGTGGCGGGCGAGAAGATCGGCGGCTCGAGGCGAGCGCTCTCGACGAGCCCCGGGGCGAGCGACTCCCCCGCCAGCGTACCCGACCGCTTGTACTCGGCCCAGGCGGAGCCGGTGATGTATCCCCGTACGACGCACTCGAACGGCACGGGCGTGGTGCGCCGCACCAGCATGGCGCGGCCTGCCAAGCCGTTGTGGAACGGCTCGACCACCGGGACCCGCGCCACGATCTCGTCGGCGTGCGCGGTGAGAAAGTGACTCGACACCACTGATGCGAGCCGCTCGAACCAGAACGCACTGAGCTGGGTCAACACGGCGCCCTTGTGCGGGACAGGCTCGCGCAGCACCACGTCGAACGCGCTCACCCGGTCGCTCGCGACCAGCAGCAACGTCTCGGCGTCGACCTCGTACACCTCCCGGACCTTGCCGCGGCGGAGGAGCGGCAGGGGCAACGCGCTCGTCACCAGGGGGGCCGTCATACGGTCACCTCGGCCGCGGCCGCGGCCGGCGCCACCGTCTCGATCCGGCGCAGCACGTCGGGGACGACCTGCTCCAGGAAGTCGTCCACCTGCCGTGGAGCGCGCCCGATGTAGGCAGCGGGGTCGAGCGCGTCATCGGGAGCCGCGACGCGGAGCGTCTTGAAGGCCGGGTCGCGGGCCAGCCGCTCGAGCAGGTCGTTCGCCGTCCCGTGCTCCGCGACGGCTTGCGCCACGGCCAGACTGTGCGTGCGGATCACCTCGTGCAGGCGCTGACGGTCCCCGCCCGCCTTCACTCCCCGCATCAGCAGGCGCTCGGTCGCGAGGAACGGCAGCTGCGCCGCGACGTGGCGCGCGATCACGGCCTCGCGCACCTCGAGCCCGGCCGCGACGTTGGTGCCGAGCACCAGAATCGCGTCGGTCGCGAGAAACGCCTCGGGGAGCACCAGCCGGCGGTTCGCGCTGTCATCCAGCGTCCGCTCGAGCCACTGCTCCGCAGCTGTATGCCAACCGTTGCCCTCGAGCTCGATCACGAAGCGGGCCAGACCGGTCATCCGCTCGGCGCGCATCGGGTTGCGCTTGTAGGCCATCGCGGACGAGCCTACCTGATCGCTCTCGAACGGCTCGAGCAGTTCGCCCTCGTGCTGCAGCAGGCGGAGGTCGGTCGCGAACTTCGCCGCGGACTGCGCCACCCCCGCCAGAACCGAGAGCACCTGCGCGTCGAGCTTGCGCGTGTACGTCTGGCCCGTGACCGGGAAGACGCGCGCGAACCCCATCCGCTGCGCTACCCGGGCGTCGAGCTCGCGGACCTTGTCGTCATCGCCGTCGAAGAGCTCGAGGAAGCTCGCCTGCGTCCCGGTGGTACCCTTCACGCCGCGGAATTGCAGGGTCGCCAAACGATGCAGCAGCTCCTCGGCGTCGAGCAGCAGCTCCTGCATCCAGAGGGTGACCCGCTTGCCGACGGTGGTGAGTTGCGCGGGTTGGAAGTGGGTGTACGCGAGGCACGCTACGTCGCGGTAGCGGCGGGCGAGTTTGGAAAACGCCACCAGGACCGCGGCCACGCGCCCGAGCAGCAGCTGCAACCCCTCGCGCATGAGAACGAGGTCGGCGTTGTCGGTGACGTAGGCGCTGGTGGCGCCGAGGTGGATGTAGGGACGGGCCGCCGGCGCCTGCTCCCCGAGGTGGTGGATGTGCGCCATCACCTCGTGCCGGAGCCGCTTCTCGTGCTCGGCCGCGCGCTCCGGATCGGCATCATCCAGGTGTGCGCGGAGCTCCGCGAGGGCGCGTTCCGGGATCTCGAGACCCAGCTCGCGCTCGACCTCCATCAGGGCCAGCCAGAGCCGGCGCCACAACCCGATGCGGCGCCGCTCTCCCCAGAGCGCCTGCATCGCCGGGGAAGCGTAGCGCTGGCCGAGCGGCGAGGCGTACGTCACACCGCGGCCTTGGACCGCGCGCCCAGCTTCTTCCAGTCCGCGAGAAACTGCTCGAGCCCGCGGTCGGTGAGCGGATGCTGCAGCAGCTTTTTCAGGACATCGGGGGGCAGGGTGGCCACGTCGGCGCCGATCATCGCCGCCTCGACGACGTGGCGCGGATGGCGCATCGACGCGGCGAGGATGTCGGTCGCGAGGTGATAGTTGTCAAAGATGACCCGCGCCTCGCGGATCACGTCCATGCCTTCCTGGCCCACGTCGTCGAGCCGGCCGATGAACGGGCTCACATACGACGCGCCGGCCTTGGCGGCGATCAGGCACTGGATGCTCGAAAAGCACAGAGTCACGTTCGTCTTGATGCCTTCGCCCGCCAGCCGGCGTACCGCCACCATGCCGGCTTCGAGCATCGGGATCTTGACGACGATGTTGTCCGCGATCTTCGCGAGCTCGTGGCCCTCGCGCACCATACCCTCGGCGTCCACGGCGACGACTTCCGCCGAGACGGGACCGTCCACCAGAGAGCAGATCTCCTTCAGCACGTCGCGCGGATCCAGATCACCCGCCTGTTTGGCGAGAAGCGAGGGATTGGTCGTGATTCCGTCGATCAGGCCGGCTTGCGTCGCCCAGCTGATGTCCTTCAAGCTTGCGGTGTCGAGGAAGAACTTCATGATTCAGGCCTCGGCGTAGAGGTCAGTGGGATAGCGCACGGCCAGCAGATAGAGTCCCTGCGGCGGCGCGGGAGGGCTGGCCGCGTGGTTGTCGGTCGCGGCGAGCAAGCGCGGGAGATCCTCGAGGGGGCGCCGGCCCAGGGCGATGTCCACCATCGCGCCCACGAGAAAGCGCACCATGCGATGCAGGAACCGGTCGGCCTCGATCGTGAACGTCACCCCCGCTCCGTCAGTCCGCGGCGCCCACTCGGCGAGCGCTACGCGGCTGCGGTAGTGAGGCTTCTTGAAGCCCGCTCCGGTCGCGGCAAGGCCGCGAAAGTCGTGCTCCCCCGGCAGCAGCGCCGCCGCGCGCGCGAGCAGCTCGGCATCGAGCAGGCGGCCCAGCGTCCATTCGTACGGCCGCCGGAACGGTGAGCGCGCCGCGTCGTCGGTGCCGATCACGTAGCGGTAGCGGCGCGCCACCGCGCTCCTGCGGGCGTCAAACCCGGCGCGCATCGAATGCACCCGCTCCACCCAGATGTCACGCGGCAGCAGTGCGTTGAGCGCCCGCTGCACCTCGGCGGGGTCCGCCGTCCAGCGCCCATCCGCCAGGAATCCGACACCCTGACCGAGGGCGTGCACACCCGTGTCGGTGCGTCCTGCCCCGGTGGCCGGGGTGCGCCGGCCCATGAGGCGCTCCAGCACCGCCTCGAACTCCGCCTGCACCGTGCGCGCATTCAGCTGTCGCTGCCAGCCCGCGAACTCCGCCCCGTCGTACTGCACCACGGCGAGGTAGGGCCGGCTCGTCACGGGCGAAAGATAGGTTGAAATGAGGGGTCAATCAAGCTGCGCAACCCGTTGTGGCATTTGACAAAAGGCGATTTTTGGGAGTAGCTTTGCAGGCCCAAAACCCCCTTGCTCCGTGCCCGCGTCATCCCACCCCGTGCCGTCTCCCCTGCAGCAGGCGATCGCCGCCCTCGCCGACCGCCGGTCGCTCAGCGAGCGGCAGACCACCGAGGCGTTTGGTGCCGTGATGCGCGGCGACGCCACTCCAGCACAGATCGCGGCGCTGCTCGTGGGGCTGCGGGTCAAGGGGGAGACTCCCGAGGAGATCGCCGGCGCGGCGCGGGCCCTGCGCGACGCGATGGTGCGCGTGGAGGCGCACGGCGCCCACCTCGTGGACACCTGCGGCACCGGCGGTGGAGCAGTGTCCACGTTCAACATCTCGACCGCCGCCGCTTTTGTCGCCGCGGGTGCGGGCGCCGCCGTGGCGAAGCACGGGAACCGGTCGTTCACCTCCAAGTGCGGCTCGGCCGACGTGCTCGAGGCCTTGGGCGTGCGCATCAGCGTCGACGCGGCGGATGCGGCCCGGGTACTGCGCGAGGCCTGCGTCACGTTTCTGTTCGCTCCCCATTTCCATCCCGCCATGAAGCACGCGGCACCGGTGCGGCGTGAGCTCGCTGTGCCATCGGTCATGAATCTGCTGGGCCCCCTCGCCAACCCCGCCGGAGTGCGGCGCCAGGTCGTGGGGGTCGCCGACTCGGACCGCGCACCCCTCATGGCGGCGGCCTTGGCGCGGCTCGGCGTCGAGCATGCCCTGGTGGTGCACGGCCGGGTCGGCATGGACGAGATCGCGCCGCGCGGCATCACGGACGTGTGGGAGGTGAAGGGCGCGGCGGTGACGGCATGGGAGCTCGATGCGACGGACTACGGACTCGCGATCATCGATGTGGGCGAACTGGCCGGGGGCGAGCCGGCCGCCAACGCGGCGCGCATCGAACGCCTGCTCGGGGACGGGCACGAGGACCGCGCCGGGCTCGCCGCGCTGCTCCTCAACGCGGGCGCCGCGATCTATGTGGCGGGACTCGCGCCAACGTACGGCGACGGAGTGGCGCGGGCGCGCGAAATCGTGCAGGCCGGCGCCGCCCGTGAGGCGCTGGAGCGCCTGCGCCGGGCGACTAGTACTTCCGGATGACGCCCACGACGACGCCTTGCACCATCACGTCCCGTTCGTTGACACGAAGGGCCGTCATCGTCGCGTTCGCGGGCTCCAACCGGATCCAGCCGCCGGGCTCACGATAGAACCGCTTGACCGTGGCGCTCGAGCCGTGGACCAACGCGACCACCGTCTGGCCGTTGTCGGCCTGGTTGCGCTCGTGCACCACGATGAAGTCTCCATCCTTGATGTGCTCGTCGATCATCGATTGACCGCGCACTTTGAGGACGTAGCTGCGGCCACGCCGGGGGATCAGGTCGTCGGGCACCGCGAGGGTATCGTGGCCGGCGACGGCCTCGATCGGCTCGCCTGCGGCGACCAGGCCTTGCAGCGGCAGCTCGGTGGCACCCGTCTGACCGCGGGGTGGCACGATCTCGATGCCGCGACTCTCGTTGTGCGCGCGATGGATGTAGCCCTTGCGCTCGAGGTTGGTGAGATGCTCGTGGACGGTGGCGAGGGAGCGAAACGAGAAGCGCTCCGCGATCTCCTCGAAGCTCGGGGCGTACCCCTGGCCGGAGATCTGGGTGGAGATGAAGTCGAGAATCTCGCGCTGACGGCGAGTGAGCGGCACGCTGCCTCCCGAACGGAAACCGAAGCGTAATTTACCCGAAAATCGACCGAACGCAAGCGTGCCGATCATCAGCCTGGACGCCATTCTCACCGCGACCCGCGACCGCGTGGCCGGGTTGCGGGCGCAGGCCCGGGATCTGGAGCGGCGTGCCGCCGCGGCGCCCGAGCCGCCTGCCTTCGCGCCCGCCCTCACCGGCCGCACGGTAGGCGTCATCGCCGAGGTCAAGCGCCGCTCGCCGTCCGCCGGAACGATCCGCGCGGACTTGGATCCGGTGGCGCACGCGCAGGCCTATGCCCGCGGCGGAGCGGTGGCCATCTCCGTGCTCACCGACGAGGTGCATTTCGGCGGTTCGCTCGACGACCTGGCGCACGTCGCGCGCGCCGTGACGGTGCCGGTGCTGCGCAAGGACTTCATTCTGGACGAGCTGCAGCTGTACGAAGCGCGCGCCGCGGGAGCGAGCGGGGTGTTGCTCATCGTGCGGGCGCTCGCGCCGGACCGGTTGCGGGCGCTGGCCGCGGCGGCAGTGGGGCAGGGATTGGGAATCCTGGTAGAGGTGCACTCCGCGGCCGAGCTCGAGGTCGCGCTCGGCGTGGGCCCGACCGCCGTGGGGGTGAACAGCCGCGACCTCGCGACGTTCACGGTGGACCTGGAGCGCGCCGAGCGGCTCGTGGCGGAGGTGCCGGCGAGCGTACCCGCGATCGCCGAGAGCGGCATTGAGACGCGCGCGGACGTGGAGCGGTTGGCTGCCGCGGGAGCGGACCTGGTGCTGGTGGGGACGTCGCTGGCCCGCACGGCGGAGCCGGCGGCGGCGGTTCGGGGGCTGACGGGCGTCCCGAGGCAAGAAAGACGCCGGTGACCAACCATGCGGAGCGCGGAATGCGCAATGCGGAAGTGAAGGAGCGGGTGCCGGGCCGCTTTGGACCGTACGGCGGTCGCTACGTTCCCGAGACGTTGATGGCGGCGCTGGAGGAGCTCGACCGCGTGCACGAGGCGGCGAAGCACGATGCGGGCTTCTGGGCCGAACTGGAGGCGCTGCTCAAGGACTACGTAGGTCGGCCGACGCCGCTCACCGAGACGCCGCGGCTCGCGGCCCAGGTGGGACCGGGCGTGATCGTGGCGCTGAAACGCGAAGACCTGAACCACACCGGTGCGCACAAGATCAACAACACGCTGGGCCAGGTGCTGCTCGCGCGCCGTATGGGCAAGCAGCGCATCATCGCCGAGACGGGGGCCGGCCAGCACGGGGTGGCCACGGCGACGGTGTGCGCGCGCTTCGGACTCGAGTGCATCGTGTACATGGGCGAGGAGGACATGCGGCGCCAGCGGCTCAACGTGTACCGCATGGAGCTGATGGGCGCGCGCGTCGTGCCGGTGACGTCGGGCACCCGGACCCTGAAGGACGCGACCAACGAAGCGCTGCGCGACTGGGTGACCAACGTCACGACGACGCACTATATCATCGGGTCCGTGGTGGGGCCGGACCCGTTCCCGCGCATCGTGCGGGACTTTCAATCGGTGATCGGTCGCGAGGCGCGAGCCCAGGCGCTCGAGCGCTGGGGCCGGTTGCCCGGCACCGTGGTGGCGTGCGTGGGTGGCGGCTCGAACGCCATAGGGATCTTTACGGCGTTCCTGGACGACCGCGACGTGCGGCTCGTCGGCGTGGAAGCGGCCGGGGAGGGACTCGAGACCGGCCGTCACGCGGCGTCGCTCGGGCGGGGGCGGCCCGGGGTCTTCCACGGCAGCTTGAGCTACCTCCTGCAGGACGCGGACGGGCAGGTGCAACCGGCGCACAGCGTCTCGGCGGGTCTCGATTACCCGGGGGTCGGGCCCGAACACGCTTACCTGAAGGACACCGGTCGCGTATTGTATGAGGCAGTGACCGACCGGCAGGCCCTGGAAGCGTTCGCGGCGCTGTCCCGGCTCGAGGGCATCTTGCCGGCGCTCGAGAGCGCGCACGCCGTCGCCTGGGTGTTGGCCCGCTCGGGGCAGTGGCAGGCCGGCGACATCGTCCTGATCAACCTGAGCGGCCGTGGCGACAAGGACGTCGCCATGGTCGCCGAACTGACGGGAGCCACCCTCTGACCAACGCGCCCGTACCGGAGCTGGCGCTGCCGCCGCAGCAGGTCGAGGAGCTGATGCAGGTCCTCTCCAAGGGCATCAGGGCAACCCAGCTGTACCTCCCCAACAATCCCGTCTACCAGCGCGCGGTCGACAACATCCGGGCGGCATTCCGCCAGATCTGGCAGGCGACCGACGACCTGGTGTTCGACGTGGGCGAGATCGACCTCCGCTGGGAAGACAACGTCGTCTACAGCCAGGACCAGCGCAACGAGAGCATCGCCTGGACGCTGTACAAGGACGGCGTCCGCTCGCTGGCCTTCAAGCCGGGCGTCGAGGAAACGGAGATCGTGCGCTTCCTGGGCGTGTTGCAGCAGGCCCGCAGCCTGCAGGCCGACGCGGCCGACGATCTCCTGACGCTCCTCTGGGCCCAGGACTTCCAGCTGATCAACTACACCTTCCGCGAGCTCGCCACCGAGAACGCGGTGCCGATCGAAGCGGGCGAGACCATCACCTCCGCCGCGCCGACGCAAGTGCGGAAGCAGGTAGAGGACGAGGCGCCGCCCAAGCGCGAAGGGCTGGTGTCGATCGAGGACTTCGACACGACGCTGTACTTCCTCGAAGACCCCGAAATCGACTACCTCAAGAAGGACGTCGAGCGGGAATACTCGCAGGACCTGCGCCGGAACGTGCTGGCGATGTTGTTCGACCTGCTGGAGCTGCAGACCTACGGCACGGTGCGGGCCGAACTCATCTCGATCGTCGAGAACTTCATCCCGTACCTGCTCGGCGCCGGCGACTTCCGGTCCGTCGCCTTCATCCTGCGGGAGACCCGCGCCGTGCTGCAGCGGGCGCGCGAGCTGATTCCCGAGCATCGCCAAACCTTGGAGGGCCTCCCCACCCGGCTGTCGCAGAGCGACTCGCTGTCGCAGCTGCTCCAGGCGCTCGACGAATCCACGCTCCACCCCACCGAGGAAGACCTGTCGGAGCTATTCCAGGAATTCCGACCTGAGGCGCTCCCGACGTTGATGGTGTGGATCGCCAAGCTCCATGACCCGTACGTGCGGGATCTCGTGCAGGGCGCGGCGGCGCGGCTGGCGCAGGCGAACGCCGCGGAAGTGCTGAAGACGCTCGCCAGCGACGATGCCACCGCCCAGCTCGAAATGGTGAAGCTCGCGGGCCGGCTGAAGCTCCCCGGAGCCCCGGAGGGAATGGAGCCGCTGCTCGCGTCGGAGGACCGCGGGCTCAAGCTCGCGGTGGTGGAGGCCCTGACCGCCATTGCGAGCCCGTCCGCCATGCGGCTGCTCGAGAAGGCCATCGATGACGCGGACCGCGACGTCCGGATCGCGGCGGTGCGGTTTCTCGCGGCACGCGGCTATCGCAACGCGGCGGCCCGCGTGGAATCCATGGTGGGTGGCTCGAAGCTCAGGAACGCCGATCTCACCGAAAAGATGGTGTTCTTCGAGGCCTTCGGCGCGCTCGTGGGAGCGAAGGGCATCCCGACGCTGGAGAAGATGCTGGTGGCAAAGGGCCTGCTCGGGAAGAAGGAGGATCCCGAGACGCGGGCCTGCGCCGCGATGGCGCTCGGCAAGGTCCGGACGTCGGAAGCGCGCGCCGTGCTCGAGCGGGCGGCGCAGGACAAAGAGCCGCTGGTCCGCAACGCGGTCACTCGGGCGTTGCGCGAGGGGGGCCCGTGACGGCCGGCGGCTCGCCTCGCGGGTCGATCGCCGAGACCGTCCAGACCACAGACGGCTTCCTGCGCCATGCGGGCCGCGACTTCCTCGTGGTGCTGTATACGGCGTTCCGCTCGGTCAAGCTGTACCCGCTCGAGAACGCCCAGGTGCAAAAGGCGCTCGACGATCTCGCCCAGACCACCAAACACCTGCTCGACGTCGAGAAGGAGCTCGAGGTCCGCATGCAGGGCGAGTTCATCTTCGTCAACTCCACGCGGCTCCGGCTCGACCTCGACAACTACGCCTCGTTCTCCCACATCCTCGGCGTGCTGCGCCAGTGCGGGATCGGCGCCGTGCGGATCGATGAGGGGGTAGACCGCCGGCAGTTGCAGGTGTTCGTATCGCTGCTCCTCGCCTACGCCGCGAAGGAGGCGACTCCCAACAAGGTGCTCGAGTTGGGTCAAAAGCTGTCGGACGGCGGCGTGACCCACGTCGGCGTGGAGCCGCCGCTCGAGACCGACGAGGAGACCGAGGACGAGGAACGGCAAAAGGAGGCGGCCAAGCGCACCTACGCCCGGTCGGTGGCGGTGACCAAGGAGGTCATCAATTCCATCCGTATGGGCCGGACCGCCAACGTCAAGAAGGTGAAGCGCGCCGTGCAAGCGATCGTGGACCAGGTGCTGAACAACGAGGCGTCGCTGATGGGCCTCACCACGCTGCGCGACTACGACGAGTATACGTTCACGCACTCCGTGAACGTCTGCATCTTCTCGGTCGCCCTCGGTCGCAAGCTCGGGCTCACCAAGCTGCAGCTGTACGATCTGGGCATCGCCGCGCTGTTCCACGACGTGGGCAAGTCGCGCGTGCCCCTCGAGGTCCTGAACAAGCAGGGCGGGCTCAGCGACGAGGAATGGCGCATCATGCAGGCGCATCCCTGGCTCGGCGTGCTGACCCTGTTCGGGCTGCGCGGGTACGGCGAGATCCCCTATCGCGGGATGATCGTCGCCTATGAGCACCACATGAAGACCGACCTGACCGGGTATCCGAAGTCGCTGCGGCCCCGCGAGCTCTCGATCTACTCGAAGGTCGTGGCCGTGGCGGACGGCTTCGACGCGGCCACCAGCCGGCGCGTGTACCAGACGGTCCCGATTCAGCCGGACCAGGTCCTGAAGGAAATGTGGGAGAACCCCCGGCGCGGCTACGACCACATCGTCGTGAAGGCGTTCATCAACTTGATCGGCATCTATCCCGTGGGCACATGCGTCATCCTCGACACGTACGAGGTGGCGCTCGTCCACAGCGCGAACCCGGACGTCACCCACGTGCACCGGCCGGTGGTTCGCATCGTGACCACGCCCGACGGCGGCGTGCAGCACCCCGGCTTCCTCGCCGACCTGGCCCAACGGGATGCCCAGGGCAGCTATCCCCGCACCATCGTCAAGGTGACCGATCCCACGAAGTACGGCGTCAACGTCAGCGACTACTTTGTCTGATCATCCGATCGCCGCGCGCTGGCGGGCCCTGCGGGGCGACGCCGGCGCGCGGCGGCCCGCCCTCATTCCGTACCTGACAGCGGGGTTTCCCACGGCGGCGCAGTCGCTCGAGACGCTGCGCCTCGTGGCCGCCGCCGGCGCGGATTTCGTCGAGGTCGGTGTGCCGTTCTCCGATCCCCTCGCCGACGGCCCCACCATTCAGCGCTCCACGCAGACGGCGCTGGACCGCGGCATGACGGTGCACCGGGTGCTCGAGCAGATTCACCGGGCGGCGCTCCCCATCCCGGTGATCGTGATGACCTACCTGAATCCGGTGATGGCATTCGGGCTGGAACGCTTCCTGCGCGCCGCCGCGGCAGCGGGCGTTTCGGGGCTGCTGCTCACCGATTTTCCCGTGGGCGCGGATCCCGACGTGGAGGCGACGGTCGCGGCGAGCCCGCTGGCGCTGATCCGGCTCATCGCGCCCACCACGACGGCCGATCGCTTGGCGCGAGCGGTACGCGGAGCCAGCGGCTTCCTCTATCTCATCTCCCGGCTGGGGGTCACGGGGGCACGGGATCAGGTGCCCCCCGATCTGGCGGCGTATGTCGCGCGGGTGCGCGCCGCGAGCCCGCTCCCCGTGGCGGTGGGATTCGGCATCAGCACGCCGGCGCAGGCGCGCGCCACGGCGGCGCTCGCCGATGGCGTCGTGGTCGGCAGCGCCGTCGTGGAGGCGCTGGGCGCGGGCGGGCCCGACGCCGCGGAGCGGCTGGTCCGCGAGCTGGCGGCCGCGGTGCGACAGCCATGACGGCGAACCGCCTGGTCGCGATCTACAGCCGCGCCCTCGCCATCGGCGGCCCGGTGGTGCTGGCGGCGATACTCATTGCGGACCCGCGGTGGACGAGGCAGCTGCCCGAGATGTTGGGGTTGCTGCTCGCATCGGTGCTGCTGCGGGGGGCGCAAGTGCCCCTGAGCAAGTATTCCTATCTCACGCAGACGGCGCTCGTGGCGCTCGCGGGCAGCCTGGTCGTCGGCGTACCGGCCACGACGCTCGCGGTGGCGACGGGCGTGCTCGGCGCCGACTGGCTGTGGCAGAAGAAGATGTTCCGCGCGGCCCTGGTGAATCTGGGGCGCGAAGTCATTGCGCTGGTGGGCGCCTACGGGGTATACGCCGCCACGCTGCGCGTGTCGGAGGTGACGGTGCCGGGCCTGCACGTGGACATCGTGCCGGCCCTGTTCTTCTATTGCCTCGCGTACTTCGTCATCAGCCGGCTGCTGTTCTACTTCGCCCTGATCATTCGCGGCAAGCTCGAGCAGGACGAGCGCCTCCTTATCCTCCGCTACGAGTGCATCGGCTACGGCGCGACGGTGATCGCCACGGCGATCGTCATCGGCACCGTGGCCTACTGGCCGCCCCTGGCATGGGTATTCGTGGGCGCCGCGCTCGGCGCGCTGGGCCTGCTCTTCAAGCACACGCTCGAGGAAGCGATCGCTGCCGAGGAGCTCAACAAGATCCACGCGATGGAAGCCGTCATCACGAGCAACATCAGTCTCGAGGATTCGTTCGCGCGGATCGAGCGGTTGGCCCACCGCCTGGTGGACTGGGGGGATTTTCGCATCTACCGGAAGCAGGAGGGCGTGCTGAAGCTCGCGTACCGGGGGCAGATCGGCCGCGCCGAGCGAGGCGAACCCAGCTCCGACACCGCCGCGCTGCGAGAGCACGTCACCACGGTGGGCGAGCCGGTCGTGATCCACGACGTGACTCGCGACAAGCGCATCGCCGACGCGCCGCTCGCCGTGCAGAGCCTCGTGATCGTGCCGCTCAAGTTCGGCGACCACGTGATCGGGACCCTCGAGCTCGAGCACCACAAGCGCAAGGTGTACCGCGGGAAGGACGTGCTCACGATCAACACCTTTGCCAACCAGCTCGCCACTGCCATCCACATCACCGAGCTGCGGCAGCCGCTGGTCGAGACGGTGGAGACGCTCACGCAACAGCTCGGGACGCTGGCGCGCGCCGCCGAGGCGTTGCGCCAAGCGGCCGGCGCGGTCGCCCAGTCGACCGGGACGATCCGCCGGGGCGTGGCGGAGGAGGAGGGGGAGGTCTCGGGGGGTCTCGAGGCCACGGAGAGCCTCGCCCAGGTATCGCGGCGGGTGTCGGAAGACGGCACCGAGGCGGCGCACGCGTCGAGCATGGCGAGCGACGTGGCGAACAAGAACCGCCACCAGATCCGGGACGCAATCGGGCGCCTGGTGGCGCTCAAGACCTTCGTGGGGGAAACGTCCAGCAAGGTGCAGCAGCTCGGCCAGGTGAGCCGGCGCATCACCGGATTCATCGCGTCCATTCGCGAGCTCGCCGACATGACCAACCTGCTGGCGCTGAACGCGACGATCGAAGCGGCGCGGGCAGGGAAGCACGGCAAGGGCTTCGCCGTGGTGGCCGACGAGGTACGCCGCCTAGCAGAGCAGAGCGCCAGCGCGGCCCAGGAGGCGGGCGAGCTGGTCCAAGACATCCACCGGCAGGTGGGCGAAGTGGTCGAGCAAATGCGCCGTGGGCAGGTCAACGTCGGCGGTGTGGAAGAGCTCTCCTCGGGGGCGCTGCAGGCGCTCGATGCGATCGTCGCGGCGACCGCCGAGGCGACGTCGCACGCCCAACGAATCGCGTCGGCCGCGGGAGAGCAGGACCAGGCGTTCGGGAGGCTGCGCGATCGCATTCACGCGGTGGCGAGGATCGCGGGCAAGAACCGCGCGGAAGCGGACGATGTCGCGACGCGTGCCGACGAAGCGGCGCGGGGACTCACCGAGCTTGAGCGCGCCACCCGGGAGCTGGAGGACGTGGCGGCGATGCTGCGGGAGCTGACCCGCGGCTTTGCCAGCGTCGCGTAGCCCGTTTACCATTCCCCCGTGGCCCAAGGGGAGCGGGTGTACGTGGCGCTAGGGTCGAACCTGGGGGATCGCGCGGCGCATCTCGCGTTCGCGCGGCAATGTCTGGCGTCCCTGCCCGGGGCCCGGGTCGTCCTCGCGTCTCGCGTGGAGGAGACGGCCCCGCTCGGGCCCGTGCCGCAGGGCGCGTACCTGAACCAGATGGTGCTGCTCGAGACCACGCTCGAACCCGCCGACCTGCTCGCCCGTCTCCATACCATGGAAGCGGAGCGCGGCCGCGAACGCCGCGGGGCGCTCCGCTGGGGCCCGCGCACGCTGGACCTGGACATCGTCCGCTACGGCGACCGGGTCGTGCGTGCGCCGGATCTGACCATCCCGCATCCCGAGCTGCCGCACCGCGACTTCTGGCTGCGGGAAATCGCTGAGCTCGACGGCCTCCCTCTCCCTCTCCCTCTCCCGCTCGGCGACCCCGGCCGTGCCTGACGAGCCCCGCGCCGTTACCGTCCACCACCTCCTGAAGATGAAAGAGCGGGGCGAGCGTATCGTCGTGCTCACGTGTTACGACGCCCTGTTCGCAGGCCTGCTCGACGCCGCGGGCGTGGATGTGCTGCTCGTCGGCGATTCGGTGAATCAAGTCCTGGCGGGCGCCGACACGACGCTCTCCGCCACGCTGGAACAGATGATCTACCACACGAAGATCGTGCGCCGCGGCGCCCAGCGCGCGATGGTGGTATGCGACATGCCGTTCCTCACTTACCAGATCTCGCCCCAGGACGCGATCCGCAACGCCGGGCGGGTGATGCAAGAGACCGGCTGCCACGCCGTGAAGCTCGAAGGCGGTCAACCGGTGGTCGACACGGTCCGGGCGTTGGTCGACGTCGGGATCCCCGTGATGGGACACCTCGGACTGACCCCGCAATCCGTGCACGCGCTCGGCGGCTATCGGGTGCAGGGGCGGGACGAGCGGACGGCTGAACGTTTGAAGGCGGAAGCGACCGCGCTCCAGGCGGCGGGCGCGTTCGCGATCGTCCTGGAGCTTGTCCCGGCGCCACTTGCGTCGCACATCACCAAGTCGCTTACGATCCCCACGATCGGCATCGGGGCGGGACCCGCGTGCGACGGTCAGGTGCTGGTACTGCCCGACATGCTCGGCTTGAACGACCGGTTCACGGCGAAGTTCGTGAAGCGCTACGCCGCGCTCGCCCAGGACGTGCGCGACGCCGTCGCGCTGTACGCGGCCGAGGTGCGGGAGGGGCGCTATCCGGGCCCGGAGCACTCGTTCCCGACGTGACCCATGAGTGATCTGTCGCGGCGTGAGGCCGTCGGGCTGCTCGCCGCGGCGGCGGTGGGGCGGCTCATGCCGCGGGGTCTGATCGAGTCGCCAGACGAGCGGTCGGACGGTGTCGGCTTCCGGGTGCGCACGATCACGGCCGGCACGACGCTCTCCAGCCCCTCCGACATGCGTCCGGTCGAGGCGGCGCTCGCGTTCCTCAAGCGATCCAAGCGCGTGCTGCAAGACGGCGGTTACGAGGTGCAGACCGTTCGCCTCGCCACGCAACCGCTCGTCGCCGGATTGGGGGCGGGCGCGCGCGCCGGCGCGCTGGAGGCGTTGCGCGCGTTGGATCGAGTCGCTGTCGCGGAGGAGATGCTCGTGAGCATCGGCCCGGCATTCGCCGGCGATCGAAGCGATCCCGACTTCGCGCCCTGGGCCGCGGAGCTCGCCCGCACCACGCGCAACATGAGCTTCACCGTGACGGTGGCGTCACCCGAGCAGGGCGTGGTGCCCCAGGCGACGCGTGTCGCTGCTGAGGCGATGGCCGCCATTGCGCGCGCCACGGAAGGAGGGCTCGGCAATTTCAGCTTCGCGGCGGCCGCAAACGTTCCAGCTGGCACGCCCTTCTTTCCCGTGGCGCATCACCGCGGTCCGGACGCGTTCGCCATCGGGACGGAGGCGCCGCCGCTCCTCACCGAGGCCTTCACCGGACCGCACACCTTGGCGGACGCCCGGTCGCGGCTGCGGCATATTCTCGAGTCGCGGCTCGCACCCCTCGAGCGCCTGGGCGAGCGCATCGCGCGGCGGGAGCGGCGGGCATACCTGGGGATCGACATGTCACCGGCGCCGGGCAAGGACGCGAGCATCGGAACCGCCATCGAAACCCTCACGGGAGTGCCGTTCGGAGCCGCGGGGACGCTGGCGGGATGCGCCGCGATCACGGACGTGCTCAAGACCGTGCGGCTCAAGACCTGCGGGTACTCGGGGCTGATGCTCCCGGTGCTCGAGGATCCGGTGCTCGCCCGGCGAGCGGGCGAAGGCCGCTACAGCGTGCGCGAGCTGCTGCTGTATTCGAGTGTCTGCGGCACCGGGCTCGACGTAGTGCCGCTGCCCGGGGACGTTGCCGTGGAGCGGCTGGCGGCGCTCATCGGGGATGTCGCGGCGCTCGCCACCAAGCTGCGCAAGCCGCTGTCTGCCCGATTGTTCCCCGTGCCGGGCAAGGCGGCGGGGCAGCTGGCTCGGTTCGACGATCCGTACCTGACCGATTGCGTTGTGTTGCCGCTGGAGTAGGGATGCACGAGCTCGCGAGCCCGAAGGACATGCGCGCCTGGTCGCGCGCCGAGCGCGCCCGCGGCCGCCGCATCGGCTTCGTCCCCACGATGGGCTTCCTGCACGAGGGACACCTCAGGCTCGTGGAGCGGGCGAAGCAGCGCGCCGACCGGGTCGTGCTGAGCATCTTCGTGAACCCGCTCCAGTTCGGGCCGAAGGAAGACTTCGCCACGTACCCCCGCGACTTGGAGCGGGACCGGGTGCGCACCGCGGAACGGGGCGTGGACTGCCTGTTCGTTCCGCAGACTCAGGTGATGTATCCCGTCGACCCGGTCGTGCGGGTGCACCCGGGTCCCATGGGCGAGACGCTCGAGGGAGCAGCCCGGCCGGGACACTTCGCCGGCGTGCTCACCGTGGTGGCAAAGTTGTTCCACATCGTCGAGCCCGACATCGCCGTGTTCGGGCGGAAGGACTTCCAGCAGGCGATCCTCGTGCAGCAGATGGCGGCGGACCTGGACTGCGGTCTCGAAATCGACATCGCGCCTACTGTGCGCGAGCTCGACGGCCTCGCCCTGTCGTCACGCAACGCATATCTCAAGGGCGACGACCGCCGCACGGCGCTCGCCCTCTCGCGTGCACTCCGGGCCGTGGAGCAGGCGTGGCGCGGCGGGGAAGCTAATCCCAAGGCGCTCGAGCAGCGCGGCATGGAGGTCCTGCGAGCGCCCGGCGTGACACCCGAATACCTCGCCCTGGTGGATGAGCGGCTGCGGCCGGCGGCGCACGCAGACGCCCGCACGGTGGTGGTGGTCGCGGCCCGGGTGGGGACCACACGCCTCATCGACAACGTCGTGCTGGGCGAAGGCGTGGCGGCGGACACCGCGGTGCGAACCTGATGGCGCTCCCTCCGTGGGCCATCGTGACGCCCGAGCGCCGTGCCCACATCGAGCGCGTGGCGGCGCTGCTCTCCGCCTGGGCAATGGGGATGCAGACCCCCGACGACGAACGGGCCCGTTGGCTCCGTGCGGCGTGGCTGCACGACGCGCTGCGCGACTCGCCCGCCGCGGACGAGCTGGCACACGGCCCTCTGGCCGCCGAGCGGGCGGCCCATGACGGCGAAGCAGATCGGGGCGTCCTCGACGGCGTCCGCTACCATTCCCTCGGCTTTGCGGGATGGGACGCCGTGGGCCGCATGCTCTATCTGGCGGATTATCTCGAGCCCGGGCGCCCGTTCGATCAGGAGCTGCGGCGCTCGCTCGCGGCGCGCGTCCCCGACGAGCGGGACGCTGTGCTCAAGCAGGTCGCCGCCCGCCGCATCGAGCGCGTTATCGAAGGACGCTGGCCGCTGCTCCGTGAAACGGTGGACTTCTGGAACTCCCTGCTCGGATACTGATCGTCGGCGCGGCGGTGCTCGGCGCGTGTCGCAACGACCGGGCAGGCGGGGATACCCTCCCCGTCCCGGGAGAAGCGGGGGCGCGTATCACCGTCGAGGTGTTGAACGGAAGCGGGAAGCCGGGGCTCGCGAGGGTCGGCACCCGCGTGCTTCGCCGCGCCGGCATCGACGTGGTGAGCTTCGGCAACGCGGTGGAAGGGACGGCCGCGCTCGACTCCACGCGCATCCTGGTACGGCGCGGTGGCAGCGCGGTGGGAAAGCGCGTTCGCGCGGCGCTCGGCGTCGGTCGCGTGGAGATCCAGCCCGACAGCGCGCGCCTACTCGACGCGAGCGTGCTGCTCGGCGCCGACTTTGCGCCGACGCGCCTCGAGTTCCACCCGTAGCTGCCCGCACGCCGCGCTGATGTCGAGCCCGCGGCTGCGGCGCAGCACCGCCTCCACGCCGTGGCGCTTGAGCCGCCGCTCGAATTCGAGCATCTGGGCCCGCGCGCTGGGCGAAAGATCCGGCGCCCCCCCGGGATGCAGCGGCAACAGATTCACGAGCGCGCCCAACGGCCGGGCGAGCTCGGCCAGCCGGTCGGCGTGATCGAGACCGTCGTTCTTCCCCCCGATCAGCACGTACTCGAGCGTTACTCGCCGGCGAAACCGGCTCAGCGCCGCGATCACCTGCGGCAACGCGTACTTCCGCTCGATCGGCATCAGCTCGCGCCGCAGCTCCGCCGTTGGCGCGTGCAGGGAGAGCGCCAGCCGGAACTGCTCGGGCCGCTCGGCGAGCTTGGCGAGGCTGGGCAGGATGCCGACGGTCGACACGGTGATGTGACGCGCCCCGATCCCCAATCCGTCACGATGGTTGAGAATGGTGAGCGCGGTATCGACCGCCTCCCAGTTGAGCAGGGGTTCGCCCATACCCATGAAGACCACATTGGTGGGTTTCAGCGCGGCGTCGAGCAGCATCACCTCGCGTACCTGGCCGACAATTTCCGCAGCCGACAGGTTACGCCGAAATCCCATCCGCCCCGTGGCGCAGAACACGCAGCCTAGCGCGCACCCCACCTGGGACGAGATGCACAATGTGCGTCGACGCCCCTCAGGGATGAGCACCGACTCGACCGCCTCGCCGTCGCCCAGGTCCCACAAATACTTCTCCGTGCCGTCGCGCGACACCTGGCGCGCCCTGAGGGCCGGGCGGCGCAGCGGGAATGCGCCAGCGAGCTCGCGCCGGAGCCCGGCCGGCAACTCGGTCGCGTCGTCCCATGACGCGACCGGACGCTGCCACAGACGGGGCAGGATCTGCTTCGCGCGGTACGGTGGCTCGCCGCGCGTGGCGAGCCACTCGGCGAGCGCAGCGCGCGCGCCTTCGGGGGCGAGACTCAGCAGGTCCACGCCGTAAGTGCCACTCGGGAAATGCGTTGCATGTCGCACTTAACTTAACTATCTTCAATCGTTTAGGACACTTGGACCACCGTGCGCCTGTCCGAGCTGTTGACCCCCACGCGTATCCGGGTCCCCCTCCACGCCACCGACAAGGAAGGGGTGCTCCGGGAGTTGGTGGGTCTGGTGGTGGCGGGCAACGGCAGTCCCTCGGACGAGGTCCTGGGGGCTATTCTCGAGCGGGAGAAGCAGTTTCCCACGGGCATCGGCTACGGCGTGGCGGTGCCGCACGGCAAGACGCCGGCGTTGTCGAGCCTGGTAGTCGTGGCGGGAACGACGCCCGCGCCGGTGCCCTATGAAACCATCGATGGCGAGCCGGTGCGCCTGTTTTTCCTCCTGGCCGGCCCGGAATCGGCCGCAGGAGCTCACGTGAAGGCCCTGAGCCGGATCTCCCGGCTGGTACGGCGCGAGCCGGTGCGCGACAAACTGCTGGGCGCCCGCACCCCTGAGGAATTCTACCGCGCCCTGTGCGAGGCGGAGGTCTCATAGAGAACGTCAGTAGCACGTCCCGGCGCACGCATCGTTGCGGCGAGCTGCGCGCGCAGCACGTGGGGCAGCGGGTGCGGCTGGGCGGGTGGGTGCATCGCCGCCGGGACCTGGGCGGCATCGCGTTCATCGACCTGCGCGACCGGGCGGGGATCGTCCAGGTGGCGATCGGGCCCGCGGCACCGGAGGCGGTGCGGCAGGTGGCGGGCGGATTGACGAGCGAGGCCGTGGTCGAAGTCGAGGGCGAGGTGACGGCTCGTCCGCCGACCATGAAGAACCCGGAGCTCGCGACGGGCGAGGTCGAGGTCCAGGCGACGAAGCTCACGGTCGTAGGGCCCGCGGTGACGCCCGCGATCCCCGTCGCCCGGGGCAAGGGCGAGGAGCTCGCCGCCGAGGAGCTGCGCCTCAAGCATCGCCATCTGGATCTGCGGCGCCCGGAGATGCAGGCGAACCTGATCCTGCGTCACCGGTTGGCGCAGCGGGCGCGCCGGGCGCTCTCCGAGTTGGGGTTCCTCGAGATCGAGACGCCGGTGCTCACCAAGCCGACTCCCGAGGGCGCGCGGGACTACCTGGTCCCGTCGCGCGTGCACCCGGGGGAGTTCTACGCCCTGCCGCAGTCGCCCCAGCTCTACAAGCAGCTGCTGATGGTGGCCGGGTTCGATCGCTATTTCCAGATCGCGCGCTGCTTCCGCGACGAAGACCTGCGCAACGATCGTCAGCCCGAGTTCACGCAGATCGACCTCGAGGCGTCGTTCGTGGGGATGGAGGACGTGCTCGGGTATGTGGAAGCGGTGCTGGCGGCGCTGTGGGAGGAAGCGGGGCAGCCTGTCGCGCGACCGTTTCTGCGGATCGCGTGGCGGGACGCGCTGGAGCGCTACGGGACCGACAAGCCCGATCTGCGCTACGGCTTTCCGATCGCCGATTGGACGGCACAGGTAAAGCCGCTGGGCGTGCCGTTCTTCCAGGCGGCGCTCACCGATGGGGCGCGGGTGCGCGGCCTCGCGGTGCAGGGCGGCGGAGCGCTGTCGCGCAAGGACGTGGACCAGCTCGCCGACACGGCGAAGCAGCTGGGTGGGGCGGGCCTGGCGTGGGTCAAACGCCAGGGCGGACAGATTTCGGGCTCGGTCGCCAAGCATTTCACGGCGGAGGCGCTCGGCGCGCTCGGCGTGGGTGACGGCGATGCCGCCTTGATGACGGTCGGGCCCGACCGTGTGACGTCGCCGGTACTCGACCGCGTGCGGCAGGAGGTGATCCGGCGGCTCGGGTCGTCGCCCACCTCGGCCCACGCGTTCTGCTGGGTGGTGGATTTCCCGCTGTTCGAGCCGGACCCGGTGACGGGGAAACCCGTGTTCGCGCACCATCCGTTCACGTCGCCCCATCCGGATGACGTGGCGCGTCTCGACACCGATCCCTTGAGCTGCCGCGCGCTGCACTATGACGCCGTCTACAACGGCAACGAACTCGGCTCGGGCTCCATCCGCATCACCGATGCAGGCGTGCAACGTCGCGTGTTCGGCCATCTCGGGATGTCGCCCCAGGAAGCCGAAGCCCGCTTCGGATTCTTGCTGAGCGGTCTCCAGGCCGGCGCGCCGCCGCACGGCGGGTTCGCCATCGGGTTCGACCGCGTCGTTATGCTGCTGGCGGGCGCCGGATCGCTGCGCGACGTCATCGCGTTCCCCAAGACCACGGCCGCCCGTGCCCTGTTCGAGGGCGCCCCCGCGCCCGCCAGCCCGGCGGACCTGAGCGCGCTCCACATCGAGGTCAAACGATGAGCGACGATGTGACCCACCGCCTCTCGACCGAAGGGGTAGACCCGCTCGCCCTCGCCGGCGTGAACGATGGCAACCTGGTGGAGCTCGCGAAGCGCCTGGGCGTGCGGGTGTCGCTGCGCGGCGACGTGCTGATGCTGCACGGCCCGCTCCCGGCGGTCGAGCGCGCCGCACCCGTGGCCCAGGCCCTGGTGGATCTGGCGCGCATGGGCGAGGCGCTCGAGGTGGCCGATGTGGACCGGATCGTGAGCGACGAGGGGCGCGCACCGGCCGGCGCTGCCGCCGAGGGGGAGTATCGGATCATCCTCCCGGGGCTGCGTCGCGTGATCCAGCCGAAGACCGCGGGGCAACGCGAGTACCTTCAGGCGGTGGCGCAGCACGATATCGTGATCGGGATCGGCCCGGCCGGCACGGGGAAGACCTATTTGGCGGTGGCGGCGGCGGTGGACGCGCTGTCGCGCAAGCGCGTACGGCGCATCGTGCTGGCGCGCCCGGCGGTGGAAGCGGGGGAGAACCTGGGCTTCCTGCCCGGCGACCTGCACGAGAAGGTCGACCCCTACTTGCGGCCGCTGTACGACGCGCTCGAGGACATGATGCCGCGGGACCGGGTGCAGAAGGCGATTGACAGCCGCACCATCGAGATCGCGCCGCTCGCCTACATGCGGGGCCGCACGCTGTCCGACGCCTTTGTGATTCTCGATGAAGCGCAGAACGCGACCGGCATGCAGATGAAGATGTTTCTGACGCGACTGGGCGTGAACTCGCGAGCGGTGATCACGGGAGACAAAACGCAGATCGATTTGGCGAATCGGGAAGACTCGGGCCTGCTGCAGGTGGAGCGGATCCTCCCCGGGATCGAAGGGATCCGTTTCTGTTACCTCGGGGACATGGACGTCGTACGGCACCGCCTGGTACGGGACATCATCCGGGCGTACGCCGAGGACGCGCAGGGCTGACATGAGGCTGCCGACCCGCGAGCAGCTACGCTATCACGGCAGCCGCTGGGCCTGGGTGGTGGGCCTGGCGCTGCTCAATTACGTCGTGTTCCCCTCGAGCGCGACCAATGTCGCCCCGCTGCTCGCGCCCGGTGCGGTGGCGGACCGCGACGTGATCGCGCCGTTCACGTTTCCCGTGAACAAGTCGGATCAGGAGCTGGCGCGCGAGGCGGAGGAGCTCGCCGCCACCGTCAAGCCGATTTATCAGTACCAGGAACGGGCGCTCGACAGCGCGAAGATCGCCCTGCACGCGTTCTTCGCGAGCGTAGAGACGGCCGCGGACCAGGGCGGTGCCGCGACGATCCTGGTGGCGGCGAAGGCGCAGGGGTTCGCGCTGGGAGCGCCGGAGGCCGCGTACCTGGGCAAGGGCGGGAAGCGCCACGGCCTCGAGAAGGCGCTGAGCGAGCTGTTCGACCGAACTCTGACGCTTGGCGTTACCGGGCCGGGCGTACTGCAGGTGGAGCAGGCATCGGAGCTCATTGTGCGCCGCCGCTCGGGGGAGCAGTCGCAGTCGCGCGACCAGGTGCTGTCATACGCGCAGTATCTGTCGCGCGCGCGCGCCATCCATCCGGACCGGGGCTCGAGCGTTGGCGATCAGCTGTACGTCCGGCTCGCCGGACACTTCTTCCGGCCCACCCTGGTCCCGAACACGCTCGAGACGGAGCGGCGGCGCGACGAGCTGCGCCGCAGTGTCGATGCCAGCAAGTACATCGTGCGCGCCGGCGATCGGATCGTCGGGGCCCACGAGGTGGTGACCAACGAAGCCCACGAGAAGCTCGTCGCGCTGCACAGTGACCTGGTACGCCGCGGCGCCGCGACCAGCCGCTCGGTCGGGGGTGTGTTCGGACCGGTGCTGCGCGACTCGCTGGTCCTCGCGATCTTCTGGGTGCTGATGGTGCTGTACCGACGCGAAACGTATCAGGAGCGCCGGCAGGTGGCGGTGGTCGGCGGCCTGTTCGCGCTCGTCCTGCTGCAGGCCGCGGCCGTGGCGCGGTTCGCGCCGCACCATCCCGAAATCATCGTCTTGCCCTTCGTGGCGATGATGCTCACCGTGCTCTTCAACGGCCGCGTCTCGATGATCGCCGCCATGATCCTCGCCATCGTCATCGGCCTGCAGCCCGTGTTCCACGACTTGCCGGCGCTGTTCCTCTGCCTCATCGGCGGCGTGACCGCGGCCCTGACCGTTCGCGCGTTGCGGAGCCGCAGCAACTTCTACGTGCCGGTGCTGATCATCGCCCTCGGGTACCTGGCCGGCGCCTTGGCGCTCGGGCTCGCCGCGAGCTGGAGCGCCGCCGACATCGGCCTGCGGGGCGTGTGGGGTGCGGCCAACGGGCTCGTTTCCGCGGGACTCACGTTCTTCCTCCTGCCCGTCGCGGAGTCGCTCACCGGGCTCACCACCGACCTCACGCTGCTCGAGCTGTCCGACCCCAGCCGGCCGCTGCTGCGGCGCCTGTCGCTCGAAGCGCCGGGCACCTACGCGCACTCAGTCGCGATGGCGAATCTCGTGGAGGCCGCCTGCAACCGGATCGGCGCCGACGGTCTGCTGGGGCGGGTCGGGTGCTATTACCACGATATCGGAAAGATCAAGAACCCGCAGTATTTCGTGGAGAACCAGACGCGTGGCAACAACCCCCACGACCGACTCAAGGCGTACCAGTCGGCGCTGATCATCAAGGCGCACGTCACGGACGGGCTGGCGCTGGCGCGCGAAGCCGGGTTGCCCGATGCCGTCGCGGCGTTCATCCCCGAGCACCATGGCACCACCGAGATCACCTATTTCCTCGATCGCGCCAAGAAGAGCGGCGATGGCGGGTCTCCACAGCCGGGCGACTACGTCTATCCCGGTCCCAAGCCGCACTCGGCGGAAACCGCCATCACGATGCTCGCCGACTCGGTCGAGGCGGCGCTGCGCGTCCTCGAGGATCTGACGCCGACGAAAATCGAAGAGGTGGTCAACCACATCGTGCGCAACAAGCTGAACGCCGGCCAGTTGGACGAAGCGCCGATGACACTGCGCCAAGTCGACGAGGCCAAGCGGGAATTCCTGCGCATCATCACCGGCATGTACCACAACCGCATCGACTACCCGGAGTCCAGTGGCGGCATCACGGCGACGTGGCAGCCCGCAGCCAAGGCGTGACGGGCGGGCGCGGCTCGCGGCGGCCGCGCAGCGCGTGCTGGCGTGGGAAGGGGCGCGCGCCGCGCACGTCGAGCTGACGTTGCTCGACGTCCCGGCCATGCGCCGACTGAACCGCCGGGTGACCGGCCGCCGGAGCTTGACCGACGTACTGGCGTTCGCGCTGCCGCAGCCCGACGGCGCGCTGCTCGGCGACGTATACATCTGCCCGATGGCGGCCGAGCGCTGGGTGATGACGGGAGGACAGAGGGAGGGGGAATCGGGAGGGGTGGAGGAGGAGCTGATTCGCCTCGCGGTGCACGGCACCCTGCACGTGTTGGGATACGATCATCCTGAAGGACCGGGCCGGGCGCGCTCCCCTATGTGGCGTCGTCAGGAGCGCTACGTGCGCCGCCTCGTGAGTGCGGGCCGGTGACGCTGACCGGTGTGGCGCTGACGTTCGGGCAGGCGCTGGTCGCGGGCGCCGCGGGACTCTGGGCCGGCCTGCTGGCGCTGGGCGAGGAGGCCGCGGTAGGCGAAGCGCTCCACACGCTCGGTGATGCACCGCCGGCGACGGTAGGAGGGCGGGTACCGCTGCACCGGGCGCTGTACGTGGCCCGCCTGGCGCTGCTGATCCTTGGCGCCGTCGCCGCTGGCGATGCGGTCGACTGGTGGCGCCGGCCGTGGGCCGAAGCGCTGACCCGGTGGGCCGTGGCCTGCGGTTTTCTCTTCATCGTCGGCGACGCGCTGCCGCGCAGCCTGGCGCGCGTCGCGCCGGAGCTGGCGGCGGTCGCGCTCCCGCTCGCCCGGCGCACGCTCGCCCCGTTTGGCCCGCTGCTCTGGCTGCTCGGCTGGATCGATAGGGGTCTCCACGGTCTGGTCGCGACGCCGCGTCCGCTCGCGCCGGACTTGGGCGTGGCGCAGCGCGACATGCTGCTCGGCGTGTTTACGATGGCCGACACGCGGGTGGACGAGGTCATGACGCCGCGCCTCGACATGGTGGCCGTCGACCTGACGGCGGCGGCCGACGATGTGGTCGAGGCGTTCCATCAGAGCGAGCACACGCGGCTCCCCGTGTACGACGGCACGTCGGACAACATCGTGGGCATCGTGTTCGCGAAGGATTTCGTCCCGTTCGCGATGGGCCTGGGCGAGCCTGCGGTGGGAGCGCGCTGGCAGGATCTGGTACGGCCCGCGACCTACGTACCCGAGACCAAGACGCTCGACAGCCAGCTGCGCGACTTCCAGCGTGGCCCGTCCCATCTGGCGATCGTCGTGGACGAATTCGGCGGGACGTCAGGTCTCATCACGCTCGAGGACATCCTGGAGGAAATCGTCGGGGAGATTCGTGACGAGCACGACTTGAGCGAGGCCCCCGCTATTCGCCAGGACGGCGATCGTTACTGGGTGGACGGACGGGTCACGCTCGACGATCTCTCCGCTGCCCTGGGCCGCACCTTCGAGCACCCGGAGGTATCGACCGTCGGCGGACTGGTGTACTCCGCGCTGGGCCGCGTGCCGCGGGCGGGCGATGAGGTGACGCTGGACGGCTACCAGTTGGTGGTCGACCGGGTGGACCGGCGCCGCGTGACGCGGGTCGTGGTACAGAGGCAGCCGTGATCCTGCCCGTGGTGTTGCTCACCTCTGGGCTGGTGCTCGCGGTGACGGCCGCGGCGACAGGCGTCGCCGCCGCGGCCGTGAGCCAGCTCGAGCTGACGCGCTGGGTGTCGTACAAGCTGCGCGGCGCGGGCGGAGCGGCCGGCGTGCTCGAGAACCCCGGGCGGGTGCTCGCCACGGCGAACGCGCTCAGCACCATCGGCACCGTGTGCGCGGCCGCCGTCATTCCGGCGCTCCTGGCCCGCACCACGCCGACGGTGCTCGGCGTCTTCACCGTCGCCCTGGGCGTGCCCCTGCTCGTGAGCGTGGCGTACCTCGTGCCCCGCGTGGTAGGCCGGCGCTGGGCGGAGCCGATCGTGGCGCATGCGGCGCCACGACTCGAGAAGCTCGGCCGGGTGTTGGCGCCGTTCGTGCCCTGGCGCGACCCCTCGCGGCGCACCACGCTGGCCGCGGTGCTCACGAGCGCCGACACGGAAGCGCTGGCCTCCGCCGACGAGATGGCCGTCGTATCCGGCGTGCTGGCGTTCGCGGACCGGCCCGTCCGGGAATTGATGACGCCCCGCACGTCCATCGTGGCGATCCCGGAGGGGCTGCCCGCAGCCGAGGCGGCACACGTGTGCCTGCAGTCGCGCTACAGTCGCTATCCCGTGCACCGCGGATCGCTCGACGAGGTGGTGGGCGTGGCACACGCGTTCGACCTGCTGCGGCTGCCCCCGGACGCGGCCGTGCCGGTGCGGCCGACGCTGATGGTGCCCGGAACCACCCGCGCCGCCGATCTCGTGCTCGAGATGCAGCGTGGCCGGAGTCACCTCGCCGTGGTGCTCGACGAGTTCGGCGGCACCGCCGGTCTCGTCACGCTCGAGGATCTGCTGCGCGACTTGGTGTCGGAGATCTTCGAGCCGGCCGCCCAGCCCCCGAGCCTGGAGCCACCCGCGCGGATCGCCGAGATCGAGGGGAGCGCCCCGGCCAGCCGGATCGAAGAGCTGCTGGGCGTGCGGCTCGAGGCCCGCGGCGTCCAAACTGTCGGCGGCCTGCTGGTGCAGGCGCTGGGGCGCATTCCCCGGCCGGGCGAGCGTTTCACGCTGCAAGGTCTCGAGTTCGACATCCTCGCCGCCACCGCGACGCGGGTCGAGCGCGTCGCGGTACGGCCGGGGCCGGTGCGCGCGGTGTCGCTCGAGCGCGGGACGGAGCCGGTGTGATGCACCACCGCGCGCATGGTTACTTTGGATGAGCGTGGAACGGATTCTCGAGGGGTTCTCCCGGCGCGAGCCTGCGGCGCTGGCGCGTGCCATCACCCTGGTCGAGAACCAGCGTGACGGGTTCGAGCGCGTGCTGTCGCACGCGCACGGGCTGCTCGGCCGCGGCGGGGCGAGGCGCATCGGGATCACAGGCCCGCCCGGCGCCGGCAAGAGCACCTTGACGGAGGCCCTCATCCAGCGGTTCCGCGCCCAGGGACGATCGGTCGGCGTGGTGGCCGTGGATCCCACGAGTCCCTTCACCGGCGGCGCGCTGCTCGGTGATCGGATCCGGATGGAATCGGTCAGCCTCGATCCGCACGTCTTCATCCGCTCCATGGCCACGCGCGGCGCCCACGGCGGGCTCGCCACCACCACGGAGGAAGTCACGGATCTGCTGGAAGCGTTCGGCTTCGAGCGCATTCTGGTGGAGACCGTAGGCGTGGGGCAAACCGAGCTCGACATCGCGCGCACCGCGGAGACGACGGTGCTCGTGCTCGTACCGGAGTCGGGCGACGGGATTCAAACCTTGAAGGCCGGCGTGATGGAGATCGCGGATCTGTACGTCGTCAACAAGAGCGACCGTCCGGGGGGGGACAGGCTGCGGCAAGAAGTCGAAGTCATGCTCGGTCTCCGGCGGGGAAACGCGTTCCGGCACGTGGGGCCGCACCACCGCGCGGACCGTCGAATCGCCGGACGGTCGGAGGGCGGTGGTTCAGGACGGTCCGACAGTCCGGCGGTCCGACCGTCCGACCAATGGGAGCCTCCGGTGCTCGCCACGGTTGCGTCGACGGGCGTCGGCGTGGACGAGCTCGCCGCTGCCCTCGACCACCATTACGCCTATCTTGAGACCACCGGGAAGCTGCCCGAGCGGCGGCGGCAGCGGCTCGCGGCGCGCACCCGCGCCGTGCTGGAACGGAGTGTGCAGCGTTGGGTGATGGAGGCGACCCACGCCGAGGAGCTCCTGGCGCAGCGCCTGGACGACGTGACGGACGGGCGCCGGAGCCCCTACGATGTGGCAGCGGAGATCCTCGATCAGATGAAGACCGGGACGGCGCGATGAGCGGAATCGAGAAGCAAGTCGTCTACACAGCGGCGGATCTCGCCGGCTTCGACACCGACGGCGCGTTGAGCGCGCCGGGGGCATACCCGTTCACGCGCGGCATCCACCCGACAATGTACCGGGGCAGGCTCTGGACCATGCGCCAGTTCGCGGGCTTCGGCAGCGCCCAGGACACCAACCGGCGCTACAAGTTCCTGCTCGAGCACGGCCAGACGGGCCTGTCGGTCGCGTTCGATTTTCCGACGCTGATGGGCTACGACTCCGACCATCCCCGTGCCGAAGGGGAGGTAGGCAAATGCGGCGTCGCGATCTCGTCGCTCGCCGACATGGAGGATTTGTTCCGCGGTATTCCGCTCGATCAGGTGTCGACCTCCATGACCATCAACGGCCCCGCGGCCATCCTGTTCTGCTTCTACGTGGCCGCAGCTGAGAGACAAGGGGTGGCGAGCGACAAGCTCCGCGGGACGGTGCAGAACGACATCCTCAAGGAGTACATGGCCCAGCACGCCTGGGTCTATCCCGTCGAGCCGGCGTTGAAGATCATCGTGGACATGTTCGAGTGGTGCGCCACGCACGCCCCGCTCTGGAATACGATCTCGATCTCGGGTTACCACATCCGCGAAGCGGGAGCCACCGCGGCGCAAGAGCTCGCGTTCACGCTGGCCAACGGGTTCACGTACGTGGAGCGAGGCGTGGCGCGGGGACTGGATGTGGACGCGTTCGCGCCGCGCCTCTCGTTCTTCTGGGACATCCACAACGATTTCTTCGAGGAGATCGCCAAGCTGCGAGCGGCGCGCCGCATCTGGGCCCGTCACATGCGGGAGCGGCACGGTGCCAAGAGCCCGCGTTCCTGGATGATGCGCTTCCACTCGCAGACGGCCGGCGTCACGCTCACCGCGCAACAGCCGATGAACAACGTGGTGCGGGTGGCCTACCAAGCGCTGGCCGCCGTTCTGGGAGGTACACAGTCGCTCCACACAAACTCCCTGGATGAAACGCTCGCGCTCCCCACCGAGGAGGCGGTCCGCCTGGCGCTGCGCACGCAGCAGATCATCGCACACGAAACGGGCATCCCGGAGGTCACCGACCCGCTGGGCGGATCGTACTACGTGGAGGCGCGCACCGATCAGCTCGAGCGGGAGGCGGAGGCACTGTTCGCGGAGATTCAGTCGATCGGTGGGGTGGTGAAGGGGATCGAGAGCGGCTGGTTCCAGCGGCAGATTGCGCGCTCGGCCGAGGAATTCCAGCGCGATGTCGAGCGGGGAGAACGTGTGCTGGTCGGTGTCAACGACTTCCTGAGCGAGGACGACCACCCGGTCGAGATCCTCAAGGTCTCGGGCGACGCCGAGGAAGCGCAGCGGCGCCGGCTCGGACGGGTGCGCGGCGAGCGCGATGTGTCGCTCGTCGCCGGGCGTCTGGAGGCGCTGCACCAAGCGGCGCTCGGCGACCACAACGTGCTCGGCCCGATGCTCGACTGCGCCCGCGCCTACTGCACGTTATACGAGATCCGGCACGCGCTCGAACGGGTATACGGCGCATACCGCGAACCGGTGTTCTTCTAGATCATGACCGCGCTACCTGTCGCGGGCACCGTGGACGCCGTGCGCGACGTGCTGCGGCGGCTCGCCGCGGTCGAGCCGGGGCCGTACCGCGTGGTCTCCTGCTACCTGAAGCTCGAGCCGCGGGACAAGACCCGCGGCAAGTATCTCATCAAGATGAAAAACCGGGTGCGCGAGGCGCTTGCGGCGCTCGACCGCCAGGGCCTCGAGCGCGCGGTGCGCGACGGCGTGGCGGCGGATCTCGAGCGGGTGCGCCGCTACTTCGACGAGCCGGGGCGCCTGCCGCCGTCCCGGGGCATCGCCGTGTTCGCCTGCCAGCCGCTGGGATTGTTCAACGTAGTGCCGTTGCCGCACGTGCATCGCTCGCGGCTCCGGGTCGACCCCACGCCGCTGGTGCGCGAACTGGTGGCGCTGGAGCAGGAATTCGGGACGATCCTCGTGGCTGCGTGCGATCGCACGGGCGCGCGGTTCTTCGAGGTCACCGCCTTCGACGTCACGGAGCTGCCGGGCCTCACCGCTACTGCGACGCGCGCAGGCAAGTTCCACGGCGAGCGCCAGGCGATACGCGGCGCCATGCTGGGCGGTGGCTACGGCGAGCACAACTACCACATGCGCATCCGGGAGGAAAAGCACCGGCATTACGCGCGCGTGGCGGATCACATCTACCAGATACACAGCCAGCGTCCACTCGCCGGGCTCGCAGTGGCGGGGATCGGTGTGGACGCCGCCGCGCTGGTCCCGCACCTCCATACCTACCTGCACGACCTGCTGCTGGGCGTGGTCAAGCTCAATCCCAAGCAGGCGAGCCCCGCCGAGGTGCGGGATGCCGCGCTGCTGCTGCGCGACCAACGTGAGCGAGCCTGGGAGCAAGCCCACGCCGAGGCGGTGAAGGAAGGCGTCGCGACCGGCTGGGCCGTGAACGGCATCGCGCCCACGGTGAAGGCCTTGGCCAAGGGTCAGGTCCGCACCCTGCTGGCGGACGGCAACGACGACGATCCCCGGCTCGACGAGGCGGTGGAGGAAGCTCTGCGTCAGCGGGCGCAAGTCGACGTGCTGTACGACGACAAGGCCCGCCGCGCGGTGGACGGTCTCGCGGCGCTGCTCCGGTTCCGCCGCTGATGCCCGGGCCCAAACGTCCCATCCGGGTGCTCGTGGCGAAGCCCGGGCTGGACGGGCACGACCGCGGCGCGAAGGTCGTGGCGGCGGCGCTGCGCGACGCCGGGATGGAGGTCATTTACACCGGCCTGCACCAGACGCCCGAGATGATTGCCCAGGCGGCCATCCAGGAAGACGTCGACGTCGTGGGATTGTCCATCCTGTCGGGCGCGCACCTCACGCTGTTTCCGCGCGTCAAGCGGCTCCTGGTCGATGCCGGGCGCGAGGACGTACTCGTGACGGGCGGCGGGATCATTCCGCCGGAAGACACCGACGCGCTGCGCCAGCAGGGGATCGGCCGGTTGTTCGGTCCCGGCACGCCGACGGCAGAGCTCATCAAGTACATCGAGGAATGGGCGGCGGATCATGTCTCGGCCTGACGCATTCCGCACTCCGCACTCCGCACTCCGCCGTTGAGCCGCCTCAAGACCCTGACCGCGGAATATCGCGAGCTCAAGGCACGCCTCGAACAAGGAGGCGGGCCCGACAAGGTGCGTCGACAGCACGAGCAGGGGAAGCTCACGGCGCGGGAGCGCGTGGCGGCGCTGCTCGACCGGGACGCCGAGTGGTTCGAAGTCGGCCTGCTCGTCGCGTGCGACCAGTACGACGGCCAAGCCCCGGCGGCTGGCGTGATCACGGGGTTGGGCAGGATCGCCGGCCGCCCCGTGGTGATCGTCGCCAACGACGCCACCGTGAAGGCCGGGTCGTGGTGGCCGGAGACGATCAAGAAGATGCTCCGCGCCCAGGAGATCGCGATGCGCCAGCGCGTCCCGATCGTGTACCTGGTCGACTCGGCGGGCGTAAACCTTCCCTACCAGGGCGGGGTGTTTCCGGGCCAGTACGGAGCCGCGCGCATCTTCTATTACAACTCGATCATGCGACACTATCTGCGGGTGCCGCAGATCGCCGCCGTCATGGGGCCCTGCATCGCCGGTGGGGCATACCTGCCCGCCCTGTCCGACGTCATTTTCATGGTCGAGGGGACGTCGTTCATGGGCCTGGGAGGGCCGAATCTCGTGAAGGGGGCGACGGGACAGACGGTGGACGCCGAGTCGCTCGGCGGCGCGCGGACCCACACTGCGGTGAGTGCGGTGGCGCATTATCGCGCGAAAGACGATGCCGAGTGCCTGGCGAGGGTCCGCGAATACGTGGCGCGCCTGCCGCGCACCGTGCGGCCTCCCGCGCCGGGAGGCAAGCCAAAACGCAATCCCAAGGAGCTGTACGACCTGCTGCCGTCGGACCACCGCATGAGCTACGACGTGCGGGCCGTGCTCGAGTGCTTGTTGGACGGGGGAAAGCTGGACGAGTTCCAGCCCGATCTCGCCCCGGAGATGATCTGCGGCCACGGCGCCATCGAGGGCCGCGCGGTGGCGCTGATCGCCAACTCACGCGGGGTCATCAAGGGAAAAGCGGGCGAGCCCCCGAAGATCGGCGGGATCATCTACACCGAGAGCGCCGAGAAGGTGGCCTACTTCATCGAGAACGGCGACCGCGAGCGCATCCCTCTCCTGTTCGTGCAGGACGTCTCGGGGTTCATGGTCGGCACCGCGGCGGAGCATTCGGGGATCATTCGCGCTGGGGCGCGCTTCGTCGAAGCGATGGCGACGGCCACCGTTCCCAAGCTGGTGCTCACCGTGAACCACGCCTCCGGCGCGGGTTACTACGCCATGGCGGGGCAGGGATTCGACCCCGATTTCATCGTCTCGTGGCCGACGGGGCGGATGGGCGTCATGGAGGGAGAGTCGGCCATCCAGGCCGTGTTCGGCACCGCGGCGGCCGAGCCGGACAACGCCGCCGCGGTGGATGCCATGCGGGCCGATTACGAACACCAGCTCGACGCGCGGTTCGCCGGCGCACGCGGCTACGTGGACGCGTTGTTGCTGCCCGAGGAAACGCGCGACCTCCTCGCCTTCCTGCTCGAAGCGACCACTGAATACGCTGGCCCCCACCTTGGCGCCTTCGTGCTGCCGAGTCAGCCATGATGCCACGCAGCCTTTGCGCCGCTCTCTTCATGCTGGGGACTGCCTGCGGCGCCGGCCCGCACCCGAACACCGCCCCGACGCCGCGTCAGCCCTCCTCACCCAATCCGGCCACCGGCGCCGCGCCGGCCGACGCGGTCGCGGCTCCGGGGCGTGCGCCAGCCCTCCCGCCCGCGGTCGCGCTGATGGCGGGGCTGATGCCCTTGAAGAGTACCGGCGTGGACGAGTTCCGGACCCGGCACCCGACGTACGACGGCCGGGGTGTGCTGATCGCCATTCTGGACACCGGCGTCGATCCCGGCATCGACGGACTGATCACGACCAGCACCGGCGCGCCGAAGGTCGTCGAGCTGCGCGACTTCTCGGGCGAGGGGCGGGTCGCGCTCGCTCCCGTCACGCCGGCCGAAGACGGTACGGTGTCCGTGGGCGGGCAGCAGCTCGCGGGCGCCGGCCGCATCGGACGTCTGACGCGCGCCGAAACGTGGTACGCGGGACTGCTGCGCGAGCTGCCGCTCGGCAAAGTGCCGGGGGCGGACCTGAACGGCGACGGCAACAACACCGACGTCTTTCCGGTGATCGTGGTCAAGGCAACCGACGGTTGGGCGGCGTTCGTCGACTCCAACCTGAACGGCTCGTTCGAGGACGAAATGCCGCTGCACGATTATCGCGAGGGCCGCGAGACGATCGCCCTCGGCAGCAAGCCCATCACGCTGGCGGCCAATTTCACCGACGTGGGCGGTGTCCCGGCGCTCGATTTCTTCTTCGACAACGGCGGCCACGGCACCCACGTCGCCGGCATCGCGGCGGGTCACAGCCTGTTCAACCTGACCGGCTTCGACGGCGTAGCGCCGGGGGCGCAACTCCTCGGCCTGAAGATCGCCAACGCAGCGCGCGGCGGTATCTCGGTGAGCGGCAGCATGCAGCGGGCGATGCTCTACGCGGCCCGCTACGCCGAGCAACGCAACATGCCGCTCGTCCTCAACCTGAGCTTCGGCGTGGGCAACGAGTTCGAAGGACACGCCGTCATCGACTCGATCGTCAACGCCTTCCTCGCGGCGCATCCGGGCATCGTATTCACGATCAGCGCCGGGAACGACGGCCCCGGCCTCTCGACGATGGGGTTCCCCGGCTCGGCGGATCTCGCGCTCTCCGTGGGCGCCTCCTACCCCGGGGCGTTCGCTCGGCCTCCCCAGGCCGGCACGCCTCCTGAGGCCGACGTGATGGGGTGGTGGAGCTCGCGCGGGGGCGAGGTCGGCAAGCCGGATCTCGTGGCCCCGGGAGTCGCCTTCTCGTCCGTCCCGCGCTGGGATACCGCGAATGAGATCAAGGGCGGCACCAGCATGGCCGCGCCCCACGCGGCCGGCCTTGCCGCCTGCCTTCTCTCGGCAATGCAGCAGTCGGGCCGCGCGGTGAGTGCGGCGGACGTGATGCAGGCGCTGCGCGTCTCAGCGATCCCGTTCGGCGGCGAGACGGTGATCGACGACGGCGCGGGTCTCCCCCGGCTCGAGACCGCGTACCGCTGGCTGGTCGCCGGCCACCAGGGGTCGGCATATGTGGTGCGAACACCCGCCGGGGGCTCCGCGGCGTTCCGGGCGTCCGGGCTCGCCGGGCCGGCGGATACGCTGCAGCCGTTCCGCGTCCGGCACGCGGCGGGGCTGCGGGCCGCGGAATTCCTCCTGAAGAGCAGCGTGCCCTGGCTCTCGGTGCCATCCAGCATACAGGCGGGCCCGCGCGAAACGGACATTCCGGTGACGTACGCCGCGGGCGCGCTCACAGCGCCGGGGCTCTACATCGGCGTCGTGCGCGCCTGGAATCCGAGCGACACGCTCGCGGGCCCGCTGTTCACGCTCGCGAACACGGTCATCGTGCCGTTGGACGTGAGCGCCAGGCCCTTGTTCGACGAGCGGCGCGCCATCGGCCGTGCGCGCGTACAGCGCTACTTCCTGCGCGTGGCGCAGGCCGGAGCAACCTTGGACGCGAGCGTGACGCTCCCGGATTCGGTGCAACAGGGAGCCACCGCTCGATTGTACGAGCCGGGGGGCCAGCCGTTCCGCGACGCGGAAGAGGTCGCGCTCGGTCACGCCGAGCCCGGCACCGCTCGGTTCCTGGTACGGGCCGAGGATCTGGTCCCGGGGGTGTACGAGCTGGACGTGTTCGCGCCGCCCCTCGCGGGAGCGGTGGTCACCGTACGCGCGCGGCTCGCCCCAGTGGCCTTGAGCGAGGCGGCGACGCGCCTGGAAGCCACGAACACGGGTTCGGAGACTGCCGCCGGTCGGGCGCGCCCATCGCTCGTGGGGGCGGAGCGCACGATGGCCGTGGCGGGGCGCGGCGCAGCCGCCGAGAGCGTGAGCGTCCGGGTGCCGGAGTGGGCCGCCCGGGCCGTGGTGGACGTGGCGATGCCGCGCGAGCAGTGGGACGACTTCACGGATTTCGGCGTCACCGATTTCGATTCCACCGGACAGCAGCTGGGCCAGGGGGCGTTGAACTACGCGTCCGGGCGGCACACGGTCACCATCCCGCCGGCGCTGCGTGGTCGTCCGTTTACGGTCGAGCTGTTCCCGGCGTTCGCGCGCGACAACGGTGCGCACCCGTGGCGCGCCACGGTGCGCGTGCGGTTTCTGCTCGAGGAGTCCCGCCCCGCGGGCGACGGCGTAGACGTGAGCGTCGTACCGGGCGGCCGCAGCACGGTGCCGCTCGGGAAGAGCCCCGAGCTGGCCCTCCCGCCGGGCTTTGCCCCGCTCGTGGAGCTGAGGGTGCAGATGGCAGGGGGCGCCGGTGCCGACGCCGTGCGCTGGGTGACGTGGCATCCGTGAAGCAGCCGCCCGGGTCTCGGACCATACGCATCGCCGGCGGCCAGGGCTTCTGGGGCGACTGGCTCGAAGCGCCGTACCGGCAGGTGACGGGCGGGCCGGTGGATTACCTCATGATGGACTACCTCGCCGAAGTCACGATGTCCATCCTGCAGAAGCAGAAGTCGCGCGATCCGGCGCTCGGGTACGCGAAGGATTTCATCCCGCTGATGGCGCGCATCCTGCCCATCCTCTCCGAGCGACGCATCAAGGTCACCGCCAACGCCGGCGGTGTGAACCCGCGTGCCTGCGCCCACGCGGTGGCGGCGGCGGCGCGCCAGCTCGGCTTGGACGGGAAGCTGCGGATCGGCGTCGTCACGGGCGACGACTTGCTCGGACGGCTGGACGGCCTGCTGGCCCGTGGGCACGAGCTCCGGAATCTCGATACCGGCCGGCCGCTCTCCGACGTGCGCGACCACGTCGTCTCGGCAAACGCCTACCTCGGGGCGTGGCCGGTCGTGGACGCGCTGCGCGGGGGCGCCGATATCGTCATCACCGGACGCGTCACCGATACGGGGCTCACGCTCGCGCCCATGATCCATGCCTTCGGGTGGCGCGCCGACGCCTGGGACCTCCTCGCCGCCGGGACGGTCGCGGGTCATACGATCGAGTGCGGCGCGCAGTGCAGCGGCGGCAACTGCCTCGTGGACTGGCAGCGGATCCCCGATCTGGCGAACGTCGGCTACCCGATCGTCGAGGCGGCTGCCGACGGCACGTTCGACATCATCAAACATCCGGGTACCGGCGGGCGCATCAGCGTCGCGAGCGTCACCGAGCAGCTCGTGTACGAAATGGGCAACCCCGCGGAGTACATCACGCCCGACTGCGTCGCCGATTTCACCACGATCAGGCTCGCGCAGGCCGGCAAGGACCGGGTGCGGGTGTCGGGCATCCGCGGCAAGCCCGCGACGGACAAGCTCAAGGTCTCGATTGCCTACTTCTACGGGTACAAGGCCGTGGGCACCCTGGTGTACGCCTGGCCGGAGGCGTACAAGAAGGCTCAGGCCGCGGACCGGATACTGCGGCAGCGACTCGCCGACCTGGGGCTCGAGTTCGAGGCGGTGTTGACCGAATTCGTGGGGGCCGATGCGACCCACGGACCATTGGCTCGCGCGAGCGCCCCGCTCGACGACCTCCCGGAAGTGCAGCTCCGCGTCGGGGTGCGGGCGCGCGACAAGGCGGCGGTCGAGCGCTTCACGCACGAGATCGCGCCCCTCATTCTCAACGGGCCCCCGAGCGTCACCGGATTCGCGGGCGGACGGCCCAAGCCCGAAGAAATCGTCGCCTACTGGCCGGCCCTGCTCGACAAGCGCATGGTAGAGCCGTGCGTCGAGTTCGTGGACGTATGAGGAAGCAGCCGGTCGGGCGAACCGGGGGTCGGGCTGATGGAAGGAAGACCGTCCCGCTGCGCGAGCTGGCCCATGCGCGATCCGGAGACAAGGGCGACACGGCCAACGTGGGGCTGATCGCGCTCAAACCCGAGTACTATCCGTTTCTGGTGAAGCACGTGACCGCGGCTCGGGTGGCGCGGCACTTCAAGGGAATGATCACCGGGAAGGTCGAGCGCTACGAGCTGCCGAACCTGCACGCATTGAACTTCCTGCTGCACGGCGCGCTGGACGGCGGCGGCACGATCTCGCTCAAGACCGATGCGCAGGGCAAGGTGTTCTCGACTGCCTTGCTGCGCCTCGAGGTGGCACGGCCGCGGTGAGCGACCGGGTACTGGCCGAACTCGACGGCGGCGTCCTCACCGCGACGCTCAATCGCCCGGACAAGAAGAACGCGATCGACACGCCGATGATCGATGCCCTGCTCGCGGTTTTCGAGCGCGCCGATCTCGATGCCGGCGTGCGGGTCGTGGCGGTGCGGGGCGCCGGTCGTGACTTCTGCGCCGGAATGGACTTGAACGAGCTGCTCGCCTCCGCGGACAAGAGCGTCGAGGAGAATCGCGGGGCCGCCCTGCGGTTCGCCGAGATCTTCCTCCGGATGCGACGGCTCCCCAAACCGATCGTGGCGGTGGTGCAGGGGCGCGCGCTGGCCGGGGGCTGCGGGCTCGCGACCGCCTGCGACTTAGTGCTCGCGGCGGAGTCCGCCCGGTTCGGGTACCCGGAGGTGCAACGCGGCTTCGTGCCGGCGATCGTCCTGACCCTCCTCAAGCGCATCACGGGCGAGAAGATCGCGTTCGACCTGGCCGCCACCGGACGGATCCTCGGGGCGTCCGAAGCAGCGGCAGCGGGGCTCGTGTCCCGGGTGTACCAGGATTCGGACTTCGAGGACCAGGTGAGTGAGGTGCTGCGCGCACTCACCGCGACGAGCGCCTCGGCCCTGGCGTTCACCAAGCAGCAGTTCTACCAGCTCGACGGGCTGCGCTTCGAGGACGGCCTCCGCCTGGGCGCGGACGTGAACGCGGTGAGCCGCACCACACCCGACTTCCGTGCGGCCTTGCAGGCGTTTCTCAAGAAGTGACGCGGTTCTTCGTATTCAAGGCGTGGCTCGCGGGCGCGGGCCTCGCGGCCGGCCTCGCCGGGATGGCGACCGGGCGGCGCTGGCTCGTCTGGATCGCGGTGGCGTTGCTGGGCGTCGCGTTGCTCCTGCGGTTCGCGGAGCGGCCCAAGGAGATACCACGCTGAACTCGCAGCGTCCGGCAGGGTGGCGCGAGGGCTTGTCAGCTTCCTGACAGGTTCGCCGCGTAGGTTTCTCCGCAGCACAAATGGCTACTCCCGCACGTCTGCTGCGCTCATTCGTTCTTGCGACCGGTCTGGGCGGCGCGGCGGCGCTATCGCTGTCCGGCCAGCAGCCGGTGACCCGCGCACAAGCGGTGGCGGCAGCGCTCGCCCACGGTGCGCGCGCTGCGTTCGGCCGCGCCGACACTGCGGCAGCCGCCGCGGTGCTGCACCGCGCCTCCTTGTACCCGAACCCTTTGCTTTCCGCCACGTACACCAAAGACGTCCCGCATTACCACGTCGTCGCCGACCTTCCCCTCGATCTGCCATGGATCCGGTCGGCCCGGATCGGTGCCGCCGCAGCGGCGCGGGATGCAGCCCGCTACGGTTTCGCATTCGAGCGCGCCGCCATCCAGCGGGACGTGGACAGCCACTACACCCAAGCGCTCGCTGCGCTGGCCCACGCGCAGCTCTCGCGCCGCACGGCAAGCGATGCCGATAGCCTCTTCAAGATGGCGCGGCTACGGTACGAGGTGGGGGACGTGAGCGAGCTGGACGTGCGGCTCGCCGCAGTGAACGCCGGGCAGCTCGAGAACGTCGCCGCGGACGATTCGCTCGCCGCGCTGGACGCGGTGCTCGCCGTCCAGCTCGCGATGGGGCTGGCAGCGGATGCGCCATCCATCACCCTGATTGACTCGCTCATACCGCCCACAGGCGGCGCACCGTTCGCCGTGGGGGAGCCGCTTCCCGTGGTCGCCGCCATCGCGACCCTGCGCTCGTTGGAGCGCGCGCTCTCCCTGGCGCATCGCAGCGTGTTCGCCATGACGAGCCTCCAGCTGGGCGTTGAGCACGGCGATCCTGGCGGGCTACATGGTGCACTGCCGACCATCGGGCTCTCGGTGCCGCTTCCGCTCTTCAACTGGAACGGCGGCGAGGTCGCGCAGGCCGCGGCAGCGCGTGATCGCGCGCGGGCCAACCTGGATCTCGTGCGGCGGGAAACGGATGCGGAGCTGGCGCGCGCGCGACGGGAGTTCGCGCAGGCGCTGGCGCGGCTCGAGCGCGATCGGCAGCTGCTCTCGAGCGCGGACCGCGTGGCGACGATGTCCCTCCAGGCGTATGCCGAGGGCGCGGTCGCTCTTCCCAACGTGCTCGAGGCCCACCGCAACGCCCGCCAGGCGCTGGGTCGCTACATCGACGACGTCGCCGCCGCGAACGACGCCGCGGCCGCGCTCCGGGTGCTCACCGGCTCGGAGCAGCCGTGAGACGGACTCCGGCGCTCGTGGCGCTCCTGGGCGCGGTGGCGCTGCTTGTGAGCTGCCGCGGTCGCCAGCGGAGCGAGGACGCGACGCAGGCAGACCGAGCCGTGGTCGGTGCGGCTACCGCGGTCGCCACCATTCAGGACTTTCCGCAGGTCGTGCCGGCCATCGGCACGGTGACGCCGCGGCCCGGACGCTTCGCCGAGCTGGCCGCGCCCGCTGCGACCCGGGTGGCCCGCATCTTCGTCGCGCCAGGGCAGCGTGTGAGTGAGGGAGACACCCTGATCGAGTTCGAGCGGGCCCCGTTCGACGCGGCAGCCAAGAGCGCCGCCGCCGCGCTCGAGAGCGCCCAGCACGCCTACGCCCGCGCGATCCGGCTCGTGGAAGCGGGCGTGCTCCCTCAGAAGGACGCAGACCAAGCGGCGACGGACCTGGCCCAGGCACAGGCGGCCGCAGGCACCGCCCGCCGTTCGCAGCAGCTCGCCACGCTGCGCGCCCCGCTCTCGGGCGTCGTCACCCGCATGACCGCGGTGCTCGGCGCCTCGGTTGATCCGAGCCAGCCGCTGGTCGCGGTCGTGGACCCGGCGGCGCTCGACATCGTCTTCAGCGTGTCCCCGACCGATGCCGCCCGGATCAAGGAGGGCGCCCCGGTGACCGCAACCGGCGGGGAAGGCGCGAGCGCCGAGGCGCTGGGGCAGGGCGTGGTGACGGGCGTCGCGGCCGCGGTCGACTCTTCATCCGGCGCCGTGCCGCTGCGCGCCCGAATCGAGCGCCCGGCGCGTCCCCTCCGCATCGGCGAGTCGGTCTTCGGGAGGATCGTGACGGCGCTGCATCCCCGCGCCGTGACCGTTCCCATCGCCGCCCTCGTTCCGATCGCCGGTCAAGACGGGTTTCAAGTCTTCGTCGTCGACAATGCGGGCGTCGCCCACGCCCGTCCCGTGACGGTCGGCGCACGGAGCGAAACCCTCGCCGAGATCGTGACCGGCCTCAGCGGCGGCGAGACGGTCGTCACGACCGGCGCCTACGGCGTCGAGGACGGTGTACGCATCGGCCGGCCGCCGCAGTGAACCTGTTCGACGTCCTGTCCCGCCAGCAGCGGTTCGTCTATCTCGTCGTGGCCCTGCTCAGCGCCGCCGGCGTGTGGGGCGCGTTGCGGCTGCCATCGGCCATCTATCCCGAGCTGCAGTTCTCGCGCATAACCGTCGTCGCCCAAGGCTCCACCCTGGGCGCGCGGCAGGTGGTCTTCAGCATCACCCGGCCGTTGGAGGAGGCCGTGAGCATCGTGCCGGGGGTGGCGCGTGTGCGGTCCCACTCGATCCGCGGCGCCAGCGAGATCTCGATCACGTTCGCGCCGGGTACGGACATGACCTACGCCCTCCAGCTCGTGCGGGCGCGCGTGAACCACGTGAGCGGCACCCTGCCGCCCGACCTCACCATCGAAATCGAGCAGCTCACGCCATCGCTGTTCCCGATCCTGTCGTACAACCTGGAGGGCGGTGACCCGGCCACGCTGTACGATCTGGGTCGCTACGAGATCAAGCCGCTGCTCTCGCGCGTCCCCGGCGTCGGTCGCGTGGACGTGCAGGGCTCGGACATTCGAGAGATCGAAGTCATCGCGGACCCCGCGCGCCTGGTGGCCCAGGGGATGACGTACACGGACTTGGCCAACGCCATCCGACGGGCGGTGACGGTGCAGGCGGTGGGCCGGGTGGCGCAGGACTACCGGCAATACCTCATCGTTACGGACCAGGAGGCGCACCGGCCGGAGGACATCGGCGCTGTGGTGCTTCCGAACGGCCTGCGCGTACGCGACATCGCCACTGTGCAGGTGGGGACGGAGGACCACGTCCGGATCATCGCCGGCGACGGCAAGCCGGCGGCGCTGATCAACATCACACGGCAGATCGGCGGCAATACGCTCGCTGTGGCGGACAGCGCGGAGCGCATCGTGGCCGCGCTCGCGCCGACGCTGCCACCCGGCGTGCGCCTCAAGCCGGTGTATGATCAGGCGGCTTTGGTCCGCGATGCCGTGCGATCCGTACGCGATGCCATGCTCGTCGGCGCAGGCCTGGCCGTGGTGGTCCTGCTGCTGTTCCTCCGTCACGGGCGCATCACGGCCATCAGCGCGACGGCGATTCCGCTCACCCTGGCCATCACCGTGTTCGTGATGAGCCTCATCGGTCAGACCTTCAACCTCATGACTTTGGGCGCGATGGCGATCGCCATCGGACTCGTGATCGACGACGCGGTCGTGATCACCGAGAACATCGCGCGTCATCTGGCACTGCCTGGCGGGCGGCTCCAGGCGATTCGCGCAGCGGTCCAAGAGCTCATTTGGCCCGTCACGACCTCCACGCTCACGACAGTCGTGGTGTTTCTCCCGCTGGGGCTGCTCCAGGGGGTGGTGGGGCAGTTCTTCGCCGCCCTAGCGACCACGCTCACCGTGGCCGTCCTGGTTTCGCTCGGCCTGGCGCTCACCATCATCCCGCTGCTCGCCGACCAGTTCGTTACCGCGCACGAGGTGGCGGCCGTCACGCGGGGTCCGCTCGCTCGGGCGCTGCAGGCGCTCGACGCCCTCGGCCCGCGCTACGAGCGGGCGCTCGCCGCCGTGTTGCACCATCCCCGGCGAATCGGCGCCGCGGCAGTGGTGCTCATGATCGTGGGGATCGGTCTGTGGCGGGTGGTCGGGACGGGCTTCCTGCCGGAAATGGACGAGGGAGCGTTCGTCCTGGACTACTTCACGCCCGGCGGCACGGCGTTGGACGAGACGAATCGGCAGGTCGGCATCGCCGAGCGCATTCTCGCCGCAACGCCGGAGATCGCGGGGACGTCACGGCGCACGGGCGCCGAGCTCGGGCTCTTCGCCACCGCCCAGAACACCGGTGACGTGGTGGCGCGACTCGTGCCGCGGAACCAGCGCGCGCGGGACATCTTCGCTGTGATGGACGACGTGCGGGACCGTATCACAGCCGGCGTGCCACGTCTGCGCATCGAGTTCGTGCAGATCCTCTCGGACGTCATCAACGATCTCGCCGGCGCGGCCAAGCCAGTCGAGATCAAGCTGTTCGGCGAGCGGCTCGACACCCTCGAGGCCTACGCGCGGCGGCTCGCTCCGGATCTCAAGCAGGTCGCGGGACTGGAGGATCTTTACGATGGCGCGAGCGAGCCCTCCGCCGAGCTGCTGATGCGCGTGCACCAGGCCGAGGCCGACCGCATCGGAATGACACCGATGGACGTGGGCACCACGGTCAGCGCCGCGCTACTCGGAGTGAACGCCGGTGAGATCCGCGCCGAAGACCGGCCGGTGGGCGTGCGGGTGCGGGCACCGGATTCGGTGCGGTTCGACCCGCTCCGGCTTCGCTCCCTCCCCGTCCAGGGCTCCGGGGCGCACCGCGTCACGCCGCTCGGCAGTCTCGCGGCCTTCACGCCGGCCGAGTCCCGGATGGGCCTCGATCGCGAGAACCAACAGCAGATGATCGCGATGACGGCGGGCGTAAGCGGCCGCTCGCTGGGAGGAGTGATGGGCGACGTGCAGCGCGTGCTCGCCCGGCATGCGCCACCTGCGGGTGTGCGCGTCGCGCTCGGGGGCCAGTACGCGAGCCAACAGGCGGCGTTCCACGCGCTGCTGCTCGTGCTCGGACTCGCCGTGGCGAGCGTGTGCGCGGTGATGGTCGTGCAGTTCGAATCGTTTGTAGAACCGCTGATCGTGCTCCTCGTCGCGCCGGTGTCGTTCGTCGGGGCCCTCGGTCTGCTGCTGATCACCGGCACCGCCTTGAACGTCGCTTCGTTCATGGGGCTGATCCTGCTCGTCGGGCTGATCGTAAAGAATGGGATCATCCTGCTCGACTTCACCCGGCTCCGGATGCGGGTCGAGGGCGTGGCACTGGAGGTGGCGCTCCGCGAGGCCGCGCGGGTGCGGCTCCGCCCCATCCTGATGACGACGCTGTGCACGCTCTTCGGCCTGCTCCCGCTCGCGTTGGGGCTCGGAGCCGGGAGCGAGCTGCAGCGCCCGCTCGCCCTCGCCGTCATCGGCGGGCTGACGCTCTCCACGCCCATCACCCTGCTCGCTGTCCCCACGCTGCTCATCGCGATCCGGGGCCGGCACTACACCCTCAAGGAGACCTCATGACGAACCGCTCCATCATCCTCGCCCTGCTGCTCGCGTGCGCCATTGCGACGAGGACCCTCGCCGCCCAACACCCGGCAACGCCCCCCTACAAACGGGACGTGCCGGGGAAGCTTCTCCCGCAAGCCAAGATCTCCGAGGACTCAGCCCGCGCCCGCGCCCTCGCGCGCGTTCCGGGAAGCACCGTCAAGGCGCTCGAGCTCGAGCGGGAGCACCGCCATCTGATCTGGTCGTTCGACCTCACGGTTGCAGGGAAGCCGGGCATCGAGGAAGTGAACGTGGACGCGCTCACAGGGAAGGTCGTGAGCGTGGTACACGAGAAGAACTGAGCGCCGCCGCGCGCCCGTCAGGGGTCGAGGATCAAGAGCGCAAAGGTCCCCGGTACGACGCTGGGCCGGGGGCGCGGGTGCTCCGCCGTGGCGGCCGGCGGCGGGCCGAAGTCCGCGGTCGCCGTATACAGCCGGTGGGTCTTGAGATCGAGCTCCATCGTCCGCGCGCCCCGCTTCGTGGCGACGGTGGCGACCACGGTGAACTTTCCCGGCGCATCCTCGTGGACCACCGTCAGCGTTCCGTCGCCGTTCGAGGCGAACGCCAGCTGCGTATTCGGGTCGAAGCGACAGGCATCCACGCCCTGCCCGATCGGCGCCGTCGCGACCAGCGCGCCGCTGGTCGCGTCGGAGATCGCCATGACCTGGTTGCGGCAGCCACTGAACAACCGGTGGTGTTCACGGTCGATGGCCAGACCGGTGGGAGACTCGCACGGCGCGAGCGACCACTGCCGCGTCACTCGCATCGCCGCCGCGTCGATTTCCGCCACGGCGCCCTTGTCCTCGAGGTTCACATAGATCTTTCCGTCGCCCGCCGAGACACCGAACTCGGGGCCCGCACCGAGGTCGATGTTGCCGATTCGCTTTCCCGACACCGCGTCGATTACCGTCGCTGAGTGCGCGTCTCCGTTGAAGGTGAAGATCCGCTTCGTCACCGGGTCGTACAGCACCGCGTCGTCGTCTGGGGCGACCGTGGTGTGCCCGAGCACTCGTAGCGTCTTGAGATCGAACATCGTGACGGTGCTGTCCGCTCCCGAGGTCGCGAATCCGTGACCGGCCTCGTACGCGAACGCGACCCCGTGCGCTCGATTCAGACCCAGAATCTCACCGAGCACCTTGCCGCTATCGGGGTCCACCACGATGACGCGATCCTGCCGCGCGATGAACAGCCGATGGCCGACGGTGTCGAGGGCGAGGTAATCCCACCCACCGTCGCCGCCGAGCGTGTAGGTGCGCGCGACGTGGTAGGACTGGGCCGCGAGCGGGAGCACGGCGGCGCACAGCAGGAAGACGCCCAACGCGACTGTTCGAGACGCTCTGCGCACGATCGCTCCGTTGCGAAGTGGGACGCTCACGCCGACAGCGCGTTCGCGGAATACTAAACCGCGGTCTCACTGGAGGGCGAGCGGGAAGCTGAGCGTGACCTGCGTGCCGGCGCCGGGCGGTGACTCGATGTCGATGCGTGCCCCG